>NZ_PHOA01000209.1 GCF_003687455.1 Kocuria tytonicola | reverse complement strand
ACTGCCACCTCAAACAATGGCGCGCCATCGCAACCCGGTACGACAAACACGCTGTGACCTACCGCGCCGCCATCATCCTGCACTCCGTCATCACCTGGACGAAGGCTTTGTCAGACACGCCCTAGTCCTGGATGCGGTATCGGTTGGCCGCGTACAGGGCGCGCACGGCTGCCTCGACGCGCTCGTTGAAGGCGTCCGCCTTCTCGTTGCCGCGGGTCCGCAGCGGGGCCCCCACGGCCACGACGACCGGCGGGCGGCCAGGGCGCGGCCAGTTGGCGCCGCGCGGCATCGCCTCGTGCGCGCCGATCAGCGCCACGGGGACCACGGGCACCTGGGTGGACAGTGCCAACGACGCCGCGCCCACCTGGAAACGCGCCATCTTGCCCGTCTTGGAGCGGGTGCCCTCCGGGAAGAGCAGCAGAGGGACACCGGCGGCGAGCAGCTTCTTCGACAGCCCCCGGTTTGCACCCTCTCCCCTCCGGTCCACGGGGAATGCGTTGAACATCAGCTGGGTGAAGAACTTCTTGTACCACGTGGTGAAGAAGTAGTCCGCAGCCACCCCGGTGGCCAGGTCGCGGGAGATGTACCGGGGGACGCCGCTCATCACGAGGGGAGCGTCCAGGTGGCTCGAGTGGTTGGCCACCACCACGCACGTTCCCTTGACCCCGTACGCGGCGGGGTCCACCACGTTCGTGCGGGTGATCGTGCGGTTCACGAGTCCCCGGAAGAACACTCCCTGCACGATCCGGCGGACGATGCGGCGCACCGGCTGCGTGTAATGGGCGGCGGTGAGGGGCGCGGACTCGGCGGGGGGGGGCGGGGGGGG
>NZ_PHOA01000208.1 GCF_003687455.1 Kocuria tytonicola | reverse complement strand
CTTCGGAGGTCTCGGGCGGCTCCGGGGTGGGAGTGGACGACTCTGCAGACGGGGTGGCCGTCACCGTGACGGTCGCCGTGGGTGCCGGGTCCTGCTGGGCGGCGCACCCGGTCAGGGCGAGCGACGCGGCAGCGAGGGTCAAGGGGATAGCACAACGGTGCATGGGGGTGCTCCTGGGCTAGTTATGGGTGGGATTTTTGAGGCGTTGATCGAGCTTGCGCTCGTCACCCCAGTAAGGCGTGTTCGGGATGGACGATGGTGAGGCACTCAACGCGGGTGGGCACCCCCCCCGGGGGGTTACTTTTCGATCAGCCCCAGGTCTTCCAAAGTTTCCTTGCGTTCCACGTCTTTCTGATAGTTGTCGGCCCACTCACTATCGGCCTTGTTCTTCGAATAGAACTTTTCCAGCCCCCGACGATCCACGATCAGGACGCCGGTCGCGGGGTCATTGTTGGTCCAGTCGTCGCCGGTGAACATCCGGGCGTACTGCAAGGCATCATCGCTGTCCACACTCATCAGATCGGTGTGCAGCGTGAGCTCATGGTCCCCTGTGGCCTCCATGGACTGGATCCCGCAGACCCAGCTGATGCTTGTCTCGGAGCATGCCCTGTCCCACGATGATGCGTTGAGAGAGACTGCGAGGTTGTCCTGGAGCTTGGCGAGCCATTCAGTCTGATCCGCCTTCGCATGATGTGCTTTCGCGTCGCTGACCATGGCGCCAACGAGCCATATCACGGTGATGACTACGGCCAGCCAGAGGCAGAAAATCACTTTTGAACGGGTAGGAACATGCTCGCGGTCGCTCATGGGGGGTCCTTAGCACTGGGGGGGGGGTTGCTTCCGCTAAGT
>NZ_PHOA01000207.1 GCF_003687455.1 Kocuria tytonicola | reverse complement strand
GCCTCGTCGGGGCCGCCGTGCCGCGCGGAGCTGGGACCGGCGGATGCGCCCGGAGCAGGGTCGGCACCGATCGAGACGCCTGCCGTGTCGGCTCCGGGAGTCGGCGCCGAGGCCCCCCGGGTGCTCGAATCGGGGCGCCCGCCCGCCCGGTCACCGGATGGGTGGTTCGGAGATCCCGCGGCGGGAGTGCTGCGGGGGGCGGCAGGGGCTCCGTCGAGCGCTCCCGGGCTCTCGTTCGCGGTGGGAGCGGCGGCCGAGCCCTCCGCTCCGGTCGTGGCTTCCCCGCCCGTGCTGTCCGGCGTGCCCGTTCGGACCTCGTCGACCGCGGGGGTATCCGGCCGCCCCGTGTCCGCGGCGGAGTCACCCGGCTGGGGGATGGCGGCCACCGACCACGAGGTGACGGGCTCGTCGTCATCTGCAGAGGGGGAGGACGTGGGGCCCTCCGGGCGGCCACGGCCCTGGGACGGCTGGGAGGAGCGTCCCTGCGAGCGGTCCTGGTCGTGTCCCCGGCGCTGCTCCTGAGCGTGGGCGTGCTCCGGGGCCCCTGCACCGGTGCCCCTCTGCTCGCCCCCGGGGCCCTCCCAGGCACCCGCTGCGGGGCGCGGGTTCTGCCCGCCCGCGGCGTCCTGGGCCTGACCGAGCGTGGGGGCCGGGGTGGTCTCGCTGGTGCGCCGACGGTTGACCCCGAACCCCTCGGGCTCGCGGAAGTAGTCCGGTGTCTCGGAGGATGGGGAACCCTCACCGTGCTGGGCGCCGGAGTGCCGCTCGGGACCTGCGCCCCGACCGCTCGGGGCACCCCGTCCCGAGCCGGGGGAGCCGCTCGACACCCCTCGGTCCGAGGCGGGCCCGCCACCGGAC
>NZ_PHOA01000206.1 GCF_003687455.1 Kocuria tytonicola | reverse complement strand
GTGCTGGTGAGCGCCGTGAGGCTCGGGCGGCGCGGGGTGGAGCTGAAGCCGAAGTCCGGGGGCGGGGTCATGTCCGTGAGCGTGCCCAGATCGCGGCCGTCCCACGCGGCACGGGAGAACGTGATGGCGTGCAGGTCGTACGCGGAGTACCACTCCGTTCGGTCGTGACCGGCGGTGCCCAGTGTCTGCACACCGGGCACGACGTGCGGTGCCACCAGGTTGGTAAGGCGCGCGAAACCCAATGACGTGCTCAGCGGACGCGGGACCGCCTGCAGGAGGTTGCCCAGGGGAGTGCGCGGGCCCACGCTGAACTGCCACGTGAGGGGACCGGCGGCGACGCGCCAGCGCGACGCGCGGGAGAAGCCGGTGCGGGTCACGGACACGGGCACACGGGTGACGGTGTCGAAGGTGTAGGTCGCGGAGACGAAGTCCGCCACCCAGTCG
This sequence comes from Kocuria tytonicola, assembly GCF_003687455.1. Classification (GTDB taxonomy): domain Bacteria; phylum Actinomycetota; class Actinomycetes; order Actinomycetales; family Micrococcaceae; genus Kocuria; species Kocuria tytonicola. The sequence goes on along the minus strand of NZ_PHOA01000206.1, from coordinate 461 downwards.
TCGGGGGCCAGCAGCTCGCGGTGGCCGTCCGGGTGGGCGAGCATGACGTCCGCGAACGGGCCGTGCGGGGTGCGGTCCCAGCAGCCGAGCACGAGGCGCGTGCCGCCCGAGGTGCCGACGCCGGCGATGTGGCCGGTGAAGCGGTGGGTGGTCATGGGGTCAGCGTATGGGGTGGTGAGCGCGCTGACGTACTGTGAGGAGGTAGTTCCCTGCGATGCGGGGATGAGCCCGTTGTGGTTACGAGTTGCTCGTGATCCCCGCGCTGGCGGGGTTGGAGGGATGAGGACACGGAGGTTCGTCGAAAATAATGAACGTTGTAGTTACTGCCATGGTGAGCTACTCTGAGCTCGGATGACCACGGTGCCAAGATGCACGCGCATCTAGTTAATTGTGTCTCAGCTCACCTCATCGCGCTAGGAGATTCTCGTGTTGCTCACCCTGGATGTATGGCAGCTGTGGGC
>NZ_PHOA01000205.1 GCF_003687455.1 Kocuria tytonicola | reverse complement strand
CAGTCACACCCCGCCCCCGCCCCCGTGAGACGAGGAAACATGGAGCAGTTCGCCGCCCACACGAAGGCCGTCCTGGACCGCATGAACGCGGTCATCGACGGCAAGCCCGCCGAGACCCGCACGGCCCTCACGGTCCTGCTGGCCGGTGGCCACCTGCTGGTGGAGGACGTCCCCGGCGTGGGCAAGACGATGCTCGCGCGGACCCTGGCGGGTGCCGTCGGCGGTTCGGTGAGCCGCATCCAGTTCACCCCGGACCTGCTGCCCACGGACATCACGGGCGTCTCGGTGTACGACCAGGCGCGCAGGGAGTTCGAGTTCAAGCCGGGCCCGGTGTTCGCGAACATCGTGATCGGGGACGAGATCAACCGTGCGTCCGCCAAGACCCAGTCCGCACTGCTGGAGGCGATGGCGGAGGGCCAGGTCACCGCGGACGGCACCACCTACCGGCTGGGCACCCCGTTCATGGTGGTCGCCACCCAGAACCCGGTGGAGATGGACGGCACCTTCCCCCTCCCGGAGGCGCAGCGGGACCGTTTCACCGCACGGATCTCCATGGGCTACCCGGACGCGGACGCCGAGGTGGCCATGCTCTCCGACCACGGCTCGGGCTCCCCGCTGGCGGACCTCGCCCCCGTGCTGGACATCGACCAGGCCCGCGCGCTCGTGCAGCACGTGGCGTCCCTGCACGTGTCCACCGCGGTGCGCCGCTACATCGTGGCGCTGTGCGCGGCCACCCGCACGCACCCCCACCTGCGCCTGGGCGCGAGCCCCCGCGCCGCCCTCCAGCTCCAGGCCGCCGCACGGGCACAGGCCGCCCTGGCCGGGCGGAACCACGTCCTGCCGGACGACGTCAAGGACGTCGCGGTGCCCGTGCTCGCCCACCGCCTCATCCTGGAGCGCCGCTCGGGTGCGGACAGCGCACAGGAGATCGTGCGGAGCATCCTCGACGACGTCCGGGTCCCCACCGAAGACGCCCCGCA
>NZ_PHOA01000204.1 GCF_003687455.1 Kocuria tytonicola | reverse complement strand
CCCAGGACCCGATGTGGCGCATGCCGTTCTCCACGGCTCCCGCGGGTGCGCGGCGGCTGGGCGGTTTGTCGGGCGGTGGCGCGCCGGGGCTGCGGGGGGCTTCGGCAGGTGGCGCCCAGGGCGTCGGAGCGTCGGGCGGCGATGCCTCGGGCAGTGGCGCCCCGGGAGGTGGTGCCTCGGGCGGCGGTGCGTCGCAGAACGGCCCGCTGCAGGACGGCGCGCCTCGTGTGCCCGGCACGCCACCCGTCGCGGCTCCTGCGGGGGACTTCCCCGTGTTCCACCCCACCCAGCGCCTGCGCCGCTCCCTGCGCCTGTTCACGGCCGCCGAGAACGAGGACAGCGCCCAGCTGCTGCCGCTGCTGGTCCCCGAGGGCCAGGTGGACGACGCCGCCCGCGCCACCTCCCGGGAGAGCTTCCTCCCCGTCTACACCCGAGAGTCCTCGTACGTGGTGCCGCTGGCGTGGTTCGCCGCGTTCGCCCCCGAGGACCGCGTGACGTCCCGGCACTCCGGGCACGAGGTGCACCGGCTCGTGGCCCCCGCGGACGCCGCCGCCCGCCGCGCCCTCCGGGCCGCGCAGACCATCGACGACGCCGGACGGGCCGTCTCCGGCGACGCACCCGAGGACGACCTCCCCGACGAGGCCCGGCAGGCTGCCGCGTTCGCCCACGACCTCCCCCGGCTGGGCCGCTGGCTGGACTCCTTCAGCCCCGCCTCCCTGGTGAGCCTGGACTACGGCGCCCTGGCGGACCGGATTCAGCCAGACGAGTCCCCGCAGGACATGTCCGACGCCGTGGAGCTCCTCCGCGAGGGGGACTTCGGGTCCGCCACTGCGGCGCTGCGCCGAATCTTCATGCGCTGGGCCCCGCTGGCGCAGCTGCAGCAGGCGAACTGAGGAGCGCCGTAGCGAGGCTGCCGTGGCGCCCTGATGCCCTGGTGCCCTGATGCCGCATTTACTCCGTTATTGCAGATTTCGCGGCACTGCGATGCATTTGCTCCACCAGAAACCACTGCAGAACCTGTGACACCGCCCCCACC
>NZ_PHOA01000203.1 GCF_003687455.1 Kocuria tytonicola | reverse complement strand
CCCCTGGCGGGGGCGGATGGGGGCGGGGCGGCCCCCAGAACCCGCCTGAGCGCGGCTCAGTCCTGCGCGAGGATCTCCTCGATGCCCCGACGGTACGGGGTGACCTGGAACTCGGGGAAGCGTTCCGCGAACCGGGATGTGTCGAAGAGGTTGTCCCCGCGGTAGCGCGGCAGCAGCTCGTTGGCCTCCCGCAGGGTCGGAATGAACCGCGCACCCGCGACGAACACGGCGCGCGGCAGCACGGTGTACCGGATCTTCCGGCCGGTGACCTGGGAGGCGATCTCGATCATCTGCCGGTAGGTGAGCCGGTCCTGGTCGATGGGCAGGTGCCACGTCTGCCCGTAGGCGTCCGGGGTGTTGCCCAGCAGGGCGAGCGCGCGGCTCGCGTCCGGGGTCCAGATCAGCGATCGACGCGTGCTCGCGCTGACCGGCACGAACGGCCGCTTGCCCGCCCGGATGCGGTCGAAGACGAGTGTGTTGGTCCAGCTCTTGGTCTTGCCGGGCCCGTAGAACTCCGGGGCACGCCCGATCAGCGCGTCGATCGTCCCGGTCTCCATCTCCTTGAGCAGCAGGGCCGCGATCTCGGCGCGCACCGCTCCCTTGCGCCCGTTGGGTGCGAACGCGGTGTCCTCGGTCTGCGACTCGGGCGTCCCCGCGTACATGTAGGTGTTGTCGAAGAAAACGAGCTTCGCGCCGTGCTCCTTCACCGCCGCGATGGTGTTGCGCATCATCACGGGGAACTTCTCCTCCCACAGCCCGGAGTCCATGGGCAGCCCCACGGTGAGGTAGACGACGTCGCTGCCCGCCACCGCGCGCGAGGTCGCCTCCGCGTCGGTCAGGTCCGCGGCCACCAGTTCGTCGGTGTCGTTGACGAGGGAGGGGTGGCGGCTCACGAGGCGGATGTCGTGCGTGAACTCGCGGTGCAGCTCGCGGGCGAGCTCGTCGGCGATGGGTCCGCCGGCTCCGAGGATGGTCTGCATGGGGTGGTCCTTCCGGGGTGGTGGTTCGTGGTGCGGCTCCACGGCCGCAGCGGGGTGTGGGGAGGTC
>NZ_PHOA01000202.1 GCF_003687455.1 Kocuria tytonicola | reverse complement strand
CCCCCGGCCCAGACCCCCCAGAGCTTGACAGGCACGGAGGTCTACGACGCCCAGAGCGTGGACGCCTCCGTGTGGCAGGCCGTGGCCGGTCTCTACTCCGTGAGCGAGGGCGACGCCGAGGGCGAGCTGGCCTGGCAGACGGATGCGCTGTGCGCCCAGACGGATCCCGAGGCCTTCTTCCCCGAGAAGGGCGGTTCCACCCGGGACGCCAAGCGCGTGTGCGAGGCGTGCCCCGTGAGCGGGCAGTGCCTCGACTACGCCATGACCAACGACGAGAAGTTCGGCATCTGGGGCGGACTGTCCGAGCGCGAGCGGCGCCGGCTGCGCCGCCGGGGACGCTGAGCCCGGTGCCGGAGTCCGCGGTGGCTCGCCGCAGCTGTTCCAAGCAGACGTGCAACCGGGACGCGGTGTGCACGCTGACCTACGTCTACTCCGACTCCACCGCGGTGATCGGTGCCCTCTCGGCGCGGCGCGAGCCCCACGCCTACGATCTCTGTCCCGTCCACGCCGACACCCTCACCGCCCCGCGCGGCTGGCGCGTGGTGCGCCTGGAAGCGCCCGGCGGCTGGGACCGGGACGACCTCGACGACGTCGTCCAGGCCGTGCGCGCCGACGACCAGCCTGCGGCACGCCGTGTCTCGACCCGCGGGCCGTCCCTGGGGGCCGCGCGTCCGAACCCCGTGCCCGGCGCCCGGGTGCTGCGGGACGTCTCCTACCGGGGCGACGACGAGGCCGGGGACGGCGAGGCGACCGGTGGCGCACCGCGCAGCGACCAGGTCCCCGGGCACGACGCCTCCGTGGGCCCGCACTCCACCCCTCGCGGTGGGGGCGGCGCGCCCGACGACGGGTATCCTGGGGCCAGCCGTTCGGTTGCGAAAGCACATTCGGCCGCGGAGCCGCCCGCCCGTTCCGTTCCGGTGCCCGAGTCCCTGCGCATCCCGCACTGGCGCCGTCCGTAGCCACCGGGTGCATCGCAGCCACCAGGTGCACTGCGGCCGCCGGATGCTGCCGGTGCCCGGCGGACGGCAGGCCGCTCTCCCCACCACGAGGTTCCCATGACGTCTTCGCTCCCGACC
>NZ_PHOA01000201.1 GCF_003687455.1 Kocuria tytonicola | reverse complement strand
GAGTTTCACGTGAACGGATCCACCGACCGCCCCCGCGGCGACGACGCCCGCCCCTCCGCCACCCGCGCCGACGACCAGCTGCCCGACGACGCCCCGTCGGCCGCGGGGACCGGCGGACCCGGAACCGGGGCGCCCGCTGCGGGGGCCACGGCGGCGCGCCACCCGGACGAGGGCCCGCGCCGCTCCCGCTCCCGTGTGGGCGATCCGCTCTCCCATCCGCGGTTCGCCGCGCCCGGGACCCGCACCAAGCGGGCCTGGTGGCTGCTGGGGGCCACGCTCCTGGTGCCCGGCTCCACGCAGCTCGTGGCCGGGCGCCGCAGCATCGGCCGGATCGCCGTGCGGATCACCGCCGCGGTCTGGGCGGCACTCGTCCTCGCCCTGGTGCTCTGGTTCGTGTGGCGCACCGCGCTGATCTGGCTGCTCACCAGCTCCATCACCTCCGCCGTGCTCATGGTGGTCCTCGTGGCCCTCGCCATCGGCTGGGTGGTGCTGTGGTTCGACACCCTGCGCCTCATCCGGCCGGGCCTGCTCGGCACCGGGATGAAGCGGGCGGTGATCGTCGTGACCGTGCTCGCCATGCTCGTCACCGGTGGTGGGCTCGGCTACGCCGCCCACCTGGTCTCGGTGGCGCGCGGTGCGATCTCCCACACCTTTGCGGGCGGCCTGCCGTTCGCCCCCTCCGAGGGCCGCTACAACATCCTGCTCATGGGCGGGGACGCCGGCGAGGACCGGGAGGGCCGGCGGCCGGACTCCATGACGGTGCTCAGCGTGGACGCGTCCTCCGGGCAGACCGTGACCGTCTCCATCCCCCGCAACCTGCAGAACGTCCCCTTCCCCTCCGGCTCGCCCATGAGCACCGTCTACCCGGAGGGCTTCAACTGCGGTGACGAGTGCATCATGAACGCCATCTACACGGACGTGATGCAGAACCACAAGGACCTCTACGAGGGTGTCGCGGACCCGGGGGCCCAGGCCACCAAGGAGGCCGCCGAGGGTGTGACGGGGCTGAAGATCCAGGCGTACGCCCTGATCGACATGGACGGCTTCGCCTCGCTCGTGGACGCCCTGGGCGGGATCGACCTGAAC
>NZ_PHOA01000200.1 GCF_003687455.1 Kocuria tytonicola | reverse complement strand
CAATAACGGAGCAGATGCAGAAAACGGGTCCGGATTCTGCATCTGCTCAGTTGTTGCGGCGCCCGGCAGGCGCGGCGGGCGCCCCGGTTCAGCCCCTCACTCGTACGTGTAGAAGCCCTGCCCGGAGCTGCGGCCCATGTGGCCCTGGTCGATGTACTCCCGCTTGACCCGCTCCGCGACCCGCCGGGACTCCTCGGTCCCCGCGTTCATGTTGATCTGGTAGTAGGTCTCCATGCCCACGTGGTCCAGGATCTGGAAGGGGCCCAGGGGTGAACCGGTGGCGGTGCGCCACGTGCGGTCGATGTCCTCGGCCTGCGCGATGTCGTTGACCCACAGGTGGGATGCGGCGGTGAGGAAGGGTACCAGCAGCGAGTTGAGGATGTAGCCCGCCTGCTCCTTCTGGATGTGGATGGCCACCATCCCGATCTGCTCCGCGAACGCCAGCACGGCGTCCACCGCGGCGGGATCCGTGCCCGCGTGGCCCATGACCTCGCCGGTGTTGTTGCGCCACACCTCGTTGGCGAAGTGCAGGGCCAGGAACCGCTCCGGGTGCCCCGTGGCCTCCGCGATGTCGCTGGGCAGCAGGGTGGAGGAGTTGGTGCAGAAGATGGTCTTCTCCGGCGCCACCTCACCGATCTGCGCCCAGACCTTCTTCTTCAGCTCCAGGTTCTCGGGGACGGCCTCGATCACGATGTCCGCGTCCGCGAGCGCCGCCGCCAGGTCCGTGGTCCCGCTCAGGCGGGAGGTCGCCGCCGCCAGCTGCTCGGGTGTGGCCGCCATGTCCCGCACGTAGAGCGCCGAGAGCCGCTCCCACTTGGCGGGAAGCTTGGACACGATCTCCTCGCTGATGTCGTACACCGTCACGGTCTTGCCGAAGTACGCGGCCTGGAAGGCGATCTGCGATCCGAGCACCCCGGATCCGATCACGGTCACGTTGGTCAGTTCAGCCATGATGTTCTCCCTCACTGCTGTGCGAGCTGCGCGCGGGTTGTTCCCCGCGAGCCCCGGAGTCCACGGGCGTGGCCCCCGTCACTCACCCTACTCGCACGTAGTTTTCGCACCCCAGGGCGACGACGCCGCCTCGCCACCTCCTGCGGCGCCC
>NZ_PHOA01000001.1 GCF_003687455.1 Kocuria tytonicola | reverse complement strand
CGTGTTGGGTGGGGCTGTGCAGGGGCCCGGCGCGGCGCCCTGGCGCGCCGCAGCGGTGAGGGTCCGGACGGGTGGCCGACCGCGGCCGTGGCGGTCCCCGCGGGTGGTGGACCGGGCGCGCACCGGCGCGCTGGCGGCGTCGTCCGCGGCGTTTCAGCCCACAGGGGAGCGGGCGCGGCGCGCCTTGACCGGGCGCGGGGCGCGTCCCTACAGTTCTTGTTGGCACTCTCATGGTGAGGGTGCTAAAAGGCCAGGCGCTCAATCGGCACCGCGACGACGGTTGGTACGCCAACTGGCCTGTGCCGTCCTCCGCCGCGGGACCCCGTGGCACCGCGAGGACGCACAGTCTCACACGCCTAGAAGAAAGGGAGAGATCGTGTCGGTCTCCATCAAGCCTCTCGAGGATCGCATCGTGGTTCAGCCGCTGGCCGCTGAACAGACCACCGCTTCCGGTCTGGTCATCCCGGACACCGCCAAGGAGAAGCCCCAGGAGGGCACCGTCCTGGCCGTGGGCCCGGGCCGCGTGGACGACAAGGGCAACCGCATCCCCGTGGACGTCAAGGAGGGTGACCTGGTCATCTTCTCCAAGTACGGCGGAACCGAGGTCAAGTACAACGGCGAGGAGTACCTGGTGCTCCCGGCACGCGACGTGCTCGCCGTCATCGAGAAGTAGCTTCTCCACCGTCTCTTCGTGCGCGGTGCCCGTGACGTCCGCCAGGAAGCGGGCCGCACGGGCACCGCGCACGTCTCTTCGTTCCGCACGCATTTCTAAGGAGCACACATGCCCAAGCAGTTGGTGTTCAACGACACCGCTCGCAAAGCACTCGAGTCCGGCGTGAACCGCCTGGCCGACACCGTCAAGGTCACCCTCGGCCCCCGCGGCCGCAACGTGGTGCTGGACAAGAAGTGGGGCGCCCCCACGATCACCAACGACGGCGTGACCATTGCCCGCGAGGTGGAGCTCGACGACCCGTACGAGAACCTCGGCGCGCAGCTGGCCAAGGAGGTGGCCACCAAGACCAACGACGTCGCCGGTGACGGCACCACCACCGCCACCGTGCTCGCGCAGGCCATCGTGAGGGAGGGCCTGCGCAACGTGGCGGCGGGTGCCGCCCCGAGCGACATCAAACGCGGCGTCGAGGCCGCCGTGGCCACGGTGTCCCAGCGCCTGCTGGACAACGCCCGCCCCGTGGAGGGCAAGGACGTGGCCCACGTGGCCGCGATCTCCGCGCAGTCCGAGGAGATCGGCGAGCTGATCGCCCGCGCCTTCGAGACCGTGGGGACGGACGGCGTCATCACCATCGAGGACGGTTCCTCCACCGAGGTGGAGCTGGACGTCACCGAGGGCATGCAGTTCGACAAGGGCTACCTGTCCCCGTCCTTCATCACGGACCAGGAGCGCCAGGAGGCCGTCCTGGACGACACCTTCGTGCTGCTGTTCCAGGGCAAGATCTCCTCCATCCAGGACCTCATGCCCGTGCTGGAGAAAGTGCTGCAGGCCAAGAAGCCGCTGACCATCATCGCGGAGGACGTCGAGGGCGAGGCCCTGTCCACCCTGGTGGTCAACAAGCTGCGCGGCACGCTGGACGTCGTGGCGCTGAAGGCTCCCGGCTTCGGCGACCGCCGCAAGGCGATCATGCAGGACCTCGCGGTGCTCACGGACGCCACCGTGATCACCCCCGAGCTCGGCATCTCGCTCGAGGGCGTGGAGCTCTCCCAGCTGGGCTCCGCCCGCCGGATCACCGTGACCAAGAACCAGACCACGCTCGTGGACGGTGCCGGGTCCTCCGAGGCCGTGGCCGAGCGCGTCGCGGAAATCCGTTCCGAGATCGCCCGCACGGACTCCGAGTGGGACCGCGAGAAGCTGCAGGAGCGCCTGGCGCGCCTCGCCGGCGGCATCTCCGTGATCAAGGTGGGCGCCGCCACCGAGGTGGAGCAGAAGGAGCGCAAGCACCGCATCGAGGACGCGGTGTCCTCCACGCGCGCCGCGCTCGAGGAGGGCATCGTGGCCGGCGGCGGTTCGGCGCTCGTGCACGCGTCCACGTCCCTCGAGGGCACGGACCTGGGCCTGTCCGGCGACGCCGCCACGGCCGTGAACATCGTGCGCCGCGCCCTGACCCAGCCGCTGCGCTGGATCGCGGAGAACGCGGGCCAGGACGGCAACGTGGTGGCCTCCCGCGTGGCGGAGCTGGAGCCCGGCAACGGCTACAACGCGCTGACCGGCGAGTACGAGAACCTGCTCTCCGCGGGCATCATCGACCCCGTCAAGGTCACCCGCTCCGCGCTGCAGAACGCCGCCTCCATCGCAGCACTCGTGCTGACCACGGAGACGCTCGTGGCCGAGAAGAAGGACGAGGACTGATCCCCGTTCCGTCCCGCTGACGGCGCAACGCCCCTGGCGTGGGCCCACCCCGGTGGTCCCACGCCAGCGGCGTTTCCCGGCTCCCGGAGGTTCCCGAACCGGCGCGCGCGGGAGTGCGGCGGCGTCGTCGCCCACGGCGCTCGCAGCGACGGTGCGGCTCGGGCGCTGCCGGGAGTGGCCCGTAGACTGGTGGGGACAACCTCGTGTGGAAGGGACCCTTCGTGTCTGACAACGTGCCCACTGCCCTGATGGACGACCCGTTCGGCTTCACCGGACTGACCTACGACGACGTCCTGCTGCTGCCGGGCAACACGGACGTGATCCCCTCGGACGCCTTGACGCGGACGCGCCTCTCGCGCCGGATCACCCTGGAGGCCCCCGTGCTCTCCGCGGCGATGGACACCGTCACGGAGTCCGCGATGGCGATCTCCATGGCCCGCCAGGGCGGCATGGGCGTGATCCACCGCAACCTGTCCATCCAGGACCAGGCGGACCACGTGGACCGCGTCAAGCGCAGCGAGTCCGGGATGATCACCAACCCCGTGACCGTCGCCCCGGACGCCACGCTGGCGGAGCTGGACCGGCTGTGCGGGTACTTCAAGGTCTCCGGGCTGCCCGTGGTGGACCAGGACCAGAAGCTGCTGGGCATCATCACCAACCGGGACACCCGCTACCTGCCGGAGAGCGACTTCGAGACCCGCCTGGTGCGCGACGTCATGACCCCCATGCCCCTGGTCACGGGCAGGGTGGGGATGGGCAAGGACGAGGCCCACGCGCTGCTCGCGAAGCACAAGATCGAGAAGCTGCCGCTCGTGGACGAGCACGACCGGCTCACGGGGCTCATCACGGTCAAGGACTTCACCAAGGCCGAGCAGTACCCGCTGGCCACCAAGGACGATGAGGGCCGGCTGCGCGTGGGTGCGGCCGTGGGCTTCTTCGGCGACGGCTGGGAGCGGGCCATGACGCTCGTGGAGGCCGGCGTGGACGCGCTGTTCATCGACACCGCGAACGGCCACTCCCAGGGCGTGCTGGAGATGATCGCGCGGCTCAAGAAGGAGTCCGCCGCGGACCACGTGGACGTGATCGGGGGTCAGGCCGCCACACGCGCCGGGGCCCAGGCCCTCGTGGACGCCGGGGCGGACGCCGTGAAGGTGGGCGTGGGCCCGGGCTCCATCTGCACCACCCGCATCATCGCGGGCGTGGGCGTGCCCCAGGTGACCGCGATCAACGAGGCCGCGCAGGTGACCATTCCCGCGGGTGTTCCGCTGATCGCGGACGGCGGGCTGCAGCACTCCGGTGACATCGGCAAGGCGCTCGTGGCCGGTGCCGACTCCGTGATGCTCGGCTCCCTGCTGGCCGGGTGCGACGAGTCCCCGGGGGAGCTGGTCTTCGTGTCGGGCAAGCAGTACAAGGCCTACCGCGGCATGGGCTCGCTCGGTGCCATGCAGTCCCGGGGGAAGAACACGTCCTACTCCAAGGACCGCTACTTCCAGGCGGACGTCTCCGACGACGAGAAGCTCATCCCCGAGGGGATCGAGGGCCAGGTGCCCTACCGCGGTCCGCTGGCCTCGGTGCTGCACCAGCTGGACGGCGGCCTGCGCCAGACCATGTTCTACGTGGGCGCCCACGACATCGCGGAGCTCAAGCACAAGGGACGCTTCGTGCGGATCACCCCGGCGGGGCTCAAGGAGTCCCACCCGCACGACATCACCATGACGGTGGAAGCCCCCAACTACCAGCGCTGACCGCGCCGCACACCCTCGGTGCGCCCCGCGTGCCGTGAAAGGACCCCTCGTGAGCTACGACATCGAAATCGGGCGTTCGAAGCGCGCGCGCCGCACGTTCAGCCTGGACGAGATCGCCCTGGTGCCCTCGCGCCGCACGCGCGACCCGCAGGACGTGAGCACGGCCTGGCAGATCGACGCCTACCAGTTCGACATCCCGGTGGTGGGCGCACCCATGGACTCGGTGATGTCCCCGGCCACGGCCATCGACCTGGGCCGCGCGGGCGGGCTGGGTGTGCTGGACCTCGAGGGCCTGTGGACCCGCTACGAGGACCCCCAGCCGGTGCTCGACGAGATCGCGGACCTCAGCTCGGACAACCTCCCGCAGGCCACCCGGCGCATGCAGGAGCTCTACTCCGCGCCCATCCAGCCCGAGCTGATCACCGCGCGCCTCGCCGAGATCCGCGAGGCCGGGGTGAGCGTCTCCGGCTCGCTCTCACCGCAGCGCGTGGTGGAGCACTACCGCACCGTGCTCGAGGCCGGGGTGGACCTCTTCGTCATCCGCGGCACCACGGTCTCCGCCGAGCACGTGTCCAAGACCCAGGACCCCCTGGACCTCAAGCAGTTCATCTACGACCTGGACGTCCCCGTGATCGTGGGCGGCGCGGCAGGATACACCCCGGCGCTGCACCTGATGCGCACGGGTGCGGCGGGCGTGCTCGTGGGCTTCGGGGGCGGTGCGTCGCTGCGCACGGAATCCATCCTGGGGATCCACGCCGCCATGGCCTCGGCCATCTCGGACGTGGCCGCGGCCCGCCGGGACTACCTCGACGAGTCCGGCGGGCGCTACGTCCACGTGATCGCCGACGGCGGCCTGGGAACCTCCGGGGACATCGTCAAGGCGATCGCCATGGGCGCCGACGCCGTGATGCTCGGCACGCTGCTCGCCCGGGCCGAGGAGGCCCCCGGCCAGGGCTGGCTGTGGGGGGCCGAGGCGCACAACCCGCACTCCCCGCGCGGCGTGCGCACGCACGTGGGAACCGTGGGCCCCCTGGACGAGCTGCTCAACGGACCCTCCCGGCACGTGGACGGCTCCTCCAACGTGATGGGCGCGCTGCGCCGGGCCATGGCCACCACGGGGTACTCGGACCTCAAGGAGTTCCAGCGCGCGGACGTGGTGATCCGCGACTGACACGCCGGGGGCCGCGTCGGCGGCGCCCGGTGTGTGGAGAACGCACAGGGGTGACCAGTAGGGTTGGGACGTGCTGAAATCCGCCCTGCGTCCCCGCTCACTGGCCGTCCTGGCGGTAGCCCTGCTCGTGGCGGTCATGTTCGTTCTCCTCAGCCGGTGGCAGCTCAACACGTCCCTGGAGTCGGCCACCGTGGCGGACCCGGCCAAGGACCGGGTGAGCAACCTGGAGAACGTGGTGCGCCCCGGGGAGTCGACCACGGCTCAGCAGGCGGACCACGTGGTGACCGCGGTGGGGACGTACCGCCCGGAGACCACCGTCCTGGTCCCCGGTCGGCTCCAGGACGGCGTGTCCGGCTACTGGGTGGTCACGGAGCTCGAGCTCCCCGACTCCCAGAAGCGGTGGGACGCCGCGGACGAGGACCTGGGGCTCGCCGTGGCCCGCGGTTGGGTGGCCACCCCCGACGACGCGCCCCGGGCCCCCGCGGGTGAGATCCGGGTCACCGGGCGGCTGCTGCCCACCGACGCCCCGTTGCCAGGAAGGCCCACCGAGCCCGGCCAGGTGGGGTCGGTGTCCTCCGCCCAGCTGAGCAACCTGTGGGACGTCCCGCTCTACTCGGGGTACGTGGCGGCCTTCGCCGAGACGCCCGGGCAGTACCCGGCGCCCATTGCCGAGGACGGCACCGTGGCGGCGTCGGCCACGCCGATGGGCCATGGGCTCTCCAGGCTGCGGATCGACCAGCAGCCCACGGACACCTCCGTCCACGCGCTGAACCTGTTCTACGCGGTGGAGTGGGTGGTCTTCGCGGGGTTCGCCCTCTTCCTGTGGTGGCGCTACGTGCGGGACGAGCACCTGCGTCGGGAGAACCCCGAGCAGTACTTCTACTTCGACGGCGACTACTTCTGGGACGAGGACGCGCAGTCCTACTACTACTGGGACGCCCAGGACCAGTGCTACTACTACTTCGACGACCAACCCGCCGTGGGGCCAGGGTCCAGCACCCCGGACCCGGACCCCGCACCGCGATCCGACAAGGGAGCCCACGATGACTGATTCCACGCCGCAGCACGATCCGACGCCCCGCCCCGTGCGCCGCACCGACGGCGTGCGCGTGAGCGCACCCGAGGACGCCAGCCCCGAGCGCGCCACCGTTCCCGACAGCGTGCGCGCCAAGGCGGCCGCCCTCAAGCCCCGCCGGCGCTTCGGGGGCACCGAGGCGCAGATCCGCACCGCGCTGAGCATCTACAAGGTGTGCGCCTGGGTCTCCGGCACGTTCCTGCTGCTGCTCGTGGCGGAGATGGTCACCCGCTACGCGCTCGGCTACGACCTGATCGCCGGTGGCACCGACAAGGCCACGGGGGAGACCGTGGCCCTCGGGTGGCAGAACCTGGACCTGGAGAACCTGGCCGGCGGGGTGAACGTGTCCACGTGGATCCTGATCGTCCACGGCTGGTTCTACGTGGTCTACCTGCTCTCCTGCCTCCGGGTGTGGTCCCTCATGCGCTGGCCGTTCGCGCAGCTCGTGGTGATGGCCCTGGGCGGTGTGGTGCCGTTCCTCTCCTTCATCGTGGAGCGCAAGATCCACCGCTCCACCGAGGCGGAGCTCGCGGCCAATCCGAAGGCCGCCAAACGGTACTGAGCGCCGTCGGGGGAGTGCACCGCGTGTCCTAGACTGGTGGGCGTGACTGAAACCTCTGACAACCTGAGCGAGCTGGAGCAACGCCCCGTCCTCGTGGTCGACTACGGTGCGCAGTACGCGCAGCTGATCGCCCGCCGGGTGCGCGAGGCCAACGTGTACTCCGAGATCGTCCCGCACACCTGGTCCACCGAGCAGATCCTGCAGCGCAACCCCGCCGCACTGATCCTCTCCGGCGGCCCCGCCTCCGTGTACGCGCCCGGGGCGCCGCAGCGCGACGCCGAGCTGTTCGAGGCCGGTGTGCCCGTGCTGGGGATCTGCTACGGGTTCCAGGTCATGGCCAACGCGCTGGGCGGCACCGTGGAGCGCACCGGTGTCCGCGAGTACGGCGCCACCACGGCCACGTCCACCGAGGCCGGGATCGGCACCCTGCTGGACGGCACGCCGGACGTGCAGACCGTGTGGATGAGCCACGGCGACTCGGTCACCGCGGCCCCCGAGGGGTTCACCACGCTGGCCACCACCGAGGGCGCCCCCGTGGCGGCCTTCGAGAACCGTGAGCGCCGTCTCTACGGCGTGCAGTGGCACCCCGAGGTGAAGCACTCGGCCTTCGGCCAGAAGGTCCTGGAGAACTTCCTGTTCAACGGCGCCCAGCTCAGCCCCACCTGGTCCACCGGCAACATCATCGAGGAGCAGGTCGCCGCCATCCGTGCCCAGGTGGGCGACGGCAAGGCGCTGTGCGGTCTCTCCGGCGGCGTGGACTCCGCGGTGGCGGCCGCCCTCGTGCAGCGTGCCATCGGGGACCGGCTCACGTGCGTGCTCGTGGACCACGGCCTGATGCGGCAGGACGAGGTGGCGCAGGTGGAGAAGGACTACGTGGCCGCCACCGGCGTGAAGCTGCACATCGCGCGCGAGCAGGAGCGGTTCCTGGAGGCGCTGAAGGGCGTCACGGACCCGGAGACCAAGCGCAAGGCCATCGGCCGCGAGTTCATCCGCGCGTTCGAGGCCGCGGAGGAGAAGGTGCTGCGCGAGGAGGCCCAGGACGGCGAGCCCGTGCGCTTCCTGGTGCAGGGCACCCTCTACCCGGACGTCGTCGAGTCCGGGGGCGGCGAGGGCGCCGCCAACATCAAGAGCCACCACAACGTGGGCGGTCTGCCCGAGGACCTGCAGTTCGAGCTCGTGGAACCCCTGCGCGCACTGTTCAAGGACGAGGTCCGGGCGGTGGGCCGCGAGCTGGGTCTGCCGGAGAACATCGTGGGCCGCCAGCCCTTCCCCGGCCCGGGCCTGGGCATCCGCATCATCGGCGAGGTCACGGAGCAGCGGCTGGACATCCTGCGGCGTGCGGACGCCATCGCCCGCGAGGAGCTCACCCGGGCGGGTCTGGACGACGAGGTGTGGCAGATGCCCGTGGTGCTGCTCGCGGACGTCCACTCGGTGGGCGTGCAGGGCGACGGCCGGACCTACGGCCACCCGATCGTGCTGCGCCCCGTGAGCTCCGAGGACGCCATGACCGCGGACTGGTCCCGCCTGCCCTCCGAGCTGCTGGCCCGGATCTCCAACCGGATCACCAACGAGGTGGAGGAGATCAACCGGGTGGTCCTGGACATCACGTCCAAGCCCCCGGGAACCATCGAGTGGGAGTGATTCCCGCACCCTGAGAGTCACCGTCAGTTCCGGTGCGCCGGTCCGCCCCATCTCCCCCGTGGTGCGCAGACCGGCGCACTCGTGAGTAGGAGCACCATGCCGACACCCGCACCCCAGGACAGCCCCCGATCGACCCCCCAGGACACGGGTGCCGTACCGGAACGGGGTGAGCGTCCCCGCGTGTCCCTGCGCTCGTGGACCCAGCAGATGGACGCGTACACGGGACCGGACACCCTCCTGGACTTCAACCAGGTGGACAACGTCTGCATCGACCTCACGGAGGCGAACTCCTCGGGCCAGGCTCAGTTGCTCATGCAGCGGCCCACACGGCTGTCCACGATGATCCACCAGGACACGCCCGCCTACGACCGTGCTGTGCGCTCCGCTCGCGCCCTGCGCACCAAGAGCCACGAACTGTCCGTGGGCCACGGCCTGGACGCCGCGTACCTCGCGGCCGGGACGGCGTCGTGGCTCGCGGATCCGGTGGCGGACGGGCTCCGCCGGTTCATCGCCCCGGTGCTGCTCGCTCCCGTGAGCCTCAAGCTGCGCCCGGACCACAAGGACTTCGAGCTGCACGTCGTGGGCCCGGCCCACCTCAACCCGGCCCTGGTACGGCGGCTGCGTGAGGACCACGGGGTGGAGCTCGCCACGGCGGAGATGTCCCGGCTCGCGTACGGCACGCGCAAGCTGGACCCCGCACCCGTGCTCGAGACGCTGCGGCAGCTCGCCGCGCACGTTCCCGGGATGCACGTGGAGCACCAGCTGGTGGTGTCCACGTTCGCGGACCTGCACGAGCGTCCCGCGGACGAGCACGTGCTTGCGCGCACGCAGCTGGTGGAGGACCTGGCCCGGCTCAAGAACCCGGAGGTGGGCAAGCTCCCGGTGGTGCGGGAGGTGAGCAGCCGCGCACCCGCCCTCGACCGTCGGGACCCCGCCGACGAGCTGCTGCTCACGGACCTGGACGCGAACCAGCAGGAGGTCGTGGACCTCGCCGAGCAGGGGGAGAGCTTCGTGGTGGGCACTCCCGTGGGCACCGCCGCCGTGGACACCGTGGTGGCCACCGTGGGTGCCCTCGTCCACCGCGGCCGCAGCGTCCTGGTGCTCGGGGAGTCCCGCACCACGCTCGCCGCGTTCACCCGGGCCTGGAACCGCACCGGCCTGGACTCGCTCGTCCTGCCGCTGGGCTCCCACCTGAGCCCGGACGACGTCGCCGAGCGGCTCGTGCGCGCCGTCGCCCGCAACGAGCGCGCGGCGGAACCGGCCACCGAGCAGATCCACGACGTGCTCCGGCGCAGCCGTGAGCAGCTGCGCGTGCACGAGGAGTCCCTGCACACCCGGCGACCCCGGTGGCAGGCCTCCCCGTACGAGGCCATGCAGGCGCTCGCGGAGCTCACCGCGCGGGAGCCGGGGCCCCAGACCACCGTGCGCTTCCGCCGCTCCGTCCTGGACGCCGTCTCCCACCGCGGCGAGGTCCGCCGCCAGCTCCAGCGCGCGGCCGCGCTGGGGGCATTCGACGCCGCCACCCTGGCGGGCCCGTGGCACGGCGCCCGGCTGGTCAACGACGACGAGGCGCGCCAGGCGCACGACCTCGCCAAGTCCCTGCTGCTGGAGCTGACGACCCTCAGCACCGCGATGCGCCACGTCCTGGGGGTCTCGGGCCTGCGGATGGGCACGAGCATCGCGGAGTGGGGTCAGCAGCTGGAACTCGTGATCGACGTGGGCAACTCCCTGGCCCACCTGACCCCGGACATCTACGACCGGCCCGTCACGGACCTGATTGCCGCCACCGCCTCCGCGGCCTGGCGCCGCGACCACGAGATCGAGCTCAGCGGGCTGCAGCGCTCCCGCCTGCGCAAGGCCGCGAAGGAGTACATCCGTCCCGGGGTCCACCTCTCGGACCTGCACGCGGCCCTCGTGAAGGTGCAGTCGGAACGGGACCGTTGGCGGCAGTGGGCCACCACCCTGGAGCAGCCCGCCGTCTCCGACCGCGCCGAGGAGACCCTGCGCACCCACCGCCGGTTCCGGGAGGACCTCGAGGGCCTGGCCATCGCGCTGGAGGGCTCGGCCACTGCCCAGCGGCTCGAGAACGCCTCGGTGGACGAGCTGCAGGAGATCCTGGACGAGCTCATCAACGACGAGCCGCACCTGAGCACGCTGCCGGAGCGCACCGTGCTCCTGGACGACCTGCGCGCCCGTGGCCTCGGGGAGTTCCTGGAGGACCTGGAGACCCGCCGTGTGCCCGCGGAACGGGTGGACGACGAGCTGGAGCTCGCCTGGTGGCAGTCCGTGCTGGAGGCCATGATCAGCGGTGACGACTTCGTGGCCATGCCGGACGGGTCCCGGCTGCGCGCCACCGAGTCCGCGTTCCGCCGCGCGGACTCGGCGCACATCGCCTCCGCCCCGGCGCGCCTCGAGCACGCGCTCGCGACCCGCTGGGCACGGGACGCCAGACGCTTTCCCCGCGAGGCGCGGGAGCTGCGGGACATGCTCCGCAGCGGCCGGGTGCGCACCGAGCAGCTGGACCGGGTCCAGCACCTCACACCGGCCCTCGTGCCGGTGTGGACCGCGAGCCCACTCGTGCTCACCGCCACGCTGGGCGAGGAGCAGCAGGTGGACACCGTGGTGGTCCTGGACGCCGAGTCCACCCCCCTCGCGGCCGCCCTTCCCGCGATCGTGAAGGCGCGCCAGGTCATCGCGTTCGGTGACCGCCACGCGGGCGGCCCGCAGCCGTTCACCGTGGCCCCCCAGGTCTCCGCGCGGGACGTGCCCCAGCCGGTGGCCGAGGTGGACTCCGTGTACGACGCGCTCTCGCGCGTGGTGGACTCCCGCTCCCTCACCTCGGTGCGGCGGGCGCTGGACCCGCGCCTGTTCACCTACCTCAACGACGCGTTCTACGACGGCGCCCTCACCCGGGTCCCGTACGCCTCCGAGCTCATGGGCGCCACCACGGGACTGTCCGCGGAGTACGTGGTGGACGGCGTGGGGGTGCTCACGGCAGGCAGCGAAGGTGTGCAGGCGCCGTCGGCCGAGGTGCAGCGCACCGTGGACCTCGTCTTCGCCCACGCCGCGCGGCACCCGGAGCGCTCCCTGGCGGTGGTGACCGCGAGTGCGCTGCATGCCGCCCGCGTGGCGCAGGCGGTGCAGCGCAGGCTGCGCGAGTCGGGCGAGTCCGCGGAGTTCTTCGCCCCGGGCCGGGAGTCCTTCCGTGTGGTGGAGCTGCACCGGGCGGCGGGCATCGAGCGGGACACGGTGATCTTCTCGCTCGGCTTCGGGCGCACCACCTCCGGGCGCAGCACCCCGCAGCTGGGCTCGCTGTCCGACCGCGACGGTCGTCAGGCGTTCGTGCGGGGCATGACCCGGGCCCGGCGCCACACGCACATCGTGACGTCCATCCATCCCAAGGACACGGAACCACGGCGCCTGCAGCACGGGGCCAAGGACATGTACCACATGCTCGAGGTGCTGTTCGGGGAGGAGACCACCTCGGAGCGTGCACCGGCGCCCACGGCCGATGCCGAGGAGACCACGGATGCACTCGTGGCCGATCTGGCGCGGCGGCTGCGCGGAGCGGGGGCCACGGTGCACACCGGCTACGCGCACGCCGTGGACATGGCCGCCCACGCGGACGCGGAGTCCCTCTCCGCGGGCGCGGTGCTGCAGCGCTCGGGCCCGGAGACCCAGGTGCGGATCCCCGTGGCGCTGCAGTCCGACGGCTCGGAGCGCAGCCGGGGTCTGAGCGTGCGAGAGCGCTCCCGGCTGCTCCCGCAGCAGCTCGAACGGGCCGGGTGGAACTACGTGAGCCTGTGGTCCGTGGAGGTCTTCACGGATCCCCAGACCGTGGCGGGCCTCGTGCAGCGCTACCTGGGTCTCGGAGAAGCGCAGGGGGAGCAGCAGATCTCGCCCGCCGCAGCGGTGCGCCGGGGTGCACCGCGGGTCACGGAGGACTCCACCCGCGGGCTCGGCCAGGGGCCGTCCGAGGGCGAGCACCGTGCCTGAGGACGTCCCCACCGGGGGCGCCGAGGGCTCTCCCGCGGCAACCCCGAGTGGCACGGGGGTCTCCCGTGGCGAGCCCGTGACCACGACCGGGGAACCCTCGGCACCCGGGCAGGTCGGGGAACGGACCCTCCCGGGAGGGAACCTCTCCGGGGACTCCGCCGTGGGCCGCGGGCGGCGTCGGGGCACGCACCGGCGTGCCACGGGGGGAGCGGCACCGGATACGGAGCGGGCCCTGGGCGACGCGGAGTGGGGCGACGCCGCCCGGCGCCTTGGCGCCGACGCGCCGGAGCCGGGGGAGGGCGCTTCCACCGGGGGGCACGAGCAGTGGCTGCGTGAGCAACGACCGCCCCACTGGGGCTGAACGCGCCGGGGCGGGTCTCCCGGTGCCCCGTGGAGCACGTGCTCCTGGCCGGGCCGCGGCCCTGCCCGTGCTTTGCACCCGGCACTGACTCCCGCCCTGCACCTGGTGGGGTCACCGTGACACCAGCACCAGGGACACCCGGCCCGAGCCCTCCAGGGAGGCGAGTTCCGTGGCCGTCTCCCGAGGCGCGGCCAGCACCACGAGTCCGGCGTCGCCGTCCGTGCCGCCGCCGGACAGCACCGACGAGCCCTGCTCCGGTGGAGCTGCCGCGGCCCACAGGACGGTCACACCGCGGGCAGCGGTGCGTCCGGGGGACGAGCGGGCGTCGTCGGCGTGGTGCACCACGTCCACGGCGTCACCGGGACGCACGTGGCGGAGTACCGCGGGATCGCTGACCCGCACGGTCGCGGCCGTGGTCCCGGACGGCTGCCCCGCGAGCACACCGGGCCCCAGCACGGTGGAGGGTGTCACGGGCTGCCCGGCCGTCAGCGCCACCGTGGTGGTCTGCCCATCGGCCTCCGCGAGCGAGGTGCGGGCCCCTCCCGGCACGAGGTCCGCGGGGAACTCGGTCATGACCAGGTCACCGGCGGAGAGGTGCCGTCCCGCGGGAACATCCCGCGCGGCCGTCACCACGGGGGTGGTCTGCGCCCCGGGTGGTGCGAGGCGCAGGACCACGAGCGTGAGGGCCACGGCGCACAGGGCTGCGGCCACGAGGCGGTGGCGGCGTCGCACCGCGGTGCGCAGCCGGAGACCCAGTGGATAGCGGGGGAGGCGTGAGGACATGCTCGGACGCTAACCGGGGTGGCACCCCATCGAGGGTGGTCGTCCGCTGTTGTGGGCGGTGCGGGCGCGGCCCGTGGCGCCCGCACCGCGGTGCAGATCGGATGCCGCGGTGAATCCGGCGCGTGGGCTCAGCGCGCGCGGTGGGTCCGGTGCAAGGGCTCTGGGGAGCGCGCCCGAAGCAGGCGGGGGAGCCCGGGTCAGCTGTCCTGTGAGGTGCTCGTGCCGGCCTTCCCGGCGCCGGTGCCCGAGGAGGAGGGCGTCCCGGAGCCGGAGGAGGAGTCCGCGGAGCCCGAGTCCTTGCCGGTCCCGGAGGACGGGGTCGACGAGGTGCCCGCGGACCCCGAACCGGAGTCGTCCGAGCCGGAGGAGCCTGCGCCGGACGCCGAGCGGGAGTCGGTGCGGTAGAAACCGGAGCCCTTGAAGACCACGCCCACCGAGTTGAACTTCTTGCGCAGCTGCCCGCCGCACTCCGGACAGACGGTCAGGGCGTCGTCGGAGAAGGACTGGCGGATGTCGAATGCGTGGCCGCAGTCTTTGCAGGCGTAGGCGTAAACGGGCACGGGAGTGTTCCTTCGGGCGTGGGAGGGGCCGGTGGTCGGTCGAGCTCACATGCTACTCGGGCGGCAGCGTTTCGGATCCGCCGCAGGGCGTGGCGCCCCGTCCGGTCGTCGCAGGAGCCGGAGAGCGGTCGCCAGCAGGTTCTCGCAGTACCACGACCCCGTGCTCGGTCAGCACCGTGTCCAGGACCGCGTCGTGGGACTCGCGCGGCACGGACCCGGCGGGCATCACCTCGTCCGCGAAGCAGCACGCCATGATCCGGGGTCGGTGGCCCGCGGCCGAGAGCACGGGCAGGAAGCGGTCGTAGTACCCGCCGCCGAATCCCAGCCGTACCCCGTCCCGGCCCACCGCCACCACCGGCACCACGAGGAGCCCCACGGCGGTGAAGGCTTCGGTCCCGTGGCGCTGCCCGGTCGGCTCCAGCAGACCGGGCAGCGCACCGGGGGCGAGCGGCGTCCCCGGCTGCCACCGCACCCAGCTCAGACGGCGGCCCGGTTCCACCGCGGGCAACCACACCCGGTGGCCCCGCTCGTGCGCCTGAGCCAGCGCGGGCAGCAGGGGCGGTTCGCCGGGCAGGGGAAGGAACGCCGCGACGTCGGGCGCGTTCGTCTCCGCCAGCACACGCGCGAGGTGACGGGAGAATCCGGCCTCGGCGCCGCGCCGAGCTGCGCCGGCCCGACGACGACGCCGTTCCAGCACCTCGCCCCGCAGCCGCGCCTTGGCGTCCGCATCCGCCGGTCCGTTCGTCACGTGGGATCTCCTGACCGTGCTGTCCGCTCTTGGGAGTACATCGCCCTGTTCCCGCATCACACGGGCACGAGAACCCGGCGCGCGGGGCGTCGTCGTCTACCCTAGGTCCATGAGCTCACAGGAGACCACGCGCGTACACAAGGCCGTCATCCCCGCAGCGGGGCTGGGCACCCGCTTCCTCCCGGCCACCAAGGCGATGCCGAAGGAGATGCTGCCGGTCGTGGACCGCCCGGCCATCCAGTACGTGGTGCAGGAGGCCGTGAACGCCGGCCTGGACGACGTACTCATGATCACGGGACGTTCCAAGCGTGCCCTGGAGGACCACTTCGACCGCGTCCCCGCGCTCGAGGCGCAGCTGAAGGAGTCCGGCAAGGACGCCCTGCTCTCGGAGGTGGAGCATGCCTCGGACCTGGGCGAGATCCACTACCTGCGCCAGCAGGATCCCCAGGGTCTCGGGCACGCGGTGCTGCGCGCCAAGATCCACGTGGGCGAGGACCCCTTCGCGGTGCTGCTCGGTGACGACCTCATCGACGAGAAGGAGGACCTGCTCGCGCAGATGATCCGCGTGCAGGAGCGCACCGGGGGCTCCGTGGTGGCCCTCATGGAGGTGCCGCAGGAGAGCATCAGCGCCTACGGCTGCGCGGACGTCAGCGTGGTCGAGGGGGAGGACTTCGTCCAGGTCAACGGCCTGGTGGAGAAGCCCGCGCCGGAGGACGCCCCCTCCAACCTGGCCATCATCGGCCGCTACGTCCTGCACCCCGAGATCTTCGAGGTCCTGGAGAGCACCGCGCCGGGCCGGGGCGGGGAGATCCAGCTGACGGACGCCATGCAGACCATCGCGGACCGCGGCGAGGACGCCCACGGCATGTACGGCGTGGTCTTCAAGGGCCGCCGCTTCGACACCGGGGACAAGCTCTCCTACCTCAAGGCCAACATCGAACTCGCGTGCGAGCGCGAGGACCTGGGTCCCGGTCTGCGCTCCTGGATCAAGGACTACGCGCAGAACCTCGAGGCCTGAGGGCTTCCACCGGGTGGGCGCGGGAGCCGGGTGGCCGGTCACGGTGCAGTGGGCGCAGCTGATGCTGCGCCCACTGTCCTCGGCCGACCGGGGTGAGTGGGACCGGGTGCGGTACCGCAACCGGGAGTGGCTCGAGCCGTGGGAGGCCAGCAGCCCCGAGCCGGGGGCCGCCGCCCCCTCCTTCCGCAGGTTCGTCCGGAGCATGCGGGAGCAGGCGCGCGCGGGCCAGAGCCTGCCGTGGCTGATCACGGAGCTGGAACCGCGGAGCGGGCGGCAGGAGCTCGTGGGGCAGCTGACCGTCTCCAGCATCACCCTGGGATCCTTCCGCTCCGCCACCCTCGGGTACTGGGTGGACGGGGCCCAGGCAGGCCGCGGCATCGCCCCCCTGGCCGTTGCCATGGCCACCGACTACTGCTTCCAGCACCTGCGGCTGCACCGCATGGAGATCAACATCCGCCCGGAGAACGCCAAGTCCCTCCGCGTGGTGGAGAAGCTGGGGTTCCGGGACGAGGGTCTGCGGGAGCGCTTCCTGCACATCAACGGGAACTGGGCCGATCACCGTAGCTTCGCGCTGACTGCCGAGGAGGTTCCCGAGGGGCTGGTGCGGCGCTTCACGGGCGGGGAGGACGGCATCACCGTGCGCGCCGCGCCACGTTGACCACCGGCCGGTATCCGCCAGCCCCAGTGGAGTGGGAACCGTGCGGACACCCGCACACCGTGGCGCCTCCGCACCCCGGGGATCCTCGTGAGAACCGGAGGAAGGGCAGGTCACGCAATGGCGGTCCTCACGAGAACCATCGAATTACATTGATGTGAGCAACACGCTCATTCCAGCAGGGGAATCTTTCCGCCCTGCCCTACCCTGAGACGGTGGGATTTTCGTGGGTGAGTAGTTCGGTGGTGCTGGTCGCCATCATCGTGCTGTGCGCGATGTGGCTCGCACCGCACGTGGCCCGGCGGACCAGTGTCCCCGTGCTCGCTCAGGTGGAGGCGCCGGACCTGCAGCTGGACTCCGCCCTCCACACCGGGCCCCAGGACCGCCCCTCGCCCAGTAGAGTGGTCGCGAGAGACCGATCACACGTTCACGAACGGGAGACGACAGCCATGGACACCACGGCACATGCGCCGAGCGCCCTCACGGTTCAGCGGGGTTCCCTGGCGGGGCTGCGCATCAAGTGGGACCGCACGATCGTCTTCGCCGCCGGTGTCGCGCTGTTGCTCGCCGCCGTTCTGACCGCGCTCGCGGCTCCCTTCACCGCCGTCACCTGGGCCGTTCCCGTGGTCCTGCTGCTCCTGGGCGCCGGGTGCGTGGCGGGGCTGCGCTACCTCGCCGTGACCGAGCGCGAACAGCGCGCGGCCACCGGCTCCTCCGGGCACCGCTCCGCACCTGTCCAGCACACGATCTTCGACAACGAGGACGAGGTGCGCCAGGACCTGGCGGAGCAGGACCGTGAGGCCAGTGCCGCCCTGGACCTCCCCGCCCAGGACGAGGTCCCCGAGATCGAGGACGCACCGCGCCCCGCGGCCGAGCCCACCTACACCGTGGCTGAACTGCGCGCCATCGCGCTGCGGGTTGCCGGGTCGGAGGCCTCCGGATCGGGAGCCGCCACGTGGCAGCCCGTTCCGGTCCCGAAGCCCCTCTACACCCAGGCGCCCGTGGTGCACCGTGAGGCCCCCGAACCGCTGCGGGTGCCCGAGCGGCCCGTGGCCAAATCCGCCTCCCTCAAGGACGCCGTGCGCACCGGGGAGCAGGAGTCCACGGCGCTGAACCTCGACGACGTCCTGAAGCGGCGCCGCGCCTGACGCCTCGCACCACCCACCACTTTGACGACAGCTGCGCCGCGGACCTCACGAGGACCGCGGCGCGCTTCACACAGGGAGCACCATGGTCACGCATCAGGTCGAGATCGAGCGCAAGTACGACGTCTCGGGAACGAAGAAGCCCAAGCTCAAGCTGCACAAGCTCGAGCACTTCACGGTGGGTGACCCTGTGGAGCACGAGATGTCCGCCACCTACTACGACACCGCAGACCTGCTGCTGTCCCGCGCCAAGGTGGCCGTGCGGCGTCGTACCGGGGGCGGCGACGACGGCTGGCACGTCAAGTACGAGGCGGGCCGGGCCCGGGGTGAGCTGCACCACGAACCCCTCAAGACCGCGCCCACGAGGCTGCCGGCGGCGCTGCGGAAGGTCCTGCTGGGTCTCACGCTCGGTGAGGAGCTCAGCCCCGTGGCCACGGTGGACACCCACCGCACGCTGCACCCCGTGCTCTCGGAAGGTCAGCAGTACGCGGAGCTGTGCCTGGACGCCGTGACCGCGCGCGACGAGCGGGCGGGCGTCACGCGTGCGTGGACGGAGTGCGAGGTGGAGCTCACGCGCGACGACCTCACGGAGAAGCAGTCGCGTGCCGTGTTCGAGGCCGTGGAGAAGGTGCTGTTCGCCGCGGGTGCGGCGCCCTCCTCCTCGGTGGCCAAGATCGCCCGTGCCCTGGGGCAGGACGGCGGTGACACCGTGCGCGTGGTGTCTCCCGCGGACGCCCCGGGCAACGACGCCGCCGGGTCGGGGGCCGCAGACACCGCGTCGGACACCTCGGGCACCGGCGCGGCGGCGGACGCAGGGGACGGAAGAGGGACCCCCGAGGGCGCAGACCCGAAGGGCAGCACGTCCAAGGGCACGAAGAAGGACAAGGGCAAGAAGAAGCACAAGGGCGCTGCGGCGGCGGGCCCCGGTCAGGACCGCAACCCGTCCGCCCCGAAGACCCCGAAGAAGTCCACCGACCACGCCGGGCGCAGCGCCGCACAGGACCGCGAGTCCGAGGGCGAGCGGGACGGCAACGCCCCGGTTGCGGGGAAGGACCGGGGACCGGCCCGGGAGAAGCCCGCGGAGCGCACCGGCGCCGACGTGCTGAGCCTGATGATCACCCGCTTCACGGACCAGCTGCAGCGCTGGGACTTCGCGGTGCGCATCGGAGCCGAGGACTCGGTGCACCAGATGCGCGTGCGCTCGCGGGCCCTGCGCAGCGTGCTCCAGGCATCCCGCGGTTTCCTCGCGGACGAGACCGTGGTGGACATGGAGCAACGACTCAAGGACCTCGCCCGGGTCCTGGGGGACGCCCGGGACCAGGAGGTTGCCCTGGAGCGGCTGGACGTGCTCCTGGAGGGGCAGCCCTCGGGGGTCCTCAGCGCGGCGGCGAAGGCCGACCTGAAGGAGGCCGCCCGTCACCTGGGAACGGACACCGGCCGGGCGGTGCGCCGGGAGCTGGACAGTGCACCGTACCTGCAGCTGCTGCGTGACCTCCGGGCCCTGGGCCGCGGAGAGGGGTTCACGGAGGAGCCCGCACGGGTGAGTGCCAAGAAGTTCTCCAAGGCCGTCCTGGGAGCTGCGCTGAACCGGGTCCTGGTGACCGCCACCACCACCCTGCCGGCTGCGGGCGAGGACGTGGAGCTCAGCCAGATGGCGGTGGACGTGGGGGAGCGGATCAGTCTCCCGGGCAAGGATCCCCGCCAGACCGCTGCGGCGTTCGACGTGCTGCACGAGACCCGCAAGGCCGCGAAGTCCGCGCGCTACGTCTGCGAGGCGCTGACCGCGGCCCACGCCAGACCCGGCAAGAAGCGCACGCGGGCGGCCGTGGTGGCCAAGGACTACCAGGACGATCTCGGGGTCATCACGGATGCCGCGGTGATGGAGGAGTGGCTTGCCCGGGCCGCCCGGTCCTTCCAGCGCACCGGCAAGGACCGCTACGCGGTGGGCGTGCTGCACGGCATGGAGCTGACCGAGCTGCGCAACGGGATGCTCGAGTCCGCGGAGATCCTGGAGGACCTGGTGGAGGATCTGAAGGACGCCCTGCCCTCCAGGGATTGACCGGGCGGCGGCGAGCGTGACAAGGGGCTGGCCCCACGGGACGATCTCGTCCGGCGGGGCCAGCCCCTTTCGCCGTAGAAGGGCGCTCCTCGCATGCCGTGCGGGCTCCGCCTGCGAGGCACACCCTCCGGACCGTGGGTCAGGCGCGGTGACGCGGTGCCCGGCGGCGGCCGCGGCCGGAGCGGCGGGCCGTGGCCCCGGTGGCGGTTCCGCCCGCGGAAGCAGGGGTGTCCGAGGCCGTCCCGGCAGGTACGGGGGTGGCCGGAGCGGACGCCGTGACGGGGCCTGCCGCGCGCTCGGCCGACGCCGCGGCGTCGTCGTGCGGAACGGTCGCGGCCGTGGGCGCGGTCTCGGACTCGTCTTCGGTCAGGCGGGCGGGTGCGGGGTCCACGGCCGGCATCTCACCGGTGGCCAGGTCCACGCGGGTGGCCAGCGGCTTCTCCTCCACGAACAGGAGCATCACGAACGCCAGGGCGGCGAGCGGAATCATGAACAGGAAGATGGGCAGCAGGGCGTCGTTGTAGGACTGGATGACCGGCTCACGGAACATGTCCGGGAGTCCGTGGACGGTCTGCGGCGTGAACGAGTTGGCATCCATCGCACCCCCTCCGCCGGCGGCCTTGCCGGGAACCTTGGGCAGGTTCTCCTCCAGCAGGTCCTTCAGGCGGGAGATGAACAGCGAGCCCACCACGGCGGAGCCCACGGTGGCGCCCACCTGGCGGAAGAAGTTGCTGGACGCCGTGGCGGTGCCCACGATCCGGTTGGGCACGGAGTTCTGCACGATGAGCACCAGGATCTGCATGCTCACACCGATGCCCGCGCCGAACACCGCGAGGAACGCGCACATCTTCCACGTGGGGTCCGCGACCTCGAGGGTGGAGAGCAGCCACAGGCCCACGCCCATGACGAGCATGCCGATCAGCGGGAAGAACTTGTAGCGGCCCGTGCGGGAGACGATCTGCCCGGACAGGATGGAGGTCAGCAGCAGCGAGGCCATCATGGGGGTCATGAGCAGGCCCGCCTGCGTGGCGTCCACGCCCTTGACCATCTGGATGTACGTGGGCATGTAGCCGATTGCTCCGAACATGGCCACGCCCACGGCCAGCCCGGAGAGGGTGGTCAGGGTGAAGTTGCGGTCCTTGAACAGGGTCAGCGGGATCACGGGACTGCTCGCCTGGGTCTCCGCGAACACGAACGCCACGGCCCCGGCCAGGGTGGTGGCGCACAGCAGCAGGATCTGAGGGGAGGTCCAGTCGTACTGGGTGCCGCCCCACGTGCAGACCAGGATCAGGCACGTGGTGGCGCCGGCCAGCAGGACCATGCCCAGGTAGTCGATCTTCTCCCGCTCCTGGCGGGGGCGGCTGGGCAGGCGGAGGAACGCCGCCACGGCGATGATCGCCAGGATGCCCAGGGGAATGTTGAACGAGAACGCCCAGCGCCAGCCGGGGCCCTCCGTGATCCAGCCGCCCAGCAGCGGTCCGGCCACCGAGGACACGGCGAACACGGCGCCCATCACGCCCATGTACTTGCCGCGCTCACGGGCGGGCACCACGTCCGCGATGGACGTCTGCGCGAGGATCATCAGACCCCCGCCGCCCAGGCCCTGCACCACGCGGGCGGTGATGAGCCAGCTCATGGTCCCGGCGGACGCGCCCATCACGGAGCCAATGAGGAACAGCACGATGGCCGCGATCAGCACGGGCTTGCGCCCGAAGAGGTCGGAGATGCGCCCGTACACGGGCATCATCACGGTGGAGGCCAGGATGAAGCCGGTGATCACCCAGCTCATGTGGTCCACCCCGCCCAGGTCCCCCACGATGGTGGGCAGGGCGGTGGAGAGGATGGTCTGGCCCAGGGACGCGAGCAGCATGACGACCATGAGGCTCGCGAACAGCAGTCCGAGGTGCGGTGGTTTCTCGTCCGTCTCGGGGCTGGTTCCAGCCCGGGAAGCGGTGGCGGTCATGAGATCTCCTTGAGTGCGGTGCGGAAGACGCCAATGGCGTGGTCGAGAGCGTGCTGGACGGCGGCGTCGTCCTGGGACGCGGCGGCCAGGTGGGAGTCCGTGCGGAACGCGAACTTGATGACGGACCCCGCGAGCAGGACGAAGGCGTGGGAGGTCTCCTCGGAGCGCGGGCTCGCGCCGAGCGCGGACTGCTCCGTGACGGTGGAGACCACCAGGCTCTCCGCCGTGGTGACGTGCAGCCCGATCCGGCGCTTGAGCTCCGGGTGCTGCTCCACGAGTTCCTGCCGGTGGGCCATGAACTCGGGCGGTCCGGTGGCGTCCCGCAGCACGTCCATGAACAGGCGCACTGTGCGGGCGAACTCGTCCCCGGTGCTGCGGTCCATGTAGCGGGCGTGGGCGGCCTCCGTGATGTGCGGCGGCGTGAGCCCCAGGACGGCGTCCTCCTTGCTCGCGTAGTAGTTGAAGAAGGTGCGTCGTGAGACCCCGGCGCGCTCGGCCACGGCGTCCACCGTGGTGTCGGAGTAGCTGCTCTCGCCGGCGAGGTCCAGGGCGGCCCGGTGAATCTCGGCAAGGGTGCGCGCGCGGTGGCGTTCGCGCAGGGAGGGCTGGGACGTGGTCACCGCCCCAGGTTATGCACTCGTGCAATTTTGCACAAGTGCATTCTTTGCCCGGTGAGTATGATTCCTGTCACGACAGTTTCTTCGGCAAGCTCTCCGAGGCCGGTCGGGTCGACGACGCCGCGGCGGCACCCGCTGCCGCCGCACTCACCGCTCCCGCGTCGGCCGCTCGCTCACCGACCGCTCCGGCGCCGACCGTTCCTGCGTCACCCGGCGCGCGCGGTGGCGTCCCCGGCACGGTCGCGGTGACCGCCCGATCCCGTTCTGCGCGTCCGCGGCCGCGGCTACAGTGAGGGCGTGACGACACCCCTCCTGGCCTGTGTGGGCCCAGCGCAGCACGGCGTGCGCCTGCACGCGCAGCACCTGGCGTCCAGCACGCCGCAGGCCCCGTCCCTCACCGGCACGGTGGACGAGCTCATGCCCCGTCTGGTGGCCGGGACGTCCCCCGTGCACCTGCACTTCACGGACCGGATCTTCGGGGCCTCCCCGGCGCTCGCCGCGCGTGCGGTCGCGGAGATCGCGGCCGTTCGGCCGGTGTCGGCGACCCTCCACGACATTCCCCAGCCGTCCGACGGCCACGCGTTCGGGGCCCGCCGGGCCGCCTACGCCGAGGTGGTTCAGGCCGCCCGCACCGTGATCGTGTGCAGCGCGTCCGAGCGGGAGCAGCTGCGCCGCCACGTCCCCTGCTCCACGGACGTGTCCGTGGTGGTGGATCCCCTGCCCGTGGACCCGCCCGAGCCGGAGCAGTGGCGGGAGGCGCGCCGTCGTGCCGCCGGGGGAGGGGAGCCCACCGTGGGGGTGCTCGGGTTCCTGTACCCCGGCAAGGGCCACGACCGGGTGGTCCAGGCACTGACGGACGTTCCCGGCCCTGTGGAGGTGCTGGCGCTGGGCCGCGCCTCGGACGGCCACGAGGACCTCATCCCCGCACTGGACGCCCAGGCCCGCCACCACGGCCACTTCTTCCGGGCCAGGGGATTCCTGGACGACGCCGCCCTCACCCGTGCCGCCCAGCAGGTCACCGTGCCGGTGGTCGCGCCGTCGCACGTGTCCGCGTCCGGGTCCGTGGGGCGGTGGATCGCCAGCGGTCGCCGCCCCCTGGTCACGCCGCACCCGTTCTTCGAGGAGCTCGCGGAGCGTGCGCCGTGGGCCCTCACCCTGATCAGTGACCTCGACGCCTCCCTCGCCCGCGCCCTCGAGGACCCCCTGAGCACGTGGATCCACCCGGACGAGTGGCGCGCCGCGGACCTGCCCTCGACCGCCCGGGCCGCGGCGGTCCAGTGGGTGCGCGTGGCGGGCGAGCGCCCCTCGGAGAACGGTGCGGGCAGTCCCACGCACCCGACCTCGGGTCCCGGGTCGGGTGTCGGCGGTGCCCGATTCGCCGGGGAACCCCGGTCCACCGGGGATACCGGTCTCGGGGCATCCGAGCCCCGCGGTTCCCGCGCTGCTGCCGCAGGGGAGGGGACCGCATGAACGAGCCGCGGGTTAGCGTGGTCATCCCCTACTTCGAGAACCAGGCGGGTCTGGACCGTGCCCTGGCGGCACTGGCACGGCAGGATTTTTCGGTGCGGCAGCTGGAGGTGGTGGTTGGGGACGACGGCTCGGCGGTCCCCCCGGTGCTCCCCGCCACGCCCTTCCCGTGCCGCGTGGTGCGGCAGCAGAACCTGGGGTTCCGGGCCGGTGCCGCCCGGAACCTCGGTGCGCGGGCGGCGTCGGGCGAGGTGCTCGTGTTCCTGGACGGGGACATGATTCCCGAGCCCGGATTCGTGGGTGCACTGCTCGCGGGCCTCGAGTCCGCCGACGACGGCCACGGCGTGCTGGCCGTGGGCGCACGTCACCACGCGGACCTCACGGGGTGCGGCGTGACCGACGTCCTGCGCTGGGTCGCGGGGGAGCCCGTGCCGGGGGTGCGGCGGCTGCAGGACCCCGCGTGGCTCACGGACGGCTACCGGCGCACCGAGAACCTGCGCGCGGCGGGGACCGAGGACTTCCGGCTGGTCATCAGTGCGCTGCTCGCGGTGGACCGCGCCCTGTTCGAGCGCTGCGGCGGATTCGACGAGACTCTCGTGGGCTACGGCGGAGAGGACTGGGACCTCGCGTATCGCTGCCGCCAGCTGGGCGCGCAGTTCATCCACGTGCCGGGCGCCGGGGCGTGGCACGACGGGCCGGACCTCGCGGGCCGGGCGTCGACCCGCGCCGTCAAGGACGCCGAGACCCTGGCGCTCGCGCGGCGCATTCCGCTGCCGAGCACCCGCGGGGCGGGCGTGGTGCACGAGCAGCCGTGGGCCGTGGTGCGCGTGGCCGGCCACAGGGACGACGCCGAGGCCTACCTCACCGCGTCCCACGTGCTGCGGGACACCGACGCCGGTGTGTGGTTCACCGACCGGGACGAGGTGCCCGAGGCGCTCGCCGCCGATCCGCGGGTCCGCACGGGAGAACCCCCGGCCCGCATCCTGGACCGCGCGGTCGTCGCGGTGGACGTCCTGGCGCCCCTCGTGCTGGACGTTGCGCTGCGGCAGTGGTGCGCCCGCGGCGAGAGCCACGTGCCGGGACTGCTCACGGTGCGCTCGGTCCGGGCCGTGCACCGCGGCGAGTCGCGCCCCGAGACCGTGGCACCGGCAGACAGTGCCGCCCACGCGGCGGACACCGACCGACGACTCGAGGACAGGGTGGGACACCATGGCTGAGCTGGGATTCGATCCGCGGGACCCGGGCCGCCGGGCCCACTACGGCGACTTCTACGGACTCACGGAGCTGCCGGATCGGCCGCTGTTCGCCGTGTACGGCAACTGCCAGGCGGAGTCCCTGCGGGTGCTGCTCCACGGCGCCCTGGCGGGGGACTGGCACGGTGTGCGCATGCCCCCGGTGCACGAGCTGCTGGAGCAGGACCTGCCGCACCTGCTGGACCTGCTGCCGCGGCTGAGCCTGTTCGTGACCCAGCCCGTGGCCGCGGGGTACCGCTCCTTGCCCCTGGGCAACGACGACGTCCTGCCGCACCTCGCCGCCGACGCCCGGGTGGTGCGGATCCCGGCCATGCGGTGGACGGCGCTGATGCCCACCCTGGCGATCGTGCGCGCACCGGGTGTGGGCGACCCGCCCGTGGCGCCGTACCACGACCTCCGGGTGCTCACGGCGGCCGCCCGTGGTGAGCGCCGTGTGGAGCTGGCCCGGCCCGGACCGGACGCGGTGCGCGCCGCCCGGGAGGAGTCCCTGCGGCAGCTGCGGCTGCGCCAGCAGGCCCACCGCACGCTGGACGTCGCCTCCCTGCTGGACGCGGCCGGGCCCAACGCGGTGCACGTGATCAACCACCCGACCAACGGGGTGCTGCGGGCCGTGGCCGCCGCCGTCCTGGACGACGTGGGTCTCTCGGCACCCGTGCCGGACCCCGGGCGGGTGCTGCTCGGCGGCATCAGGGCGCCCATCTACACGAGCACCCTCACGGCACTGGGGTTCGACCCCGCGGACCTGGAGGGAGGCCCGCACGACGACTGGATCATCCAGGGCGAGCACGTCCCCGAGGAGGACGTGGCCGCCGAGCACCTGCGCTGGTACGCGCAGCACCCCTCGGTGGTGACGGCCGGTCTGGCCCGCCACGCTCAGCTGATCGAGGCCCTGGGGCTGAGGACATGAGCGCGGACGGTTCCCAGAACAAGCACTCGACGGAGGAGGCTGCGGTGGCGGCGAAGCACGGGACGGAGTCCGGGGACACGACGGAGACGGGTGACGTCGCGGAGGCGACCCCTGGGGCGGAGGGGGCGGCAGCGGCGTCGTCGTCCGGACCGGAGCGCACCCCGGACGGGCACCACATCGTGGTCAAGGGGCGGAAGTGGCGTGCCACGGACCCCGGGATCCCCGAGAACTTCCGCCAGGAGCTCGTGGACGAGCTGATGAGTGCGCGGCGCGCGGTGAGGTCGAAGCGCGAGCACGCCCGCGATCGGGTGCAGGACGCGAAGGTTGCCCTGGGCGAGCGCGGGGAGCCGTGGTGGGAGACCCCGTCGGAGGAGGGGCTGCGGGCCCGGGAGGCGGCCACCGTCAGGGCGCTGCTGCGGCACCGGGCGGGCACGAGCATCTGCCCGTCGGACGTGGCCCGCACGCTGGGTGGGGAGAACTGGCGCGAACTCATGCCCCAGATTCGAGAGGTCGCGGGCGACATGGCCGGTGTGGGTGAGATCACGGTCCAGCAGAAAGGTGAGACAGTGGACGTTCGTACAGCCCGCGGTCCCATCCGGCTCGCACCCGGACCGGAGCTCGCGGGAATGCCCGCGGACGGTGAGTGAGCCCGTCCGCCCACATCGAGGAGTCCGCACGTGACCTTCCTGGAGGACGCCCAGCTTCTGCACCCCGAGCTGGTGGCCCTGCGCCGCACCCTGCACACCAACCCCGAGGTGGGCACCCATGTGCCGTGGACCCAGCAGCAGGTGCTGCGCGCACTGGAGGGGCTCGACCTGGAGGTCAGCACGGGTGAGGCCCTCACCTCCGTGACCGCGGTGCTGCGCGGCGCGAAGCCCGGCCCCACCGTGCTGCTGCGCGGTGACATGGACGGGCTGCCGGTCGTGGAGCAGACCGGGTTGGAGTACGCCTCCACGAACGGGGCCATGCACGCGTGCGGGCACGACCTGCACACCGCCGCGCTCGTGGGCGCGGCACGGCTGCTGAGCGCGCGCCGGGACGAGCTCGCCGGGAACATCACGTTCATGTTCCAGCCGGGGGAGGAGGGCCCCGGTGGGGCGGAGCCCATGATCCAGGAGGGTGTGCTCGACGTGACCGGCGAGCGCCCTGTGGCTGCCTTCGGTCTGCACGTGAACCCCGGGCCGTGCGGCACGTTCAGCTACCGCCCCGGCACCGCGATGGCCGGGGCGAACAACCTCTCGGTGACCTTCCACGGCCGCGGTGGGCACGGCTCCCAGCCGCACACCGCGTTGGACCCGGTGCCCGCGCTGTGCGAGTTCGGCACCGCCCTGCAGACCATGGTGACCCGCCGGTTCAGCGTGTTCGACCCCGTGGTGGCCACCATGACACGGCTCTCCGCCGGAGCGGTGAACAACGTGATCCCGGACAGCGCCACCATGTCCGGGGACGTGCGCACGCTGTCCCGGGAGACCACGGACCGGTTCCCCCGCCTGGTGCAGGAGCTCGCAGACGGGATCGCCGCCTCCCACGGCCTGCGCGCGGAGGTCGACTGGTCCGAGCTGTACCCTCCCACGGTCAACGACGCCGCCGAGACCGCCTTCGTGAGCGACACCCTCACCCGGATGTTCGGCGCGGACCGGGTCTCCCTCAACAGGGACCCCCGCATGGGGTCCGAGGACTTCTCCTTCGTGCTGCAGGAGGTGCCCGGGTGCTACTTCTTCCTGCACTGCACCCCGCCGGAGGTGGACCCCGCCGCGGCCGGGTGGAACCACTCGCCCACGGTGCTCTTCGACGACTCCGTCCTGGGTGCGCAGGCCGCCGCCCTGGCGTCCGTGGCGTGGGAGCGGCTGGCGCGGGGGTGAGCTGAGGTGCCAGGTCCGGGGCGCGTGAACCGGTCAGGCGTGCAGCACGTCCTGCGACTCCGCGTCCCGGATCTGCACCGTCTCGATCTGGAACGTGGAGTGGTGGACCGACACGTCGAAGTGCTCGGCCACGCACGTCTTCACGTCCTGCAGCAGCTCGGCGGCGTGGCCGTCCCGGAAGCACTCGTCCTCGACCACCACGTGCGCGCTGATGGTGGGCAGGCCCGTGGCCACGGTCGAGGCGTGGATGTCGTGGACGTCCACCACGTGGTGCAGGCCCATGATGTGCTCACGGAAGAGGTCCAGATCCACGCCCTGCGGCGTGAACTCCATGAGCACGGCCGCGGTCTCCCGCATGATGGTCACCGCACGCGGGAGAATGAGCGCGGCGATGAACAGGGCGGCCACGGTGTCCGCCCGCTGGAATCCGGTGGTGGCGATGACCACGGCCGCCACGATCACGCCCAGCGAGCCCAGGGCGTCGTTGGCGACCTCCAGGAACGCCGCCCGCATGTTGAGGTTGGCGCCCCGCCCCGAGGCCAGGACCAGGATGGCGACCACGTTGCACGCCAGACCCGCCGCGCCGAACACGAGCAGCTCGGTGGGTGGGACGGTGTGCGGCTCCAGTAGGCGGCGGATTCCCTCCACCGCGGCGAAGACCCCCACACCCAGCAGCAGAGTCGCCTGGGCGAGCGCCGCGATCACCTCGCCGCGGCGGAAACCCCATGTCCGCCGGGAGTTCGCCGGGCGGCGCACGAGGTGTGCCGCGACCAGAGCGACGAGCAGGCCAAGGGCGTCGGTGAGTGCGTGCACGGTGTCGGTGAGCAGGGCCAGGCTCCCAGTCACCACCGAGCCCACGGCCTGCGCGACCACCATGCCCGCCGTGAGACCGAACGCGATCCAGAGCCGCCCGCGGTGGTCCCCGGCGGCTGCGCCGTGGTCGTGGCCGTGGGAGTGTCCGGCGCCCATCAGAGGGAGTCCCGACGCGGCGTCGTCGCCCCCGGGGCCTCCGCGCAGACCGGGTCCGCGCTGTGGAGCCCGGACGCGGGTGCTGCCGCGGGGAGCCCGTCCGGAGACTGGTGCACCGGGGCGGGACCCCCAGGGAGAGGCGGGTGGTGCAGGTGGGTGCACAGGACGGCGTCGGTGCCCGTGGCGTGCAGCAGGTGCTCCGCGGCCGAGATCACCGCAGCGAGTTCGTGGGGGTGGGCCAGCGAGTACCACGTGGCGCGGCCCTCGGGGCGGGTCTCGACGAGTCCGCACTCGCCCAGGAAGGCCAGGTGCTTGCTCACGGTGGACTGGGCGAGACCCATGTGCCCCACGAGATCCCGGACCCGGTGCTCGCCGGAGGCCAGGTGCTGCAGGACCGCCAGCCGCGTGGGCTCGCTCAGTGCCTGGAAGAGGTGTGCGTACGCGGTGGTGGCACGCGCATCGAGGGAGGGAAGGTCCTCAGGAATGATCGCCATAGGGCGATGATACAGCGTCACGCGGTGGTACGACCGCACAGGTGACATCTGCGCCGCAGGGAATTCACGTCCCAGCTGCCCGGGCCCTTTCAAGCGAGCGTTCGTTGGGCTGGACGCGGCTCACCCGCCAGACGACTCAGGATGAGTGAGTTCGTGCCTCCCTGGCGACCGTGCGCACCACGGCCGTCAGCGCGCGCACGAGGTCGTCGACACTCAGTGTCGACTTCGCTGGCGACCCGTCCGGGTCGGTCTCCGCGCCGACACCTGCCGACCCCCGGGACCTGACCGCGGGCACGTGGATGAAGGTGGCCGGAAGATCTGTGGCGTGCAGCGCGGACCAGAACACGGCATTGCACAGGAACGCGCCGGCATCGTTGGAGATCTCGGCAGGCACACCGGCTTCTTGAATGGCACTGGTGAGCACGGCGGGATCGATGCGGGACTCGAGGCGTTCGGGCCCCCGCGTGAGCGGGGCAGGGTCCCGGACCACGCCCTCGTTGTCGGGGATGCGCCCGTGTCCCATGTTCCTGGCCCAGCGCTCCGGGGTGACTGCCACTCGGCCACCCGCTTCGCCCACCGCCACGACCGCGTCCGGCCGGTGGGTCTCGACGGCCCGCAGCAGCGCGGGGCGCGCACCGGACCACGTCACGGGGAGGATGGCCGTCACCACCTGCGCGCCGTCAGGCGCGGTGAGCCCACCGAGCCGGTGGACGACGACGCCGCTCGCGTTCTCCCTCTCACCGCCAAAGGGTTCGAAACCGGTCACGAGGATTTTCATGAACTCACCGTATCCCCGCACCGCAGTTGAGCTGCGGAGATGGTTGCCCATGACGTCGCACCGTTCTGCACCGCGTGCTCGGGCCCGCGTGCCCCACGGTCCTTGCCGGGCGGGGGGGGTGGTGACACCGGGAGGGCACCTGCACCCACGACGAAGGGCCCCACCTCTCGGTGGGGCCCTTCGTGCCATCGGGTGGAGCCTAGGGGAATCGAACCCCTGACCTTTTCATTGCGAACGAAACGCTCTACCAACTGAGCTAAGGCCCCGAACAACAGGCATCACTGTAGTCCTCCCGGGCGGATTTCGCACATCAGCGGCCCGTGTGCCGCCCGCGGGCACCACGTGGGCCTGGTGGGGGAGCGCGAGCACCCGCCCTCTAGTCTGGGGGCATGACCGCAGCCGAACCAGCCCTGCCCCGCGACCCGTCTGCCCCGGACACGCCGGACACCCCGGCTGATCCCGTCGCACCAGGCCTCCACTCGGGTGCGAAGGGCGCGCCGGGTGTCCAGGCCACGGACGATGCCGTCGCACCGGCCTTCACCGTGGGCTACGTCCCCGGCGTGATGCCCGGCAAGTGGCTCGGGAGGTGGCGGGACCGCCAGCTCACGCCCCTTCTGCGGGACGAGCTGGTCCCCGCGGGCCAGTGGCGTGAGGTGCTGCAGGACGGCACCGTGACCGCGTGCTTCGTGCGCCTCGGCTGGTCACCCACGGACCCCAGCCTGGAGGAGCTGCGGGCCACCCACCACGCCGTGCACCTCTACGACGAGCTCCAGGTGGCCGTCCTGCCCACCGAGGACCTGCTGAGCGTCCTGGACTGCCTCACCACCGCCCAGCTCCGCGAGGAGTCCACGCCCCAGCCCCACGCGGACATCGACGACGCCGCCATGGCCGTCGAGCTCGCGGCCGCCGGTGTGGGGCCCGTGGTGCTGCCGATGTCCGTGGCGCGCCTGCACGCCCGCAAGGACGTGACCACCCGCGAGCTCACGGACGCCCCCGTCCTTCCCGTGGTGCTGGTGTGGCCGAAGACCGTGGACGAGGCCACCGAGGACGCGGTGCAGCGTTTCGTGGGCATTGTCCGGGGACGCAGGGAGTCCAGCGGACGGGACGAGGCAGTACCACCCCGCCGTGCGGCGTCGTCCGCGAAGGACGAAGGGCGCGGGGCGGAGACGGCCGTGGAGAAGACGCCGGAGAAGCAGCGCGGCGGCAAGGCACAGTCCGGGGGGTGGGCCAAGGCCGGAGCGAGCACCAAACCCGGTCTGCGGCGCAAGCCCGGCCGCAAGGTCAAGAACGGGCGGAACAGGAAGCGGCGCTGAGCCGGATCAGCCGTCGCCGCGGCGTTCGGAGGAGCTGGTGCCCTCACCCGTCTCGTCCCGGCTGGGGGTGCGGCCGTCCGGGGTGTGGCTGTCCTCCGCAGAGGTGTGGGGGAACAGGGGAGTGGTGCGCACCTGACCCGTGGTCGGTACGCGCGGCATCGGGAAGGACGTGGTGGGGGCGTCCGTGAAGGTCTCGGGCTCGGAACCGGTGCGCACCGTGACCTGGTGGGTCAGGGGGATGCGCAGCCCGTCCCGGTCCAGCATCTTCTTGATCCGCACGCGCATCACCCGGGCCACGTCCCACTGCTCGAGCGGTGCGGTCTTGACGGCCAGCCGGATGGTGATGCTCTCCCCGGAGATGTTCTCCACACCCCAGACCTCGGGGTCGGCCACGATGCTGGGGCCCACATCGGGATCGTCCCGCACGAGCAGCGCCTCGTGCTCGATCATGTCCGCCACGAGGTCGATGTTCGTGTCGTAGGGCACGGGGATGTCCAGCACGCAGCGGGCCCAGCCCTGGGACTGGTTGCCCACGCGCAGGATCTCGCCGTTGCGCACGTGCCACAGGGTGCCCTTGACGTCCCGCACCTGGGTCACGCGCAGACCCACGTTCTCCACCGTGCCGATGGCTTCCCCCACGTCCACGGAGTCGCCGATGCCCAGCTGGTCCTCGGCCACCATGAAGATGCCCGAGAGGTAGTCCTTCACCAGGGACTGTGCGCCGAAGGACAGGGCCACGCCCGCGATGCCCGCGGAGGCGATCACCGGGGCGATGTTGAAGCCGAGCTCCGAGATGATCATGAGGATGGCAATGGCC
Source organism: Kocuria tytonicola (assembly GCF_003687455.1). Taxonomy (GTDB): domain Bacteria; phylum Actinomycetota; class Actinomycetes; order Actinomycetales; family Micrococcaceae; genus Kocuria; species Kocuria tytonicola. The sequence goes on along the minus strand of NZ_PHOA01000001.1, from coordinate 51,048 downwards.
CACACGATGATCGTGGACACCGAGGCCAGCACCGCGCCGATGGTGCGCGCCCGCAGCGCCTGACGCTCCGAGGCCACACCGGCGTCCTGGACCCAGCGGGACTGCCCGTGGTCGAAGCGCTTGATGATCCGGGACTGAGTCCCCCGGGCGATGCCGCGGGTGATCTTGCGGATCAGCAGTCGCACCACGGCGGAGACCACCACGGCGCCGAGCAGCACCAGGAGCACGCGGAAGGGTTTGTCGAGCCAGAATTCGAGGTTGTGCATCCCCGCCAGGCTAGCCGCCCGGGGTGGGAGACCGCTCAGAGCCAGTCCTTGACCTTGAACACCACGTAGAGCACCACGCCCACGAGCACCATGAGCACGAGCGCCATGGGATAGCCGAATGCCCACTCCAGCTCGGGCATGGCCTTGAAGTTCATGCCGTAGATGGAGCCCACGATGGAAGGCGCGAACAGGATGGCCGCCCACGAGGAGATCTTCTTCATCTGCTCGTTCTGCACCATGGCGGCCTCGTTCTGCCGGGCCGTGGTGAGCGTGGAGTCCAGGCTCATGGCGTCCGTGAGCGAGGAGCGCATGGACTCGAGCTTGCCGCTCACCGCGATCACGTGGTCCAGCACGTCCCGCAGCCGGTGCTGCAGCTCCTCGTGGGTGCCGTACTTGGTGAAGCCCGCGAAGTAGCGCTGCATCACGTTGCTCAGGGGTGCCACGCCGCGGTGGAACTCGTTGATCTCGCGCGCGAGCTCGTAGATGCGCTGGGAGACGGTGGACTCCCCGGCGAACAGGGCGTCCTCGATCTCGTCGATGTCGTTCTCCAGCCCGGACAGCACCGGGAAGTAGTCGTCCACGATCTGGTCCAGCAGCGCGTACAGCACCCCGTCCGGGCCGAAGCACAGCAGCTCGGGGTCCGCCTCCACGCGCTTGCGCACCCGGCTCACCCCGCTGGACTCCGAGTGGCGGATGGTGATGACGAAGTTGGGTCCCGTGAAGATGTGGATCTCGCCGATCTCCACGGTCTCGGTCTCGTCCTGGTACACGGCGGGGCGGATCACGGTGAACAGCGTGCGCCCGTAGCGCTCCATCTTGGGCCGCTGGTGCGCCTGCACGGTGTCCTCCACGGCGAGTTCGTGAAGGTCGAAGTGCTGGGCGAGCGAGTCGATCTCCTCCGCCGAGGGCCGGTACAGCCCGATCCACGCGAGCACGGTGTCCTCGCCGCTCTCGCTCTCGGCGGGCCGGTCCAGCGTGCGCTGCAGCAGGTCGTACGTGCTCTCCAGGGAGCGCGGGGACTCCACTTTCCGGCCGTTGCGATAGATGGCGTTCTCCACGATGCTCACCCGCCCATTATGGGCCCCGCGCCCACTGCCTGCCGCACGGCAGCCGGCGCCGCAGTGCACGCCCGGACGACGACGCCGCTCGCGCCCTGCACGGGGCCGTCCCGCCTCCCTCCGGGCCACCGTCCGCCCCGTCCGGGGAGCACGGTGGCTCAGCTGGCGCCGGCTGACGGGCTGCCCACCGCGGGCCGGACGCGAGGACGCCCGCGTGCCAGGGGACGCCCCGGACGCGCCACTACACTGGCGCCATGAGCCAGCCGTTCGACTCCCGCGTGGGCGCCTACGCCCTGATCACCCGTGACGACCACCTGCTGCTGACGCACTGGAACCCCCGCCACCCGGACTTCGAGGGTGCGTGGACGCTGCCCGGGGGCGGGATGGAACCGGGGGAGCAGCCGGAGCAGACCATGCTCCGGGAGGTCTTCGAGGAGACCGGCTACCGCGTGGCCTCGGACGGTCTGGTGGGCGTGCACAGCTACTGGATGAGCCCCGAGCAGCGCCTGGACCCCACCACGCGCGGCAACCACGCGTGCCGCGTGCTCTACACCGCGCACATCATGAGTGGCGAACTCGCCGTGGAGCAGGACGGTTCCTCGGACGACGCCGCCTGGTTCCCGCTCGCGGAGGTGGGCGGCCTGAAGCGCCTGGACCTGGTGGACCAGGGCCTGCGCCTGGCGGGACTCGAGCAGTTCGTCGGGGAGCAGACCCCGCCCGAGGCGGTCGCCGAGCAGGACGTGTCCACCGAACCCGGTCACGACCGGTGACAGCCTCCTCCCGGATCCGGGCGGCCGCAGCGGCCACGGCGTTCTGTCTGGCGCTCGCCGGCTGCGGGGCCAGCCCGGAGCAGGCGGGGACGGACGCCGGTGGGGCGGCCACGGCGTCGTCGTCCGCCGGGGGCGGGACCGTGAAGATCGCCACCGGAGTGGACACCCAGACCCGCGTGCTCGCCCACTACTACCAGCAGCGACTGGCCGCCGACGGCGTGGCCGCCACCGTGGTGGACGTGGGCTCCTCCCGCGAGAAGATCTTCGCGGCGCTCCAGGACGGGCGCGTGAGCATGGTGCCGGAGTTCACCGGCGACCTCTACGTCTACGCCCGGCAGCACGGGCTCCCCGCGGACGCGAAGCCGTCCCCCTCGCCCACGGCCACCCCCAACACCGACGCCCCGCGCGGGTTGCTGGACTCCCTGGGGCAGCTGCTGGGCATCACGGGGGAGACGGGCCCCTCCGACGACGACGTCTACCGCGCCCTGCCGAACGTCCTCCCGAGCGGTCTGGAGGCGCTGGACAGCTCCGGTGCCCAGCGCACGGACCGGGTGGTCGTCACCGCCGCGACCAGCGCCCAGTACAACCTGGGGGACATGAACACCGCGGGCAAGCAGTGCGGCAAGCTCTCGGTGGGCATGGCTTCCGGGTACGCGGACAGTGCTCAGGGCGAGCGCGGGCTGAAGGCGTACTACGACTGCGCGCCAAAGGCCACACCCGAGTTCGGGACCACCGACGAGCTCGTGGACGCACTGCTCACGGACAAGGTGCAGGCGGCCGTGCTGCGCTCCTCGGAACCCGTGATCGAGGACGAGGCCCTCGTGGCGCTGGACGACCCCGACCGGCTGTTCCGCCCGGAGCGGGCCGTGGTGCTCGGCTCCGAGACCCTCGAGGACCGGGCGGTGTCCTCCGTGAACGCGGCGTCCGCGGACCTGCGCACCGAGGACCTCACGACCATCACGCGGCTCGCGGGCGGCTCGGCGCCGGCCATGAGCCCGGAGAAGACGGCGCAGTTCGTGCGGGAGCAGCCGCGCTGAGTGCCCCGGGCCGGGCTGCACCGCGTGGGCCCCGGGGTGTCACGCCCGGGGAGCGCCACGGACCCGCGAGTAGTCTGGCCCCATGGCAAAGGTGAAGCAGTCCGACAAGCTGAAGAACGTCCTCTACGACATCCGCGGCCCCGTGCTGGAGCAGGCGGAGCAGATGGAGGCGGCCGGTCAGCGCATCCTGCGCCTGAACATCGGCAACCCCGCACCCTTCGGTTTCGAGGCCCCGGACGCCATCCTGGTGGACATGATCAAGAACCTGCCGAACGCGCAGGGCTACTCGGACTCCCGCGGCATCTACTCGGCCCGCACGGCCGTGGTGCAGTACTACCAGACGCGCGGGATCATGAACCTGGACACGGACGACGTGTACCTGGGCAACGGCGTGTCCGAGCTGATCACCATGACCCTGCAGGCCCTGTGCAACCCCGGTGACGAGCTGCTCATCCCCTCACCGGACTACCCGCTGTGGACTGCCTCCGTGGCGCTGTCCGGCGGCACGCCCGTGCACTACATGTGCGACGAGGACAACGGCTGGAACCCGGACCTGGAGGACATGGAGTCCAAGATCACCAGCCGCACCAAGGGCATCGTGGTCATCAACCCCAACAACCCCACGGGCGCGGTGTACTCCCGCGAGACGCTGCAGAAGATCGTGGACCTGGCCAAGAAGCACGACCTCATCCTGTTCTCGGACGAGATCTACGAGAAGATCACGTACGACGACGCCGAGATGATCAACACCGCGAGCCTCACCGGTGAGGACGTGCTGTGCCTGACGTTCTCGGGCCTGTCCAAGGCGTACCGGGTGGCGGGCTACCGCTCCGGGTGGCTGGCCATCACCGGGCCGAACTGGCGCGCGGAGTCCTACCTGGAGGGCATCAAGCTGCTCGCCAACATGCGCATGTGCGCGAACGTCCCCGCGCAGCACGCCATCCAGACGGCGCTCGGCGGGTACCAGTCCATCAACGACCTCATCCTCCCCGGCGGGCGGCTCAAGGCGCAGCGGGACATCGCCCACCGCAAGCTCAACGAGATCGACGGCGTCACGTGCGAGCAGGCCCACGGCGCGCTCTACCTGTTCCCCAAGCTGGACGTGGAGAAGTTCGGGATCGTGGACGACGAGCGCTTCGCCCTGGACCTGCTCAAGGAGCAGAAGATCCTGCTGAGCCACGGCACCGCGTTCAACTGGGCGGAGCCGGACCACTTCCGGCTGGTCACCCTGCCGTCCGTGGACATGCTGGACACCGCGCTGGACCGGCTGGGCGAGTTCCTCTCCACCTACCAGCAGTAGGTCCGGCTCCTCCTCACCGGCAGCTTCCGGGGCTCACTCCCCGTCCGACGCCGCCCGGTCCCGGTTCTCCCGCCGGGCGCGGGCGGCGTTGAGCCGTTCCCGGGCGCCGTCGAGCCACTGCTCGCAGCGGGTGGCCAGCGCCTCGCCGCGCTCCCACAGCTGCAGGGACTCCTCCAGGGTGGTGCCCCCGGCCTCCAGACGGGAGACGATCTCCACGAGCTGCTCGCGGGCCTGCTCGTAGCCAAGGCCGTCGACGTCCGAGAGGTCCGGTGCGCCCTGCTGGGGATCGGTGTTCTGGTTCTGCTGTGCCACGGTGTGCCTTTCGCTGGGGTTCTCTGGGGATTCAGTGCTCGCCCGGCCGGCGGGTGCTGGTGCCGGTGACGTCCACGCCGAGCTCCCCGGACGCGAGCCGGACGGTGAGCGACTGGCCCACCTCCGCCCGGGTGGCGTCCGTGAGCACGGAGCCGTCCGGGGTCTGCACCACGGCGTACCCGCGGTCCAGGGTCTGCTGCGGGGACAGCGCGCGGACCCGGGCGCGCATCTGGGCCACGGAGTCCTGCGCGCGCAGGGTGAGGGAGCTGGCTGCGGACCACGCACGGGTGCGCCACCGGTCCAGGTCCTCCTCGCGCACCAGGATCATGCCGTCCGGCTGCGCGAGCACCGGGCGGGAGCGCACCGTGGCGAGGCCCTGCTGCTCACGCTCGATCATGGTGCCCACCGCCCGGTCCAGTGCGGAACGGGCCTGGGAGAGGCGCAGCCGCTCGTCCTGGACGTCCGGGACGATGCGCTTGCCCGCGTCCGTGGGGGTGGAGGCCCGGACGTCCGCCACGTGGTCCAACAGGGGCTGGTCGTTCTCGTGGCCGATCGCGCTCACCACGGGGGTGTCCGCGGCAAACACGGCACGCAGCAGGGCTTCGTCGCTGAAGGACAGCAGGTCCTCGAAGGCACCTCCACCGCGGGCGATCACGATCACGTCCACCTCGGCCATGCGGTCCAGCTCCTCGAGCGCACCGATGACGGCGCGGGCCGAGCCCGCTCCCTGCACCGGGACCTCGCGGATCTCGAACTGCACGCCCGGCCAGCGGTTGGTGGCGTTGCGCACCACGTCCTTCTCCGCGTCCGAGTTCCGCCCGGTGATCAGACCCACGCGGTGGGGGAGCACGGGAAGCGGCTTCTTGCGTGCGGGGTCGAAGAGCCCCTCGTCCGCCAGGGCCCGGCGCAGCCGTTCGAGCCGCTCCAGCAGGTCCCCGAGCCCCACGGGACGGATGTCCCTGCCCAGCATGGAGAGTCGGCCGGCCTTGACGTAGAAGTCAGCCTTGAGGCTCACGACCACCCGCGCGCCGCGCTCGAGGGGGCGTTCCAGGCGGGCCATCTCGTTCTGGAAGAGGGTGACGCTCACCGAGGCCTCCTCTTCCAGGTCCCTCAGGGTGACGTAGGAGACACGGGCCCGCTGGTTGACCTCGATCACCTGGCCCTCCACCCACGCCGCCGGGGCCTTCTGGATCCAGCCGTGCAGGGAGTGGGACAGCTTGCGCAGCGGCCAGGGGTTCTCCGGGGAGGTGTCCCTGGCCAGCTCGGGAAGTTCCGCGGGAGCATTCCGGGCGGGAGCGGCGTCGGCGGGGAACGAGGAGTCCATGACACATGAGTATCACCCACTGGGGACACGCACAGCCGCTCCTTCTCTACAGTGGAGCGGTGAGCTCCTCCGCCTCTCCCCGTCCCGCGGCCGTGGTCCGCGCGCTCGCCTCCGCCCTCCTCGCCGTCCTCGCGGGCGCAGGCTTCGCCGCGTGGCTGGGGCTGAGCTGGGTGCAGGCGCACGTGCTCTCGCCGTCCGGCTTCCAGGACACGGCCTCGTCCGTGGTCACCGACTCCGGGTTCCAGAACGAGCTCGTGCGCACCGTCCTGGACCGGGCCGCGTTCAGCGCGCTGGAGAACGTCCACACCGGCATCGCGCCCCTGGACCGGGCCGCGGAGAAGCTGCGGGAGACCGCGGTGAGCGCCGCCCAGACCTGGCTGACCGCGCCGGAGCAGCAGGGCACGTGGCTCGCGGTGCTGGACGACACCCACGACGCGAACGTCCCCGTGGCCGCCGAGGCCGGCCACGCCCCGGACGAGCTCGTGGTGGACGTCTCCGCCCTCGGCCAGGCGGTGCAGCGGCAGATCCAGGACACCACGGGCCTCTCGCCGGGTCTCGACACGCAGAACCTCACAGTGACCGTCCCCGGGGTGCACACGGGCGGCGTCGTGGACGCGCTCGTGTGGTGCGCGCAGTGGCGCCACGCCCTGCCGTGGCTCGCCGGCGCGTGCGCGGTGGCCGCGGTGGCGACGACGCCGCGGCGCTGGCTCGCGCTCGCCGGCGTGGGTCTCGCGGGAGTTGCGTGCGTGGGCCTCGTGCTCGGTGTGGCCCTCACGGCGGCCCGGACCGTGGTGGACGCCTCCGGGGTGGACCCCGTGGCGCACCTCGTGGTGGAGCGCGTGGTGGGCGTGCTCCGGGAGTCCTTCGTGGCGAGCAGCGTCACGGGCATGATCTGGGCCGGGGTGGTGGCGCTCGTGGGCGTGGCCGGCGCCGTGGTGCGTGTCCGTGCGGTCACCTACCATTGAGGACATGTCCACCGTGGTTGACCTGTCCATGCCCACCGTTCCCCGGGTGCGCCGCACTCCGGAGGAGGTTGCCGCCGCCGCGCCCGTGACCGGGCCTCGCAAGGTGCTGCTGGCCGCTCCGCGCGGCTACTGCGCGGGCGTGGACCGGGCCGTGATCGCGGTGGAGAAGGCGCTGGAGCACTACGGTGCGCCCGTGTACGTGCGCAAGGAGATCGTGCACAACAAGCACGTGGTGCAGACCCTGGAGGAGCGCGGCGCGGTCTTCGTGGAGGAGACGGACGAGGTGCCCGAGGGGGCCATGCTCGTGTTCTCCGCCCACGGCGTCTCCCCGGCCGTGGTGCAGTCCGCACAGGAGCGGAACCTGAACACCATTGACGCCACCTGCCCGCTGGTCACCAAGGTGCACCGGGAGGCCGTGCGCTTCGCGAAGAGCGACTACGAGATCCTGCTGATCGGCCACGTGGGCCACGAGGAGGTGGAGGGCACGTTCGGTGAGGCTCCCGAGCACATCCAGATCGTGAACTCCCCGGAGGACGTGGACACCCTCGAGGTGCGGGACCCGGACAAGGTGGTGTGGCTGTCCCAGACCACCTTGAGCGTGGACGAGACCATGGAGACGGTGAACCGGTTGCGCGCCAAGTTCCCGAACATGATCGACCCGCCCAGCGACGACATCTGCTACGCCACGTCCAACCGCCAGGCGGCCATCAAGGAGATCGCCCCGCAGGCGGACCTGGTGATCGTGGTGGGATCGGCCAACTCCTCCAACTCCGTGCGGCTCAAGGAGGTGGCGCTGGAGTACGGCGCCGCCCGGGCCGAGCGCGTGGACTTCGCCCACCAGGTGGACGAGTCCTGGTTCGAGGGCGTGGCCACCGTGGGGGTGACCTCCGGTGCATCCGTGCCCGAGGTGCTCGTGCAGCAGGTGCTCGACCTCCTGGCCGAGTACGGCTACGGCTCCGTGGAGGAAGTGGTGACCGCCCAGGAGGACATCCTGTTCTCCCTGCCCAAGGAGCTGCGGGCCAAGCTCGCCCAGGACGGGGACACCACCCGCGGTCTGGGCGGTCGCGGCACCCGCCCCACACGCTGACCACAAGGCTCCGAGAGCTGGGCCCTGCGTCAGTCGGTCACGAACTCCGTGGCCGTGACCGGGCGGGGGACGGCGTCCACGGGTTTCGTCCCCAGCGCCTCGAAGTCCGTGGCCGTGGGGTCCAGCTCCGCGATCTTCCGCGCGGAGGGCAGCACCCGGGACTCCAGTGAGCCCACCAGCTTGTTGTAGCCCTCCACGGACCGGCGCAGCGAGCCGCCCATGTCCGAGAGGTGCTTGCCCACCGCCCCCATTCGGTCGTAGAGCTCCCGCGAGAGCCGGTACAGCTCCCGGGCGTTGTCGGTGAGCGTGGCCTGGCGCCAGCTGAACGCCACCGCCTTCAACGAGGCCAGCAGGGACACCGGAGACACCAGTGCCACGTTGCTGCGTGCGGCGTGGTCCAGCAGGGTGGCGTCCGCATCGAGCGCCGCGGCCAGGGCGGACTCCACGGGCACGAAGCACATCACCAGCTCCGGGGAGTTCTCCTCCGCGGACCAGTACTTCTTGGTGCCCAGCGTGTTCACGTGGGAGCGCAGGGCCTTGGCGTGGGCGGCCAGCAGCTGGGCGCGGCGCTGCTCGTTCTCGGGGGAGCCGTCCGCGGGAACCGCCTGGGCGTCCAGGTAGGCGCTCATGGGCGCCTTGGCGTCCACCACCACGGACTGCGCGCCCGGGAGGTTGACGACCATGTCCGGGCGCTGCACCCCGGTGTCCGTGGAGCGCACCGTCTGCTCCGTGAAGTCCACGTGACGGGTCATCCCGGCGGCCTCCACCACGCGGCGCAGCTGCATCTCACCCCAGGCACCGCGTGCCGTGGTGGAGCGCAGGGAGGACTCCAGGGAGCCGGTGGCCTGCAGCAGCTGCCGGTCCGTGGTGCGCGCCGCCTCCAGGGCCTGGGCCACGGCGCCGAACTGCGCGGCGCGGTCCCGTTCCAGCTGGTTCACGTGGCGCCCCACGGAGGAGAGCTGCTCGTTGAGCGGTGCCAGGGCACGCATGACGTCCTGGTCCTGCACGGCGCGGGCCTCCAGGGACTCCACCCGGTCCGCCAGCTGATCCCGCGCGGACTGGGCGGCCGCAGCCTCCTGCAGGGCCTGGAGGCGCTGCTGCTGGGCCTCCTCCAGCTCCGACTCCCGGTGAGTGTTCCTCAGCGAGGCCAGGACGTAGCCGCCCACACCGCCCACCACCAGGGCGAAGAGCGCCCACAACCACCACACCTGAGACATCACGGAAGCATCCATGCGGTCACTGTGACAAGGGCGTCCGACACGCACAAGCGACGGGGCAGGGGGTATCGTCCGGGCCCTGGACCGGTGCCCTGGGTGGTTGCCAGGGTCCGCCGGGGGCATCGACGCTTGGTGGCGCGGCCGCACAGGGTTGCACGGCAGGTCTGGACGGAGCTGACGACCATGCGCAGGCAGACGGCGCCCCTACAACCACCCGTTGCGTGCCGCCACCGTGGCGGCCTCCGTCCGGTTGGCGGTTCCCGTCTTCCCGATGGCCGAGGACAGGTGGTTGCGCACCGTTCCGGCGGAGAGGTGCAGGGCTCTGGCGATCTGCCCGGCGGACGCCCCGCCCGCAGCCTCGCGCAGCACGTCCCGTTCCCGCGCGGTGAGGGGATTGGGCCCGGCGAGCAGGGACTTCTCCGCCAGCGCGGGGTCCACCACCCGCAGCCCAGCGTGGACCCTGCGGATGGCCTCGGCGAGCTCGGGCGCGGGGGTGTCCTTGACCACAAAACCGGACGCCCCGGCGTCGAACGCGCGGCGCAGGTAGCCGGGGCGGTCGAACGTGGTGACGATCAGGCACCGCGTCCCACGTCCCGCCGCGACGATCTGCTCGGTGGCCTCCAGGCCGGTCAGCCCCGGCATCTCGATGTCCAGCAGGGCCACGTCCACGCACTCCTGGGCGGCGAGTGCCACGGCCTCGTGCCCGCCCGCCGCCTGCGCGACCACGGTGAGGTCCGGCTCCAGGTCCAGCAGCGCGGCGAGACCCGCGCGCACGAGGGCCTGGTCGTCCGCGACCAGCACACGGATCACGCTCATGCCCGGAACACCTCCACGGTCGTGCCGCCCCGGGGGTTCCGGGTGACGGTCACCTCACATCCTGCCGCCCGCGCACGCTCCCGCATGCCGCGGATTCCGTTGCCCTCGCGGAGCTCCGGCTCGCGGGCCTCCGCCTCGGCATTCCCGGAGCACGACGACGCCGCGTCGCCGGTGGGCACGAGACCGCGGGCCCGGGCGCCGTCGTCCGCAACGCGAAGCGACGTGCCCGTGAGCGTGACCCGGCAGCGGGAGGCACCCGAGTGGCGCACCACGTTGGTGACCGCCTCGCGCAGGATGCCCGCGAACGCGGAGCGGGTGGTCGGGTCCAGGGCAGGCACGGAGGAGGGTAGGTGCGGGGTGATGCCCGCGGCACGCAGCGCAGCCCGGGCCTGCACGAGCTCCACGCCCAGGTCCAGCTCGCGCATCCTGTCCACGGTGGAGCGCACGTCGGTGAGGGCCTCGCGGGACAGGGCCAGGACGTCGTCGAGCTCGGCGACGGCGCGCTGCGGGTCGGTCTCCACGAGGCGCTGGGCGAGCTGGGCCTTGACGGTGATGACGGTGAGGGAGTGGCCCAGGATGTCGTGGACGTCCCGGCCCACCTCCTCGCGCTGCCGGGAGACCGCGAGCTCCCGGGTGAGGCGTTCGTGGGCCTCCGAACGCTCCATGGCCACGCGGGAGGCCAGGATGATGAGCCAGGCGGGCAGCACGGCGAACAGCGGCCACACAAGCTGGTCCCGGGGCAGCAGGGTTAGCGCGGGGACCAGGGCGAGAAGCGCCACCACCACGGAGGCGGGGACGCCCTGGCGCAGCGGCAGCCGGAACACGAACAGGGCCACGAAGAACGGCGCGGTGCTGCTGGGAGCCCACGGCGAGGCGGGGACCACGAGCAGGAGCGCCAGGACCAGGACCGCGCTCCAGAGCACGGCGTTGAGCAGCGGGCCCACCTGCGGAACCAGGATCTGACGGACCCAGGACACGGTGTACAGCACGGCGAACAGGACCAGCCCCGTGAGGCCCAGGGTCTTGAGGCCGGTGGATGCGGTGCTCTGCACCAGCGCGGTGGCCGGGAAGAGGAGGAACACCAGCCACACCACGGCGTAGAGCAGGTCCGAGCGCTCGTGGTGGGGCTCCGGGGTGCGCGCCTCGCGGGGGCGGTTGGCAGAGGTGCTCACCGGCGGGCCGTGGCCTTCCGGGCGGCCAGCAGGGCGGCGGCGCCGAACACCAGGGCCCACGCCACCGTGTTGGCGAGCAGCAGCCACACGCTGTCGGTCTGGATGCCGTCCATGGTGGTCACGGTTCCTTCTGTCACGGGGTACCGGGCGAGTCCCACGATTCCATACACGGGGGTGAAACGGGCCACCTCCAGCAGTCCGCCCGAGAGCGGCATGAACACGTTGCCGAAGAACCCCAGGACCACCAGGCACCCGCTCGCCGCGCCCACGGCGGCGTCCGAGCGGAAGATCAGACCGGCGGCCAGGCCGTAGAGGGCGAACACCGAGGACAGCACCACAGCCAGGACGCCGCTCAGCACCCAGCGCCAGAGGTCGTCCATCGCGGCGTTCGTGAAGAGCCCCACGGTGAACACGACGAGCACGGGCACCACCGCAAGGGTCATGGCCACCGTCACCTTGGTGGTCGCGTAGCCCGCGGTGCCCATGGGCGTCAGCGCCAGCTGGCGGCCCCAGCCCTGCAGCCGTTCCACCGCGGCGCTGCCGGCAATGCCGGTGGTCGCGGTGATGGCGCCGTACGCGGCCATGGAGACCATCACGTACGCGGAGACGTTGCCACCGGGCAGAGACGCGGAGGACCAGCCCTGCGCTACGCCGAACAGGACGAACAGGACGGCGGGCAGCACGGCCACGAAGAACATGTTGGAGACGGCGCGGAGGTTCCGCAGGACGTCGTAGGCGGTGTAGGTCAGGGACATGGCGGTGACTCCTGGGTCGGTGGTTCGGGATGGATGGGCGGGGTCATGCGGTGTCGTCGTGGCGCAGCAGCGCGGCGAACGCCTCGTCCAGGCCACCGCGGGACACCTCCAGCTCGCTCGCCGCGGTGCCGGTCAGCACGGCCCGGGCGACGGCGTCCGCGTCCTGGGTACGCACGCTCACCCGCCCGTGCGCCCGCGTGACCTTGGAAGCGCCAGGCAGCGCGGGAACCGGCTCGTCACTCGGCCACGCGAAGCTGACCGTGTGGTGGCGGGACGTGCTGCGCAGCTCGTGGACGGAGCCGTCGAACGTGATGCGCCCGGCGTCCATGAGGACCACACGGTCCGCCATCTGCTCGGCCTCCTGGAGGTAGTGCGTGGCGAACACCACCGTGAGCCCGTCCGCGGTCTGCGCTCGCAGCGCCTCCCAGAACGCGGTGCGGGAGGCCACGTCCATGCCCGCGGTGGGTTCGTCCAGCACGAGCAGCTCGGGGCGGGGGAGCAGGGCCAGGGCGAAGCGCACGCGCTGCTGCTGACCGCCCGAGCACTTGAAGATCTTCCGGCCGGCGAACTCTGCGGCGCCGGAGCGTTCGAGGGCCTCGGCCACGGGCAGGGGGTCCGGGTAGAGGGACGCGATCATGGTCACCGCCTCCCGCACGGTGACGTCCGGGAGCAGACCGCCCACCTGCTGCACGGCACCCACGCGGCCGTGCGACGTCGCGCTCCGGGGCGGCTCTCCGCACACGGCCACGGTTCCGGCGGTGGGGTCCGTCATGCCCAGGACCATGTCCAGCAGGGTGGTCTTGCCCGCGCCGTTGGGGCCCAGGAGGGCGACGACGGCGCCGCGCGGGATCTCGAGCGAGACACCCTTCACGGCGTGGACCGTCTCGGAGCGGGTGTGGAAGGTCTTGACGACGTCGCGGACCTCGATCGCGGGGTTGGCCGATGGTCGCGGGGCGGGGGTGGTGGCGGTGTTGGTGCGGTTCATGGGTCCAGACTCGCCGCTCGGGGAGGGGCGGCGAACTGTCGGTTGTCACGAGTGGGGCATGACATGTGTCAGGGGTGGTTTCGCAGGTGCCCGGCGGGTCGGTGGTCTGGTGGCCACCGTGCCGGTATCTGGTGATCCGAACGGACAGGGGCGGCTTTCGCCCTGGGGCGGCACCGCCCGGCCTACGGTGGGGCGTGCCGGTGGCCCGGACGGAAAGGCGAGGTGGGGCGCGGAGTCGCGTGGCGACGTCGTCGGGCGGCGCCGGTAGGATGCGGACCGTGGCTCTTACTATTGGAATCGTCGGTCTGCCGAACGTCGGAAAATCAACCCTCTTCAACGCGCTCACGCGCAACACGGTGCTCGCCGCGAACTATCCGTTCGCGACCATCGAGCCGAACGTGGGCGTGGTGAACCTGCCGGACGAGCGGCTGGACAAGCTCGCGGAGATGCACGGTTCGCAGAAGATCGTGCCGGCCACGGTGTCCTTCGTGGACATCGCGGGAATCGTGAAGGGCGCGTCCGAGGGGGAGGGGCTGGGCAACCAGTTCCTGGCCAACATCCGCGAAGCGCACGCGATCGCCCAGGTCATCCGCGTGTTCGACGATCCGGACGTGATCCACGTGGACGGCAAGATCGACCCGGCCTCGGACCGCGAGACCATCAACACCGAGCTGATCCTCGCGGACCTGCAGACGCTGGAGAACGCGATCCCCAAGCTGGAGAAGCAGGTCAAGATCAAGAAGGGCTCGCCGGAGCAGCTCGCGGCGTACCAGGCCGCGGAGAAGGTGCTGGCGGAGGGCCGCACGATCTTCGAGGCCGCCGGGCCCGAGAAGTTGGACACCGACAACCTGCGCGAGCTGAACCTGCTCACCGCCAAGCCGTTCATCTACGTGTTCAACGCTGACGAGGGCGTGCTGTCCTCGCCCGAGCGCCAGGCCGAGCTGGAGGCGCTGGTGGCGCCCGCACAGTGCGTGTTCCTGGACGCAAAGCTCGAGGCGGATCTGGTGGAGCTCTCCGAGGAGGAGGCCCGCGAGATGCTGGAGATGGAGGGCCAGGAGGAGTCCGGCCTGGACAAGCTGGCCCGCGTGGGCTTCTCCACCCTGGGTCTGCAGACCTACCTCACCGCCGGCCCCAAGGAGGCCCGCGCGTGGACCATCAACCAGGGCGACACCGCCCCCAAGGCTGCCGGAGTCATCCACTCGGACATCGAACGTGGCTTCATCAAGGCGGAGATCGTCTCCTACGACGACCTCATGGCCGCCGGATCCATGGCCGACGCGAAGGCCGCGGGCAAGGTGCGCATGGAGGGCAAGGAGTATGTGATGCAGGATGGGGATGTGGTGGAGTTCCGGTTTAACGTCTGACTAAGTCGTAGACCAAAGCAATGGAAATAAACTTCCCAAAGGGGGTTCCCCAAGGTGGTAGCTCGAATGTAGGTGGATTTAATTTGGAAACGAATGGGCTAGCTCGTGAGCGAGAACTCTGGCGCCTGCAAAAGTCCTCCGCACCCGACCTCAAGGTGTCTAAGGAGATCCTTTTCGATCGTGTATTAGACCTTTTAGAGGTTCTCAAAGAGGCAGGGACAGTTCGTCTCGATGAGGCGGCAACGATTTCCGGTAATTCCCAGGGACGCACATGGAGGAGCATCGGATCCCCTTTGGTTGCCATGGGGCTGGTGCAAAATCAGGGTGGAAGATTGGGCCTCTCGCATGAGGGGAGGTCGCTACTCTCCTCGCGATCAAAGGTGGAACTGGCCAGCATACTCGCCTCACGGGTAAGGCTGTTCGGGGAGTTGCTCTTGGCTCTGACTGAACGACCATTGACTACTAAAGAAGCACTCGACTATTTGGTCGAAAAATACCACCTAAGTACTTGGAAATCGGTAGCCAATATTCGCACCAGGACTACCTGGCTGGAAGTTTTGGGCATGGTTGAATGGCTTCCTGAAAATAAACTGGGTGCAACACAGCTAGGCCGGACAGTGGTTTCAGATTGGCAATTGGTGAGCCCCGTAGCTACCTATTTTGAAGAATCTGATTCAAACATAAAAATTCCCCCCGCGCCCGCTGAGGTGCAGGCGCTGTTGGACAACCTGCGCGACCATCCAGAGGCGCACGCCAGTCGGAATACCTACAATATTTGGGTGCCGAGCCCTGCGTCTGACCCATGCAAAATTGAGAACATGCAAACGTGCGTTAGTTTTGCGCTCGATCCAATTTCCCGCGAAGAACTACTGGCCTTCATTTCTACAAGGTTTGGTCTTAAGCGCAGCAGCGTGGACTCCATGATGCCTTTCATGCGAGCTGCGGGCTTAATCCAAGAAGTGAGGCGCGGCATTTATACAGCAACTCCTGCAGCCGCTGCTTGGATTAGGTCCGGTTCGTATATTGATTTTGTGCGCATCCTTCACGGCCATATGAGGTTCGTCGGAGAAATCTTGGTTTTCGCCAAGGACGGGGTGCCGCGAGCTGGTGTGTACGAAAGAAGCACCCAGTTTGGTATGAATCGTGAAAAATCTCGATGGATAATTAATTTCCTTGTAGAGGCTGGACTGCTCGTTGAATCCTCATACTCCTCGATACGAACAACATCGCTGGGGCGGCTATTCGTCGAAGACCTCCCGGTTTCGGAACCGACCGAAACCGCTTCCCCGGCTGAACCCCTAGTTGCCGGCCTTCAGCAGGGCAAACCTGATGACTCCCGAAATGACTCAATAGCGGTAGCAGCATTGGACGTGAAAAAGTGCGGAGTCGACCCTGGCGCCGGTCGCCGTGGGGCAGGTTCGGCACTGGAATTCGCGATTGAACGAATGTTTTCTCTGGTCGGGTTTGAGGCTAAAAAAATTGGCGGGTCAGGTGATACGGATGTTGTAGTTAGATGGACCGAGGAAAGTGGCGACATTCGTACAGCTATAATTGATGCCAAATCCACGTCATCGGGAGTCATATCGCATACGAGCGTAAGTGACGTGGCAATTAGTTCTCACCAGAAGAAGCACTCCGCGGATTATGTTGCCATCGTCGCTCCAGGGTTTGCTGAAGGCACGTTGACGGAGATCGCCTCACGCAAATCGTGGAGTTTGATTTTGACTGAGGAGCTCGCTGAACTTCTGGAGGCTGCTTTTTACCTCGGCCTGCCGACGAGCGTTATAGCACATATCTTCCGGGCGCCTAACGGTCCTCGCCAACTTGCAGAAGTGATCGAAACTTATCGTCGGAATAATGATATTATAAAGCTTATAATACATCGGGTCTGCGAAGAGTGGGACAATGCCGAGCCCGTGTCCGCCCGGGACATATCGCTTATTGAGAGGAATTCAAGTATTGCGCCCACTGTTGATGAATTAGTGGCTGGATTTGAAACTCTGACAGTGTCTGCAGCTGGTGCGCTGGAGGTGGTGGAGGAGATTCCAGATCCAAAGCACCGGACATATCGGCCGGGCGAAATTCAGGCCACAGTGAATAGGCTGAGGACGTTGGCTGATTCCTTAGAATATGGCGCATTTGGGCTCCCCTCGATTTGGGATTAGAGGCGCGGTGGTGTGTCGATTGCGCTAGGTTTCAGCGGAGACTCACTGGGAGGGGCCGAGATCGTTGGCTACCATTGACAAAATCGCGCCGATCCACCCAGGGGAAGTTCTCGTGAAAGACCTTATCGGCTCTTCAGAGCTGAGTGTGGGGTGAGGCATCGAGCCCACCGGTGATGAGCAGCATCCGCAGTCGGTAGTGCTCAAAGTTGCGGAAGCCACGCGCGATACGACGCCCGAGCTCGATGATGTCGTTGATGGCCTCGGTGCCACCGTTGCTCGCCCCGCCGGTGTCGAAGTGCGCCAGGAACGCGGTCCTCCAGCGGCGTAGTGTCTTACGCAGTCTGTCGATCTCCCCGATCGGGCACCCTGGCAGCTTGTCGATCAGTTGCTCGGCCAGGCGCCGGCCCTGAGCAGGCGTGGGCTGGTGGAAGACATCGCGCAGGTCCTGGCAACACTGGTAGGCGACACTCGACGGCCACATGATCCGGGTGCACAGCGAACGCTGCAGTGAGCCGGGCCCGTTGGCGCGGGGTGAGGCGTTCGCGCCCGGCTCGGAGAATATGGCGGATCCCGTAGAGTGGGTCGCCCTTGCGTCGTCGGTGTCCGAGAGTCTCTTGCTGGATCCGGCGGCGGACGTCATCAGCCGCTGCCCCTGCGAGCTTGACGATGTGGAAGGCATCCAGCACACACATGATGTCTTCGAGCTGGTCGTCGATCGCGTTCTTGAAGCCCTGGAACGGGTCCAGCGTCGCGATCTCGACCCGGTGGCGGAACATCTCGCCGCGCTCGTCCAACCAGTCGCGGTAGACCTTGCCGGATCGCCCCGGGACCAGGTCGAGAAGCCTGGCGGTGGGGTGGGGGCCTCGCGTCGGATCGACCATCCCGATGAGCTCCTCCGGGCCTCGGCGGCGCGGGTCGCGGTGGTGCCAGATGTGCTCATCCACACCCAGAACCTGCATGCCATCGAACCTGGAGGGATCACCCGCGGCCTGGGGCAGGACGGGCTGGATCCGGGACCAGAGCGTGTTCCAGATGGTGCCGAGCTGCCGGGCCAGGCCTTGAATCGTCGCGCCCTCGCGCCGGAGCTGACCGATCGCCCACCGGATCGCACGTGAAGCGCCCTGGGTTTCGTTCCGTGGTTATAACGCAACGGGCGCTACGTCGTGATTGAGATTGTAAGCGGTTTCCGCCTCGACCGGAGTGGCGTATCCGAGTGCCTCGTGCAGCCGGGTCGTGTTCCACCAGTGGACCCAACTCATCGTGGCCAGCTCGACCGCCTCGGTGGACTCCCATACCCGTTTCGCGTGGGTGAGTTCGGCTTTGTAGAGCCCGTTGACCGTCTCGGCCAGGGCGTTGTCGTAGGAATCCTCGACTGTGCCCACCGAGGCGCTGACTCTGGCGGTGATCAGCGCATCCGAGTAGGCCAGACTGACGTACTGGCTGCCCCGGTCGCTGTGGTGTATCAATCCCCGGTTGCCTCGACTGGCGCCGGTGTTCAGCAGGGCATATTCCAGGGCCAGTAACGGCAACCCCACGGTGTGTAGTGAGGCGGAGACTGCCCAGCCCACGATCTTGCGGGTGAACACGTCGGTGACGAATGCCGTGTAGCAGAACCCGCCCAGGGACCTGACGTAGGTGATGTCCGCGACCCACAACTGGTGCGGGCGTTGAGCAACGAATCTGCGTTCGACGAGGTCCGGGCGGGTGTCCGGGGCCGCACCAGCACGGGTGGTCACGGGCTTGCGCCCGCGCCGGACCTCGTGGAGGCCGGCTGTTTTCATCAGGCGTGCGATCTGGTCCCGCCCTTTATTCCAGCCGGCACGGCGCATGGCCTGGTGCATCTTCCGCGCCCCGTACACACCATAGTTCTGGGCATGGATCCGGTGAACCTCGGGCAGCAAAAGCTCCTCCCGCAGGGCGCTGGCCGATGGTGGTCTCGTTTTCGAGGCCCGATGGCCGCGGGAGATGATGAATCCACACTCCGTCGCACCCATGGTGCGGCAGATGGCCTCGACCGGCGAACTGATCCCGGTGTTCGTCGATGAACCAGGTCATCTCGTTGTGGGGTGCCTCGAGTTACGCTGCGAAAAAAGCCGAGGCCTCGCGCAGGATCTCATTCGCCCGGCGCAGCTCGAGGTTCTCTCGCCGTAGCCTCTGGATCTAAGTGGCCTTGGAAGTGCTCAACCCGGGGGCGGCACCGTGATCGATACGGTTCTGGTTCCACCAGTTCTGCAATGTACGGGTGGAGATCCCGCCGAGGGCTCCGCCCACGGCGGTACAGGCGACCCAGCCCGAGCACTGTTCAGCCTGGATTCGTTCCTCGATGAGCTGCAGGGCGCGGGCCTTGAACTCGGGACTGTACTTCTGTGGCATGATCCGATCCTCCTTGAGGAAGTAGCTCGGAACGAAACCCAGGGCGCTTCACAAGATCGATCAAGTGACACTCGCTCGTAGCGAGTCAACCGAGGTCGAGGTCGCCGTTGAGCCACTCGTATGTGCGTTGCTTGTCCGCCGTGGGGTCGTCGTTGACGACTGATGAGAGATACCGGTCAAAAGCATCCTCCGACGGTGAGTGAGTGTCCGCAGGGACGTCAGTGTCGTCGTCCATAGCGACAGCCGCCGTCCCGGTGACAAAGAGGGATGTGAAGAGACGCGCGGTACCCAGAAGCTCTGCGAGTTGGGCACAGGTCTGTTCAGTCCGCGTCCTGATGGCTCCTCGTAGAAGCCCGCTGCTCGTCTCGGGCCACGCGGTGTCGCAGACACCTTCAGCCTCGGAGTAGCGAGCGAGCTCGATGGTTGTGATTGTGGGGCGGACCTCGCCGACCAGATCAGGGTTCGTCTCGAGATCGGCGTTCAGACCTGAGAGTACTTGCTGGAAAAGATCGTAGAGTCGGCCGAGTGCCGCGAGCGTCATGAGGCTACGGGGGTAGTCGGGGTCGTCTTCATCAATTTGCGCGGGGACGTCGCCAGCGCGGGCGAGGACTCCCCAGGCCCAGGGGATCCATCCTTGGTCGTCGCGGAAGTCCATGCCCTCGGTGATTATCTCGAGCAGGTGCTCAGGGATCGAGGCTGGGGTATCGGGTGCGGTGCTCATGGAGTCTCCGTCCGTCTCTGGCTGGCCAATGTTGAGCATCGCACACGGGGCCGACACGTAGAAGGCTGAGGGACCAGGAGCAGTCCCGATCTACGGGTACTAAGGGGGCGTGGGTCGTGACCCTAGCCGGTCGAAACGCGACGTCCATGAAGGTGGCCAGGTTGCGGCAATGCAGTGGCGTTCTGCTTAATTTGGAGCATGCGTTTCGCCTAGTTAGACATCTGCTAATGGTATGGTTCAGCCATGTCGTACACCCGTCGCATCGTGGACCTCGAGCTGGATGACCTCTTTGGAGGGGTGGCGGCCCTCGCGCTGGACGGCCCCAAGGCCGTAGGCAAGACCACGACGGCGGAACAACGGGCGGCTGGGCTGGTGAAGCTGGACTCCAAAGCCGTTCGCGAGCCCGTCGTAGCGGATCCGCAGATCATCCTCCGCCGTCCTCGCCCGCTCCTCGTCGATGAGTGGCAGAAGGTGCCGGAGGTGTGGGACGTCGTTCGCCGTGCCGTGGATGAGGATGCCGCAGGCGGGCAGTTCCTTCTGACCGGTAGCGCGAGTCCGCAGGACGGGACCGTGCAGCACTCGGGAGCCGGTCGGATCGGCCGCCTGCGCATGCGTCCCATGACGCTCGCGGAGCGTGGTCTGGTTACGCCGACCGTGAGCCTTGCTGCTGTTCTGGCGGAACGTGATGCCATCCAGGGTGAGTCGACGATGGGGCTGCCCGAATACGTGGAGGAAATCGTCGCCTCGGGTTTTCCGGGGATGCGCGGCTTGAGCTCCCGCGCCCGGGGCTTTCAGCTCGACTCCTACCTGCGCAATGCTGTGGAGCGCGACGTGCCAGAGCAGGGCCTGGCGGTCCGTCGCCCGGAGGCCATAATGGCCTGGCTGCGAGCGTATGCTTCCGCCACTTCGACGACGGCGAGCTACTCCCAGATTCTCGATGCGGCGACCCCTGGTCACAGCGACAAGCCGGCACGGGCGACCGCCGAGTCCTACCGCCAGGTGCTCGCCTCGTTGTGGCTTCTCGACCCTGTGCCGGCCTGGACCCCGACCGGCAGTCCGATGACTCGCCTCGGGCAGGCTCCGAAGCACAACCTGGCGGATCCTGCTCTTGCAGCTCGCCTCCTCGGCCTGGGCGCTGATGCACTGCTGGGCGGCAAAGGGGAGCCACTTCGTCCCCAGGCGGGTTCCATGCTAGGGATGCTCTTCGAATCGTTGGTGACATTGTGCGTCCGTGTCGCTGCCCAGGCCGCAGAGGTCGACATCGCACACCTGCGGACGCGCAACGGCGACCACGAGGTGGACCTCGTGGTCGTGCGGCCCGACGGTGGCGTTGTCGGCGTGGAGGTGAAACTCGCGGCGGGTGTCAGCGACTCCGACGGCAAGCACCTGCGCTGGCTGCGCGACCAGCTGGGATCACGTTTCGTGGATGGTCTGATCATCACGACGGGTCCAACTGCCTACCGGCGAAGGGACGGCGTCGCCGTGGTGCCGCTCGCCCTGTTTGGCCCCTGAGGTAGGGATCGGCCAGAGCCGAATAGGCTGAGCGCGTGGTAGGGATTGAGGTCAGCCCATGGGACAGGTGGTGCCCGGAATGGGGCGGATCAATGGAGGTGCGGACAATGTCGAACTCGTCGACTACCACCGAGGCGGACCTGATCGAGCCGATCCACCCGGGAGAAGTCCTGATGGAGGACTTCCTCGAAGGATTCGGCATCACGCCGAACAAGCTCGCCGTCTCCATCGGGGTGCCTCCTCGGTGGATCAATGGGATCGTGCACGGCAAGCGGGGGATCACCGCGGACACGGCCCGCCGTTTGGCACGCTATTTCGGAACCTCGGCGGAGTTCTGGCTCAACCTGCAGAGCCTCTACGAGTTGGACTGCGCGGAAGACCGGGCGGGGGAGCGCATTGCGGCGATTACGCCGCTCGCCGTGGTGTGACTTTCGAGCTACCTACGGCCTAGCTTCCTTCAACAAGGCGCACGGCGTCCTGTACCGCTGTCCTCCTTGCCATGGGACACTGGGCGCATGAGCCAGACCATGAGCCTCGACCTGGAGGCGATCAGCCGTGCGGCAGCACGTCATGGTGTCGCAGAGCTGGAGCTGTTCGGGTCAGCGGTCGCCGGTGACTTCACTACTGACAGCGACGTCGATTTTCTGGTCGACTTCCTGCCCGATCGTGCGGATCCATTCGAGGACTTCAGCGGTCTCCATGATGAGCTCTGCCGGATAGTTGAACGCGACGTCGACCTGGTCGTCAAGCGCGCCATCCGAAACCCGTACTTCAGGGAGTCGGCACTGGCGCATACGGAGACCGTCTATGTTGCCCACCTCTAAAGCACACCTCTGGGGGTGCTCGCGAAGCTTGTCTGGCGATTCTCTCCTCCGTGGGCGGCATCGATAGGAATGAGTTTCAGGCCAACCTGCTGGTGCAGTCGGCCGTGGAACGCCAGCTGGAGATTCTGGGAGAAGCGTTGAACCGACTGCGGCGGACGGATCCGGAGACCGCTGCGGAGGTGCCTGACCTTGGCCGAATCATCGGCATGCGCAATGTCATCGCGCACGATTATGGCGTGGTGGACCATGCGATTGTGTGGTCGGTCGTTGACTCACGCTTAGCCTCCCTCGCGGTTCAGCTGGCTGAACTTCTCGAATCATGAGCTACGACAATCCCCACCTCGTGGCGGTCTACGACATCGACAATCCGGATGGGCCGGATCACGACTTCTTCCGGGAGCTGGCCACGAACAGTGGTTCTACGGAGATCACCGACCTGGGCTGCGGTACAGGCCTGCTCACGGTGACGCTTTGCGGTCCCGGCCGGGAAGTCACGGGGATTGATCCATCCTCCGCCATGCTCGAGCAGGCGCGTACCCGGCAGGGCGGTGACCGGGTGCAGTGGATTCAGGGCACCTCTGAGCAGATCTCCTCGAACAGCGCCGACATGGTGGTGATGAACGGCAACGTGGCGATGCACATTCTCAACGCGCAGTGGCAGACCGCGCTGTCCGACATTGCCAGGGGTCTCCGTCCCGGAGGCCTTCTCGCCTTCGAAAGCCGCAACCCCGCGGCTCGCGCTTGGGAGAAGTGGCAGCAGGAAGCGTCCTGGCGGGAGACGCCCGCCGGCATCCTGCGGGAGTCGTTGAGGACCGATCCGCCCGGCGAGGACGGCGTGGTGGTCATGCACAGTACCTACGAGTTCGACAACGGTTCCGTGGCGAACGACGACCAACGATTGCAGTTCCGAAGCCGTGAACGGATTGTCGAGGACCTTTCGATGGCGGGACTGAACGTCACGGCCGTGTATCGGGACTGGAATGGGGCACCATTCACCGGGGGCGCAGATCAGCCGCTCATGGTGTTCGTCGCCGCCCGGCGCGAGGGACTGGACCGTGACTGATTCGCTGTCATCGACAGGAGGTTTCTATGGCGAGGGGTGAATGGCGCGCAGAACGGGACGGCCAGGTTCCCGAGGACCTGTCTCGACTGCTGGGGACGGTTCCCGAGTGGTTTGGCCGGGATGAGGAAAACGCCAAGTACATCGACGCCGCACGCAGCAAGGAGACGTGGACCGTTCGCGATCCCTCATGGCGGGTCGTCGGTGTGACGCTTGTGGACCGTCACTTTCCCCATGTCGTCGAAATCCATCTCACTGTGGTGGACCGGAGCGTCCACGGTCATGGAGTGGGCTCCGCGATGCTGGATGCTGTCGAAACCAATTCCAGAGCACGTGGGGTGAAGCTCCTGGAGGTCAAAACTCTTGGCCCCTCGCACCCGGACCCTGGATACGCTCGCACGAGAAAATTCTATGAGAGGTGTGGGTTTCTCCCCGTGGAGGAAACCGCCCTGTGGGGCGAGGGAACTCCCTGTCTGATCATGGTGAAACCACTGGGCACCACGTAACTCAAGGAGTCGCCTGGAGATCCGTGTGGACGCGCTAGGGGCGTTGCTTGGAAGAATATAATGGGAGTCAGCGTCTCAGCGGGTGGACGACCTGATCGACATGCATCTGGGCAGGCCGAAAGGAACGTTAACCCCCATGGCAAAGGCCCTCAAAGACTTCGTGGCGGAGCATCCAGTAGATCGTGAGCGCGTCGAAGGGTACAAGGAACGGATGCTGTCAGACGCCCACGCCTACAGGCTTCGTGAGCGGCTGGGGGCGGGTGGGCTGCCCCAAGCGCCACTGGCCCAGCGCGACGGCGTCGGCCGACGGCAGAGCTGAGGCTGACGCCTGCCGCTCTCGGATTACGTGGGCCATCATTTTTCGTAGATGCTGACCCACAGCCGCTCCAGGACCTGGCGGTCTTCGACGTGGTGGAATCCCAGGCGCTCGTAGAGGCGCCGCGCGGGATGGTTGTCCCGTCCCGTCGCAACCACCGTGGCTCCTGCGCTCACCGAGCGGACGAGCGCGCCGGCCAGGCCCGGCGGTAGCGAGAAGGGGCCACGACGGGTCGTTCGATGTCTCACTGGCCGTCGGGGCACTAGGGCGTGTCTGACAAAGCCTTCGCCCAGGTGATGACGGAGTGCAGGATGATGGCGGCGCGGTAGGTCACAGCGTGTTTGTCGTACCGGGTCGCGATGGCGCGCCATTGTTTGAGCTGGCAGTAGCTGCGTTCGATGACGTTGCGGTTCTTGTAGTCGTCGGCGTCAAGGCTGACGGGCCTGCCCCCGCGTGAGCCGCGCCGTCGCCGGTGGCCTTCCTGGTCCTCGGGTTCGGGAATGACGGCCTTGATCCCGCGGGAGCGTAGGTGCGCGCGGATCGCTCGTGAGGAGTAGGCCTTGTCGCCCCGAAGCGCGTCGGGCCGGGTGCGGGGGCGTCCTACCGCCCGTGCCACGCGCAGCTGGTCCATGAGCGGAATGAGCATCGGCGAATCGCCTGCTTGTCCGGGAGTCAGCAGTGTGACCAGGGATCTTCCGTGGCCGTCGACGAGTTGGTGGATCTTCGTTGACAGCCCGCCGCGTGAGCGGCCCACGGCGTGTTCAGGCGGCTCGAGGCCCGGATTCTTGTAGTTCGATCCAGCCCCCTGTGAGGCGGGTGGTGTTCGTTGCGTGCTGGTGGGCGCGCGCGATCGTCGAGTCGACCGACAACGACCAGTCGATCAGACCTGCCGCGTCAGCAGCAGTAGTTAGTTCGGCGTGGATGCGGTCCCAGGTTCCGTCATCGGCCAGGCGCCGGTGCCAGGTCCATACCGTTTGCCACGGCCCGTACACCGTGGGTAGATCGCGCCAGGCGATGCCGGTGCGGTAGCGGTACACGATGCCCTCAACCATCGTGCGCGCGTCGGAGAACTTGCGGCCCGGCTTGCCCGTCGGGCGGGGCAGCAACTGCGCGATCAGTGACCACTGGGCATCCGAGAGAACCTGAAAACGTGACACGTCCTGATCGTTTCAGACCCCGCGACTAACCTTTGTCAGACACGCCCTAGCCACAGGCGTCAGCCGCCCATTGGTTTCCCACAGGGGATCGGAGCCCGTGCAGCGGGGCGAGCTCGGGCGTCGTCCAGGCATGCTGGTTCCCCGATTCTGCGTGAGGACGTGGCGACGGCCGGTCGTTGGACGCTGTGGCATCGGGTGTGGGCCTGTGCACGCGGGCATCATGTCCTCATGTCCCTGCAAGGCATCGCAGCCAACCGGCCCTTTCACATCGACTTCCCCGCCAGTTTGGTGGACGGTGCAACTTTGGCGCTGCTTGTCCAGGAACGTCACGAGCTCGAGGCCGTTCTCGGCGTGCCCGTGGTGTTCTCGGAGCCGCCCGGAGGATGTTTCCGGTGGGTGGCAGAACGGGTTGAACCCGGAGAAGTGCCCTCGCTGGCCTGGGACGCCGGGAGTGGCCGCCTTGTCAGTCGGGCGGCTGACAGCAACGGGCTCATGGCTACGTTCAGTCTGCTGCAAACCCTCGCGCACTCACCGGGCCCGCAGGTTTCTGCAACTCCTGCGGGCACGATCGACGAGGCAATCGAGCGCATCCGCACGGAGTGTGAGACCAGCTACCCGTACTTCACCCTGCGCGGACTGGACTGGGGCGCCCTGTGCGCCGATGTGATGGAGGACCGGCCCCGCACCTGGGAGGAGTTCATCCCCTGGGCTTCGCGCTGGGTGGCCCGGCTCGGCGATGCGCACACTGCCGTCCTTGATCACGACGCCGGAGTCTTCCACCCCCTCTACACCGCAGAGCTGCACGCGAACGGGGCCACGATGATCGAGGTGCCCCAGACATCGGCGGCCTTCGCTGCCGGTGTCCGCGTCGGATGGGTGGTGCAGATCGACGATCCTGCTCACTGGTTGAGAACAGTGGGTGCGTCTCCGCAGCAGCACCGGAGGATGGCGGCTCGCCGCGCCATGGCTTTCAACGGGCCCGAGCGCAGCTTCGGCGCAACGGATCCACGCACGTGCCGGTCGGTGACCTGGGTGGAGCGGGCGGTGCCGCACGCGCTCGAGCAGCTCATGACGGTGCGGAAGAACCGGGCTGGGGACGCCGTGGTCGTCCTGAGGGCCTTTGACCCGTCCGCGGGCATTGAATGCGTCCTCGACGAAGTGTGCGCTGCGGCCACACAGCGCCAGCACATGGTGCTCGACCTGCGTGGAAACGTGGGCGGTGACATCATGCTCGCCGGTCGAGTGCGGGACCGCTTCCTCAGGACCAGGACCATGGTGGGTAGCGCCGCATTCACGGATGGCCGCGGAGGGTTGTCGGAGCCGCAGCCACGCTGGGCCGAGCCCCCCGTCCACGGCGCGTGGCCCGGCACCCTCACCGTCAGGGTCGATGCCTCCACCTACAGCGCTGCGGAGGACTTCCTGGTGGGTGTGAAGGGCCTCGACCACGTCGCGGTCGTGGGGGAGCGCACCGGCGGGGGGCAGCGGCCGCCCGCGCACCGTCCCCCTGGGGCCCGGTTGCAGTCTCCGGATCAGCACGGCCATCACCTACGACCGACTGGGCAATCCTGTGGAGTTCCACGGAATTGCCCCCGACCGCTGTTCCGGTACGGACTGAGAAACGCGCGACTCCGCGAAGGACGACGGATCCCGGTGGACCTGAATGTTCTCGATGTCACAGCAGCTCACCCCGGTTGTGGAGGTAGGCTAACCAAGTTCGCGTACCGAGGGGGTAGCCCGCCTCTGACGAGCAATGGAACGAGCGGATCAACCGGAGGGGACCAGGCATGCATCTGCAGCCCAAGGATCAGGAGAAGCTTCTGGTGGTGGTCGCCGCCGACCTCGCGCGCAGGCGCCAGGCGCGGGGGCTGAAGCTGAACTATCCCGAGGCCATCGCGATCATCACCTACGAGCTCCTGGAGGGCGCGCGTGACGGTCGGACGGTGGCTGAGCTGATGAGCTGGGGAAGCACCATCCTCACCCGCGAGGACGTCATGGAGGGCGTCCCGGAGATGATCCCGGACGTCCAGGTGGAAGCCACGTTCCCGGACGGCACCAAGCTCGTGACCGTCCACGACCCCATTCGCTGACCCCCGCGAGGAGCACCCATGACACCCGGAGAGTACGTGCTGGCGGACGCGCCCGTCGTCTGCAACGAGGGCCGTGAGGCCATCACCATGGAGGTTCTCAACCGCGGGGACCGCCCCGTGCAGGTGGGCTCCCACTTCCACTTCGCGGAGGCCAACCGGGCCCTGCAGTTCGACCGCGACCGGGCCGTGGGACACCGCCTGGACATCCCCGCGGGCACCGCGGTCCGCCTGGAACCGGGCGACTCCACCACGGTGCGTCTGATCCCCCTGGACGGGGACCGCATCGTCCACGGTTTCCGGGATCTCATGGACGGGCCCCTGGACGCCCACGAGCCCGCCTCCCTGGACGACGACGCCGCAGCCGTCACCCCCGCGCGCCACCGCTCCGCGGCGGGGGACGCCCCGAAGCCGCTGCGCCAGCGGGGCGGCTTCTCCAACGAGACCCGCTGACCCCGTCCGGCCCACACCCGTCCGGCCCACCGGACGGCACGACGTCGAACAGCACGATGAACACGCAGAACAAGAAGGTCAACCATGAGCTTTGAGATGAGCAGGGACCAGTACGCGAGCCTGTACGGGCCCACCACGGGGGATGCGATCCGTCTGGCGGACACCGAGCTGTTCGCGCGCGTCGAGAAGGACCTCACGACCCCCGGTGAGGAGGCCGTGTTCGGCGGCGGCAAGGTGGTCCGCGACGGCATGGGCCAGAACGGCCAGCTCGTGCGGGACGTGGGGATCCCGGATCTGGTGATCACGAACGTGGTGGTGATCGACTGGACGGGGATCTACAAGGCGGACGTGGCGGTGCGGGACGGCCACATCCAGAAGATCGGCAAGGCCGGCAACCCCCACATCATGGACGGCGTGGACATCGTGATCGGTGTGGCCACGGACGTGGTCGCCGGCGAGGGCAAGATCCTCACCGCGGGTGGGATCGACTCGCACATCCACTTCATCAGCCCGGACCAGATCGAGACGGCGCTGGTCTCCGGGATCACCACCATGATCGGCGGTGGCACGGGCCCGAGCGAGTCCTCCAAGGCCACCACCATCACCCCCGGCGAGTGGAACATCCACAACATGCTGCGCTCCTTCGAGGAGTTCCCCATGAACTTCGGGCTGCTCGGCAAGGGCCACGGCTCGTCCATCTCACCCATGGCGGAGCAGATCAGGGCGGGTGCGATCGGACTGAAGGTGCACGAGGACTGGGGAGCCACGCCGTCGTCCATCAACACGTCCCTGCAGGTCGCGGACGAGTACGACGTCCAGGTGGCGATCCACACGGACACCCTCAACGAGGCCGGGTTCGTGGAGGACACCCGCGCGGCCATCGCCGGACGGGTGATCCACACGTTCCACACGGAGGGCGCGGGCGGCGGTCACGCCCCGGACATCATCGAGCTGGCGCAGGACCCGAACATCCTCCCGGCGTCCACCAACCCCACGCTGCCGTACACGCGCAACACCATCGAGGAGCACCTGGACATGCTCATGGTGTGCCACCACCTCAACCCGGACATCCCGGAGGACGTGGCGTTCGCGGACTCGCGCATCCGCAAGGAGACCATTGCCGCGGAGGACGTGCTGCAGGACATGGGCATCTTCTCCATGACGTCCTCGGACTCGCAGGCCATGGGCCGCGTGGGTGAGGTGGTGCTGCGCACGTGGCAGGTGGCGGACTCCATGAAGCGCCAGCGCGGGCAGCTGCCCGAGGACGAGGGCTCGGTGGGGGACAACCACCGCATCAAGCGCTACATCTCCAAGTACACGATCAACCCGGCCATCGCCCACGGCGTCTTCCACGCGGTGGGCTCCGTGGAGGAGGGCAAGTTCGCGGACCTCGTGCTGTGGGAGCCCAAGTTCTTCGGGGTCAAGCCGGACCTGATCATCAAGGGCGGCCAGATGGTCCACGGGGTGATGGGCGATCCGAACGCGTCCATCCCCACCCCGCAGCCCCGCTGGTACCGCAAGGCGTTCGGCGCGTACGGCAAGGCGGCCGCGCGCTCGTCCATCACGTTCATGTCCCAGGCCTCCATCCAGGCGGGCGTGCCGCGCTCGCTCGGTCTGGAGAAGGTGGTGCGTGAGTGCCGGGACATCCGCTCCCTCACCAAGGCGGACATGAAGTTCAACGGCGAGACGCCGCAGCTGCGCGTGGACCCGGAGACGTACGAGGTGCGCGTGGACGGCACGCCCGTCACGTGCGAGCCCCGCACGGAGCTGCCGCTCGCCCAGCGCTACTTCCTGTTCTGAGGCCCCGGCGGCGCGGCGGCGTCGTCGTACCGGCACCCCCGGAGGACGACGACGCCGCACGGCCCCTCGGCGGGCCGCGGCACCCTCCCACCTGGCCGGCAGGCAACCAGGCACCTTCAGAACCACTGCAATCGACGGAAGGAGACCCATGATCGTCACCGAGATCCTGGGCAACATCCACGACGCCTCCGGCCAGGAGCTCGTGGCCGGGCGGCACGTGGAGAAGGTGGTGCTGCCCAGTGCGGAACTGGTCAAGCGCATCCAGCGCCTCACCACGGACCACGGCCACGAGCTGGGACTGCGGCTGCCCGCGAAGGCGCCGGACCTGAAGGACGGGGACGTGCTGTCCGTGGCGGGCGGCCCGCAGGACGGCAACGCCGTGGTGGTCCAGGTGCTCCCCACGGACGTGCTGGTGATCGGGGCCCGGTCCATCGTGGAGATGGCGTTCGTGGCGCACAGCCTGGGCAACCGACACCTGCAGGCGCAGTTCTTCGGGCCGGAGAGCGAGTACGAGGCCGAGGTGATGGTGGTGCAGTACGACCACACGGTGCAGGACTTCCTGGACCACCACGAGGTGCCGTACTCGCGCCAGGAACGGGTCATGCCCGTGCCGTTCCGCCACGCCGAGCACACGCACTGATCCGGTGGTGGAACCCTCCCTGTCCGGGGTCCTGGGGCTGATGCAGCTCACGGACTCCGCGCTGCCCACCGGGGCGTTCAGCCACTCCCTGGGCTTCGAGACGTACATGGCCGCGGAGCAGCTGGAGGACGAGGCATCGTTCTCCGCGTGGCTCGAGATGTTCGTGGACCAGCAGCTCACGTTCACGGACGCGCTGGCCATCCGCCTGGTCTACGCGGCGCAGGACTTCGAGCGGATCGAGGACCTGGACGACCTCGTCACGGCGCAGGCCCTTCCCCGCCAGATCCGGGAGGGCGGCATGACCATGGGCCGCCGGTTGCTGAGCATCGGCGCACGCAGCTACCCGGGGGACTGGGTCCGGCGCTACCAGCAGGGCGTGGCCGAGGAGCGCATGCACGGCCACCAGGCCACGGTGTGGGGTGTGCTCGCCCGGGGCCTGGACGTTCCCGAGGACACCGCGGTGGCCTCGCACGTCTACGCCACCGTGATCTCCCTGACCCAGAACGCGGTGCGCGGCATCCCGCTGGGCCAGAACACCGGCCAGGCCGTGATCCGGGCGGCGCAGGACTGGGTGGGGCGCGCCGTCGTCACCTCCCGGGAGCTCGTGGTGGCGGGGATCGCGGAGGAGGTCCTGGGTGCCGTGGCCCCGGGGCTGGAGATCGCGCAGATGAACCACGAACGCCAGCGGGCACGGCTCTTCATGAGCTGAGCGGCCGCCGCGCGGCCCGCGGGGGCGGCACGCCGGCCCGACGACGCCGCGCGGCCCCGCTGCGGGGAACGGTACCGGCTGCGGCGCGCAGCAACGAGCAGCACAGCAACGAACAGCAGAGAACGAGAACGCAGGAGGACAGCATGGATCCCGTCATCATCGGTGTGGGAGGCCCCGTGGGAGCGGGCAAGACGCAGCTCGTGGAGCGCATCACGCGGGCCATGAGCCAGGAGATCTCCATGGCCGCGATCACCAACGACATCTACACGATCGAGGACGCCAAGATCCTCGCGCGCAACTCGGTGCTGCCCGAGGAGCGGATCGTCGGTCTGGAGACCGGCGGCTGCCCGCACACCGCCATCCGCGAGGACACCTCCATGAACGAGGCCGCGATCGAGCAGCTGAAGAGGCGCTTCCCGGACCTGCAGGTGATCTTCGTGGAGTCCGGCGGGGACAACCTCTCCGCCACGTTCAGCCCCGAGCTCGTGGACTTCTCCATCTACGTGATCGACGTGGCCCAGGGCGAGAAGATCCCCCGCAAGGCCGGGCAGGGGATGATCAAGTCGGACCTGTTCATCATCAACAAGACGGACCTGGCACCCCACGTGGGTGCGGACCTGGACGTGATGGCCGCGGACTCCAAGGTCTTCCGCAAGGACAAGCCCTTCGCCTTCACCAACCTCAAGACGGACGAGGGCCTGGAGAAGGTCCAGGAGTGGATCCGCAACGACGTCCTCATGCTCGACCTTGCCTGAGACGCCCGCCACTGCCAACACCACGACGCCGCCCGCCGGCGCGGCGGCGGCGTCGCCCGCCTCGGGGTGGGCCGGACAGCTGCGCTTGACCGTGGCCGCGCGGGGCGGGCGCTCGTACGCCGCCCGCCAGTTCCACGAGGGTGCCCTGCGGGTGCTGCGGCCGCACTACCTGGACCGCTCCGGGCAGGTCACCTACACGGTGGTCAACCCGGGTGGTGCGTACTTCGGTGCGGACTCCTACCTGCTGGACGTGGCCGTGGAGCGGGACGCCTCCCTGGCGCTGACCACCCAGTCCGCGACCAAGGTGTACCGCACCCCGCAGGGCCCGGCATCCCAGGAGATGATCGTGCGGCTCGGGCCGGGGGCCGTGCTCGAGTACGTCCCGGACCAGCTGATCGTGTACCGGGGCGGGTCCTACATCCAGCGCACCCGGGTGGACATGGACCCCACGGCGTCCCTGCTGCTCGCGGAGGTCGTGACGCCCGGCTGGTCCCCGTCCGGGGAGTCGTTCGCGTACGACGAGCTGCGGATGCGCACCGAGGTGCGGGTGCTGCCACCGGGGGCCCCGGCGTCGTCGGCCGCGCCGGAGGGAGCGCCGCCTTCACCGGGAGCGCAGGTCGCGCAGGGGGTGGACCCCGCCGGGCCCGCGGCCGGTGCGCGCCCGCGGCGGCTCGTGGTGGACCAGCTGCGGATCCAGCCGGACGCCCACGGGGACATCACCGGCACGGGCTTCATGGAGGGCCACAGCCACACGGGACAGCTGCTGATCGCGGACGCCCGCCTGACCGACGAGGTGTACGAGCTGCTCACCGCCGCCGTGGACGCCTCCGAGACCCGCTCCGGCATCACCCGCGCCGGGGTGGGGGAGCCGTACGGGGTGCGCTGCGTGTGCGTGCGCTCCCTGGCCCACTCCACGCCGGCCATTGCGGCACTGCACCGTGCCGTGGTGGACCTGCTGCGCGAGCACTGGCGGGGGCAGCCGCCCCTGAACCTGCGCAAGTACTGAGGCGCCCCGCCACTCGAAGGAGAACCGTGTCCACCACGCATCCCACGCTCTACCCCCGCTACGTGACCGAGCGGCACCGCCTGCCGCTGCGCGTGCGGGTGGGCCTCACCCTCTCGGCAGTGGCGGCCCTGCACCTGCTGGCCGCCGGACTGCTGGCGACGGCGCTGGCACCCGGCGCCGAGCCCCTCACCCTGGGCGTGGTGCTCACCGCGTACGCCGCGGGCATGAAGCACAGCTACGACTGGGACCACATCTCCGCGATCGACAACTCCACCCGCAAGTTCGTCTCCGAGGGCATGAACCCCGCGAGCGTGGGCTTCGCGTTCAGCCTGGGCCACTCCCTGGTGGTGACGCTCGCCGGGGTCATGGTGGTGGCGGGGGCGCAGTTCGTGAGCGGGGCCTTCGAGGAGGGCAGCTCCGCGAACCACGTGCTCGGGCTGATCGGCGCCGGGGTCTCCGGGGTGTACCTGCTGGTGCTCGGGCTCTACAACGCGAGCATCTCCGTGGGGCTGCTCCGCACGGCGTCCCGGGGCGGGAGCACGGCGCGGGGCCACCGGCACGCCCTGGACGGCAACTGGGGTCTGGTGTCCCGGCTGCTGCGCAAGCCCCTGCAGCGCGTGCGCCGCCCGCGGGACATCTTCGTGCTGGGGTTCCTCTTCGGCCTGGGGTTCGACACCGCCACGACCATCGGCCTGCTGCTGCTCACCGTCACTGCGTCCCTGGCCGGCGTGCCGGCCGCCGCGCTGATCGGGCTGCCCGTGGCGTTCACCGCGGCCATGACCCTGTGCGACACCCTCAACGGTCTCGGCATGATGAAGCTCTACTCCACCGCACTCACCGAGACCGGCACCCGGATGCGCTTCAACGCGACCGTCACGGTGATCTCCGCGGTCTCCGCCCTGCTCATCGCCGTCATCACGCTCGGCGGGTTCCTCAACGACCTCCTGGGACTCACCGATCCGGTCACGACGGCGCTCGCGGAGGTCGACCTCGGGGACGCCGGGCTCGTGCTGATCGCCGTCTTCGCCCTGGTGTGGCTGTGGTTCTGGCGCGCGACGCGCGGGAGCACCGGGACGACGACGCCGGGTGAGCCGCCGGCGCGGCGCGGCGCCGGGCAGGCTTGCGGGCCGGTGCGAGCGGGCGGGGAGGCCTGAGATGGCGTCTGTTCGCCGCCTGGGCGAGCTGGTGGGCGTCCTCCTGCGGGGCGTCTCGCAGATCTTCTTCATCGACAACCCCTGGGCCGGGGGGCTTCTGCTGGTGGGCATGGGGTGGGTCCATCCGTGGGTCGCGCTGGTCGTGGCGACGGGTGCGCTTGGTCAGACCGTGGGTGCGTGGGCCCTGCTGGGAAAGGACGCGGTGCGCACCGGGATGATGGGCTACAACGGTGCGCTCGTGGGGGCGGCCGCGGCGGCGGCACTGGGCGCGCCCCTGCCCGCACTGCTCATGACGGTGGTGGGCGCGCTCGCGTGCGTTCCCGTGCACGCGATCCTGCAGCGGGTCCTCGGCTGCCGTGCCCTGGAATGGGTGCGGCTGCCGGTGGCCACAGCGCCGTTCTGCCTGGTGGCCGGAGTGCTCTTCGACCTGGTGCTGCCCCTGGTGCACCCGGGAACGACGAGCACCGGGGAGGGTGCCGCCGGCGCCGTGCTGGGGGCGTTCAACAACTTCTCGGAGGTCGTGCTCGCGGACGGGCTGGTTCCGGGTCTGCTGATCCTGGCGGCGCTGTTCGTGGGCGGGGTGCGCACCGGCCTGTTCGGGGTGCTCGGCAGTCTCGTTGCGCTCGCGGGCGCGCTGCTGGTCGGCGACGGCGTCGCGCACGTCTCGTCCGGGCTGCTCGGCTACTCCGCGGTGCTGGTGGCCATCGCGCTGGGTGCAGTGCTCTGGAACGACAAACCGCTCTGGGCCCGGCTCACTGGTGCGGTGGTGGGAGCGGCACTGACCCTGGCCCTGCAGCCGCTGCTCGCCCTGCTTCCCCTGCCGGTGTACACGTGGCCGTTCCTGCTGAGCCTGTGGCTGGTCATGCTAGTGGTTGCCGCGGTCACACGGACACGGCGTGCAGGCGCAGATACGCCCATGCGGACGGCACCCGCGCCCACGCAATGACAGAGATGGCGATGAGACCACCGAGCGGGGACACCCAGTTCAGATCCGGTCGCACCAGCGCTCCGCACGCAATGCCCGCCCAGAGGAACAAGAACGTCATCCCCGCCGCGATTCTGTCGTAGGACACGCGCGCGGCCGTCACCTGGACGGCGGGCTCCGAGGGCAGTGACCCGTGGTGGCGAGCGGAGGCCAGGGCACGCTGCCACCGTGTCTGATCCACGTGGGGGTCCGCCCTGGGCAGACCACGAGACCCAAGCGTGGCAGCCCGGAACATCACGGCCAGGGCGGTCACGATGATCCCCAGGGCCCACCAGTCGCGTCCGGCTTCCCGGGGCACGAACCACGCGAGGAACGGTGTTCCCACGAACTCGAGGACGCAGGCTGGGAGGGCCCGCAGCACGGTTCCGCGCGGACCGGGAAACACGGCGTCGTGGTCGGCCGCGTCGTCGTGGACTGTCCCCGATGTGGTCATGCGCTCAATCTAGAACAACGCGTGTTCAGGGGGCGGGACACGGGTCAAGGCCCGAGAGGCGGGAATCTTCCCCGGTGAGCCCTCGTTAACACGGGTGACCACATGCACGATCGTCCGAGACAGAAGGAAACCTCATGGCCTACCGCACAGAGAATCCAGCCACCGGAGTCGTGGAGCAGGAGTTCACCTCCGCCACGGACGCGGAGATCGCCCGCGCCGTCGAGCGCGCGGACGCAGCCTTCACGTCCTGGCGCGCCACCCCGGTGGAGCAGCGCGCGAAGGCGCTGAGCGCCGTCGCGGATGCGTACGAGACCCGCGGGGACGAGCTCGCCCGCGTGATCAGCACCGAGATGGGCAAGCCGTTCAAGCAGGCACAGGGCGAGGTGGCCCTGTCCTCCGCGATCTACCGCTGGTACGCGGAGCACGGCCCGGCCCTCATGGAGGAGGAGACCCTGGACGTGGGCGACAGCGCCAAGTCCGTGGTGGTCACCGAGCCCGTGGGTGTGCTCGTGGGCGTCATGCCGTGGAACTTCCCGCAGTACCAGGTGGCCCGTTTCGCGGCGCCGAACCTGATGCTGGGCAACACGGTGCTGCTCAAGCACGCCTCCATCTGCGCCCGCACGGGTGAGCTGATCGAGGAGATCCTGCACGCCGCAGGCATCCCCGAGGACGCCTACATCAACCTGTTCGCGAGCACGGACCAGATCACGGACATCATCGCGGACCCCCGCGTGCGCGGTGTCTCGCTGACCGGCAGCGAGGGCGCGGGCAAGGCCGTTGCCGTCACCGCCGCCCAGAACCTCAAGAAGAGCGTGCTGGAGCTCGGTGGCTCCGACCCGCTGATCGTGCTCGACGACGTGGACGTGGCCAAGACCGCCAAGACCGTGGCGACCACCCGCATGCGCAACGCGGGCCAGGCCTGCAACTCGCCCAAGCGCATCCTGGTGCCCTCGTCCATGGTCGACGAGTTCGTGGCCAAGGTCGTGGAGACCGTCGAGGGCATGAAGGTGGGCGACCCCCTGGCCGAGGACACCAAGATCGGCCCGCTGTCCTCCACCGAGGGCCGCGACGACGCCGTGGCCCAGGTGCAGCGCGCCGTGGAGCAGGGCGCCACCCTGCACACCGGCGGCAAGGCCCTGGAGCAGGACGGCGCGTGGATGTCCCCGGCCGTCCTGACCGGTGTCACCCGGGAGATGGACGCCTACAAGGAGGAGATCTTCGGCCCCGTGGCCGTGGTCTACTCCTACGACTCGGTGGACGAGGCCGTGGAGATCGCCAACGACTCCGACTTCGGCCTGTCCGGTTCCGTGTGGAGCGCGGACGCCGCGAAGGCCGAGGAGGTCGCGCGCCGGCTCGAGGTGGGCATGACCTACGTCAACGAGCACGGCACCACCATGCCGGGCCTGCCGTTCGGCGGCGTGCGCCGCTCCGGCTACGGCCGCGAGCTGGGCCGCTGGGGCTTCGACGAGTTCTCCAACACCAAGCTGGTGCGCGTGGCGGGCTGACCCCGCACGCACCACCACACGGGTGCCCGGGGTCGCGTGCTCGCACGCGGTCCCGGGCACCTGCCCTGTCGGACGACGACGCCGCGGCGCCACCGACCGCACGACACCAGCAGCCGCGGGGCCCCGCCCCGCCACGCGAAGAGAAGGAGCATCCCATGGCGGATCTGAAGAACCTCACCGAGCAGGAGCAGACCAACCTGGAGCTGGCCAAGGAGTACATGCGCATCGCCTACACCCCGGGTGAGGCCAGCGCCGACGCCGTGGCGCACCTGTGCGCTCCCGGCAACAGGTTCGTGGGACCCACCACGTTCCCGGGCACCGAGACGCTGGAGCAGTACGCGGACGTCCACGGCGAGCTCATGACCAAACTGGACGACCTGCACTTCGCGAGCTTCGACGTGGAGTTCGTGAAGGACGACCGCGTGGCCCTGCGCTACACCGCCCAGGGCACTCACAAGGGCGCCCCGCACGGCGACATCCAGCCCACCGGCCGCCAGGCCACCTGGACCGCGTGCGCGCTGTTCCGCGCGAAGGACGGCAAGCTCACGGAGTTCGTCAAGGAGTGGAACAAGCTGCCCATGTGGGAGCAGCTGGGCTGGCCCATCGAGGAGTGCCTGACCTACAACGACTGAGACGGTCGCGACGCCCGGTGCGTCGCGGACCCTGCGGCGGGGTCGCGGCCGGTGCGTGGCGCGCCGGTCGCGGCCCCGCGGCGTCGTCGGCCCCGTTCGAAGACGAAGAGCGCGCAGATCACCACGGCCATGCCCGCCAGGGTGACGCCGTGGAGGGACTGTCCGCGCACCATCCAGTCCAGCACGGCGGTCACGGCCGGGACCAGGAACTGCACGCTGGTCACCGTCACCACGTCCACGCGGCGCACGAGCCAGTAGAGCAGGCCGGTGGCGGCAACACCCACCACGGCGCCCATCCACAGCACCGGGCCGATCGTGGCCGGGGCCAGCGGTGGCAGAGCGGGGCGCAGCACCAGGGCCGCCAGCAGGAACACGGGAACGGCGGTGGTGCTCTGCAGGGCCAGGTTCGCGAGGACGCCCACGCGGGTGCTGCGCGCCTGCACCAGGGTGGCCGCGGTCAGGGCCAGCAGGGCGCCTGCGGCGGCGACCACGCCCCCCAGGGTGGAGTCCGCCCCCGAGAACTCGGGGGAGCACGCCAGGACCAGACCGCCGAGTCCCAGCAGGATGCCAGCCCAGGCCAGCAGGCCGCGCTGCCCCGTGACCACGGCGGTCAGCAGCGGCTGGCACGCCACCACCAGGGACAGCAGCCCCGGGGCGATCCCCGCGGCGAGTGAGCCGAAGAACAGCCCCTGGTACAGCACGTGCATGAGCAGCCCGGTGACGAGCACGGCACCCCACTGTCCACGCGTGCGGGGCAGGGGAGAGCGCACGAACGCCCACAGCAGCCACGCGATCCCCGCGGTGACCACGGCGCGCAGCAGCAGGAACACCGCGGGGTCCAGCCGGGTGAGCCCGAGGGCCGTGGCCACCGCTCCGCTGGACCACAGCAGCAGGAACAGCCCCAGGGCCACGGTGTTGCGGGGTCCGGTCACGGCAGTTCCTCCGGGTGTGGGTGGCGGTGGTCGGTCCAGCGTCCCGCGGCGGGAACGTCCCGGGAAGACCTCCCCGTGCGCACCGCTATACGCTGGGCGCATGACTCTGGAGCTGCGGCACGTGCGGATGTTCGCGGCGCTGGCCGCGGCGCCGTCGTTGTCGGGCGCGGCGCGCGCACTGGGGACCACCCAGCCCACGGCGTCACGCATGCTGCGGGAGATCGAGGCGGCCGTGGGGGTGCGGCTGGTGGAGCGCGGGCCGCACGGCGCGGTGCTCACGGCGGATGGCGAGGAGTTCGCGCGGCGCTGCGTGCAGGTCCAGGAGTCCTTCGACGCGCTCGTGGACCCCGCGCGCTGGCGCTCGTGGCCTGTGACGGTCGCCTACGCGTGGGCCGGACTGGAAGCGGCGTTCTCGGGTGCTGTGCGCTCGTGGAACGCCGCGCACCCCGACGCCCCGTGCCGCCTGGAACAGGTCCCCGCGCCCGACGCCGCCGTGGCCGGGGGCGCGGCCGACGTCGCCGTGGTGCGCGGTCCCGTCACGGCGCCCGGGGTGCGGAGCAGGGTGCTGTACCGGGAGGACCGGGTGGTCGTGCACTCGGGGGACAGCGCCCTGCACGAGAAGCCACGCGTGACGGCGGAGGACCTGCGGGGCGGCCACGCGGTGGTGAACGTGGACGGTGGCACCACCACCGCGCAGTGGGTGCAGGCGCTGCATCCCGCCGAGGTGGTGCCCGTGCACGGAGTGGATGAGTGGATCGTCGCGATCGCCGCGGACCCGCGCCGCTACGGGATCACCCCGGAGTCGACCATGCGCTACTACAACCACCCGTCCCTGGTGGTCCGTCCCGCCGCGGGGTTGGACCCCGTTCCGGTGCACGTGGTGTGGCGGGCGCAGGAGCGCTCCTCGGAGGTGGCGGAGTTCGTGCGGCTGGTGCTGAAGAGTGCGTGATGCCCGGGCACCGGGCATCACGGGCTCCCGGTCATGGTTCCGCCACGGTGCCCCGCCGCGCCCCTCCGAGCTCAGGGTTTCGGTGCCTCGCCACGGTGCAGACACACGCCCGGGCGCCGCCCCGGGCTCTTCACGACGGCCGTACAGTGGGAGGCAGATCACACGGAACCGGCGCGGAATCAGGTGGACCATGAGTGCTCAGGAACTGTTGGCGGACGCGGCACGGCGTCCCGTGGAGGCGGCCGAGGCCGCGGTGGAGAACGTCTCCGCGGAGGTCTTGAACCGCATGCCGGAGAACACGCACAACTCCATGTCCTGGCTGCTGTGGCACGCCGCGCGGCAGCAGGACGTGCAGATCGCTCAGCTGTGCGACGCGGAGCAGGTCTGGACCGCCGAGGGCTGGAGCGGCTCCTTCGGCCTGGACCGCGCGGCCGAGGACTTCGGCTTCGGGGACCGGCCCGAGGACGTCGCCCGGGTGCGCCTCTCGGACCCCGGGCTGCTCGTGGGCTACCTCCGCGCGGTCTGCTGCGCCACCGCCCAGTACCTCCGGAGCCTCTCGGACGAGGAGCTGGACGAGGTCGTGGACGACTCCTGGGACCCGCCCGTCACCCGGGGTGCGCGGATCGTCTCCACGATCGACGACGCCGCCCAGCACGTGGGCCAGGCGGCCTACGTCCGCGGGCTCGTGGACGAGGACTGGACCGGGCGCTACTGACACGTTCCGGATTCCTGTTCATGAAACGACATGGAAACCCGCAGTTCACCTAGACTGGGTCTACTGACTATCGGCCCCAGGGCTCACGGTGCCGACGTCCATTCCGGGAGACACGATCAACCTATGGCTCGCTCACGCGCACGTTCCACCCCCGCCAGGAAGCCGTCCATGGCTCTCATGGCGTTCACCTCCTTCCCCCTGCTGGTCGCGGGGAGCGTGGCGCTGAGCAACGGCACCGAGGTGGCCCCCTGGCAGCCCGCCATGGCGCAGGACCCCCAGGGGCCCCAGCGTTCCGCGCACTCCGGCCGGGCCGACGACGCCGCGCAGCCGGTTGCCCCCTCGCTCTTCGCCGCCACGCCGGACCACGCCGCCATCTCCGCCGCCCAGGACACGTCGCTGGTGTCCCTCAGCAACAAGACGGCTGTTGCGAACGGCAGCAGCGGTGCAGGGGGAGCGGCCTTTCCCCCCGTGAGCTCGGCCGAGCACGCACCGCCCATCTTCGACGGCGAGCTCCCCGTCAACACGCTGATCGCGCCCGCCCAGCCGGTGATCGTGCTCAAGGGCGGGGAGTTCGGCTGGCGCACCGCCCCGGACGACGGCCGGCACGAGCTGCACAACGGCACGGACATCTCCGCCCCGGAGGGGTCACCGGTGGTGGCCGCCATGGACGGCACTGTGACCGCCGTGTTCTGGGACGTGTGGGGCGGCAACCGTGTGGAGGTCTCCCACGCCAACGGCATGAAGACCACCTACAACCACATGAGCAAGGTCATGGTCCGGGTGGGGGACCACCTCAAGGCGTCCGAGCAGCTGGGCGCCGTGGGGCACACGGGCCTGCGCGTGACCGGACCTCACCTGCACTTCGAGACGTGGGTCAACGGCAAGGTGGTGGATCCGCAGTCCTTCGACTGGAAGGTCGGGGAGAAGATCATCCCGGCATCCCGTCCGGCCTACTCCAACGCGGACCAGGCCGGTGCGGCGCAGCCCCCGGCAGCGACCAGGCCCGGCACGGACGGCGGTCACGCCCCCAAGAAGGCACCCGCCAAGTCCCAGGACCAGATCAGGGCCCTGGGGCAGAAGACGGCACCGGCGAAGGAGACCTCCAAGGGGCAGAAGAAGGCGCCTGCCAAGAAGCCCGCGACCACACCGTCGCAGGGTTCGGGTAACGGGCGAACCGTGGCTGACGGGAGCGGGAAGCAGCCCCCGAAGACCGGTGCTCCGAGCAAGCCCCACCCCCCGGTGGTTCACCCTCCCAAGACCCCGACCGTTCCCAGGCCCTCCGCCGGTAAGCCGGACGATGGTGCAAAACCTGGGCCGGTCCCCCAGCCCAAACGGCCGGTCAAAGACAAGCCACCGGTAACCCCTCCAGAGCCCAAGCCCGTGGATCCGCGGGTGGCTCCCATCAACAGCCTGGGCACCAAGATGCAGCTGCAGCAGCGGACCCAGGCTACGGTGGGCGCGCACCTGGCGCTGCCCGAGAAGCAGCAGGTTGAGGCCTACAGGGTTGGCTCCCCCCTGGACGTGGAGCTCAAGGCTCTCCTTGCCCAGGGGAGCACGCTCAAGGTGCCCACCACTGACCCCTACATGGTGAAGCTGCTCGCGGCGAGCAACGCGGTGACGGCGGCGTCGCCTCCGCCCGGGAGCACGAAGCCCGTGAACTCCGCGCTCACCAAGGCCGCGACGGATGCCCTGGCGGCACTGCGGGCCGAGGCGCTCAGGGCACCTGTCTACCGCCCTGCCGCTGCGACGGTTCCGGGCGCCGCGACGAACCCCGGGGCTGCTGCACCCGGGGCGGCCGCGCCCGCAGCCCCTGCCGCCCCCGGAGCCGGCGCCCCTGCGGCTCCCGTGAAGTAGCCACAGGAGTCACCCACAGAAGCCCCTCAGACACCGCGGGCCCCGCACAGCGCATCGTCACCGTGCGGGGCCCGCGGTCGTGCGGGGGCGTCAGGCGCGGCGCACCCGCACCCCGGTGCTCGGGCGGGTCAGCATGTGGGTCCAGGAGAAGGTGAGGTCGTCCTGGTCGCTGGGCAGCTGCACCTCCGGACGGCACAGGGCCACCACGGCGGCGGAGAGGGACGTGACCGCGATCTTCTCGCCGGGGCAGCGGTGACCCGTGCGCA
The DNA here is from genome assembly GCF_003687455.1 of Kocuria tytonicola. Classification (GTDB taxonomy): domain Bacteria; phylum Actinomycetota; class Actinomycetes; order Actinomycetales; family Micrococcaceae; genus Kocuria; species Kocuria tytonicola. Next base: position 9,114 of record NZ_PHOA01000001.1, on the reverse strand, counting down.
CGTCCGCGCCGCCCTGGGGGATGAACGTGGGGATCGCCTCGGCGTCCTCCACCCCCAGGAACCGCTCGGCGTCGAACGTGGCCGCCCGGTCCCAGGACGCCGGGTCCGTGTTGGTCCCCAGGATGTCCAGGACCACGCGCTCGCCCTTGTGCACGGGGCAGCCCTGGATCTCGGTGTCCTGGGTGACCTCGGCGGGGAGCATGGGCACGAACGGGTACACGCGGCGGACCTCCTGCGCGAAGGCCACGGCCTCGGGCACGTCCAGCAGGGTGCCGCCGCGCTGCTCGGACGCCGCGCGGATGCGCTCCACCCACTCGGGGTGCTCCACGAGCGCGGTGGCGGCGAACGCCGCGAAGCGGGCCACGGCCACGTTCGGGCGGGTGAGGTTCTGCAGCTCGATGCCCGCGGTCTTGGCGTCCACCAGCTTGCCGTTCTCGTCCACGAGCCCGGCCATGTGGGCGAGCACCGAGTCCTCGGGCGCGGCGACCTTCCCCGAGCGCACGTCCTTGATGAGCGCGGCGAAACGGCGGTCCAGGGCGATCCGGTCCAGCCGGGAGACCAGGTGGTTGGCGGGACGCCCGAAGGTGTCCAGCAGGCGGCTCATGCGGTGGGCCCAGCGGTCCATCTCCGGCACGCCCCACTGGATCCCGGCCCAGCGGAAGGACGCGCGGCCGAAGGCGATGGCGGTGCTGTCGTAGACGGTGTCGCCGTCCTTCCACCGCTTCACGAGGTCCTCGAGCTCCTGCGCCACGTACGGCTTGTACGCGGCCACGCGTTCGTCCTCGTACGCCATGTCCGCGAGCTGGTTCTTGCGCACCCGGTGGGCCTCGCCGTCCAGGCCGTGCACGGCGCCCGCCCCGAAGAGCGGGCCCTGCACGACGCCGGGCATGGCGCCCTCGCGCTGCACACGGGACGTGTCGTAGAAGAGCTTGACGCCCTCCTCGCCGCGGACCAGGACGGTCTGCTTGCCCAGCAGCGGCATGCGCACGGGGCAACCCGAGTCCGCGGACAGGCCCGCGCGGCGTCGTGCGCGGGAGGCGAAGAGGTAACCGGAGCGCAGCAGGGAGAGGCCCTGCTCGGAACGTGTCTGGCCGAACTGTGAAGTCATGCCTCCAGTATGGGGCCGGGAGCTGACGGGCTGCGCTCAGGAACGGCCGCGCACCCGCAGTGCGCCCGCGAAGAGGAACGCCAGCACGCCCATGAAGGGGAAGACGAACAGCGCGGTGCGCAGCCCCACGGCGTCGGCGAAGAGACCCACGAGGGGCGGGGAGATCACGAAGACGATGCGCATGCACCAGCTCACGAGCGTGAGCCCGGTGCCCGGTTTCAGACCCGGTGCGCGGTCCGCGGCGGCGTACGCGGTGGGGACCATGGTGGCGCAGCCGAAGCCCGCGAGCGCGAAGCCCGCCAGAGCCACCCAGGGGGCGGGGACCAGGGCCACGGCGCCGAGTCCCACGAGGATCAGCACGCCGCCGATGCGGGTGACCAGCACCGCGCCGAGGGCGTCGATGAGCCGGTCGCCCAGGATGCGGCCCACGAACTGCGCCCCCACGAGGCTCACGTACCCCAGGCCCACCATGCCCACGGGGGCGGAGAGGACGTCCCGGAGGTAGACGGCGGACCAGTTGGACCCCACGTCCTCCACGAGCACCCCGGACATGGCGATCACGGCAATGGGCAGCAGGGCGAGCAGCGCGGCACCGGTGCCGCGCGGGAGGCGGGGGAGCCCGGCGGTGTCCAGGGGGACGCTCTCGGCCTGGGCTGCGGCGTGGGAGTCGGGGTCGTCCGGCACGGCCCAGCGCATGGCCAGCACGGCGACCGCGGAGAACAGCACCGCGCTGGTGAGGAAGTGCCACACGAATGGCACGTGCAGGGCCGCGGCGCCCGTGCCCATGAGCCCGCCGATCACGGCACCCACGCTCCACAGGGCGTGCATGGAGTTGATCATGGAGGTCCCGGCCAGCCGCTGCACCCGCAGCCCCTGGGCGTTCTGGGCGGTGTCCACCACGGCGTCCAGCACCCCGGCGAGGAAGAGCCCCGCGCCGAACACCGCCAGCACCGGTACGGATCCGGCCACGCACACCGCGGTGGCCAGCAGCACGGATCCCACGGCCGCGGTCCGGGCGGTCCCGAAGCGCCGCAGGATGGGCGCGGGCAACGGCCCGGCCACCACGCCGCCGATCGGAAACGCGATCAGTGCCAGCCCGTACATCGCGTTGGAGAGCTCGAACATGTCCTTGATCTCCGGCAGCCGCGGCAGCAGGTTCGAGAAGATCGCGCCGTTCGTGAGGAACAGCAGGGACGCGGCGATCCGCGCGCGGGTGATGCGCGCGGGGTCCATGGAGGGGGAGGCGGCGGGGACAGACACGTCCCCAGGCTACGGGCCGGACCGTGAACGCCCGAAAAGGTGTATGCAGACGTATTTACTTTGGGTAGGTAAGGCGCTACGCTTCAGATGTTACTAATGCAAAATCATGAGAGAAGCCCGGAACATGACCGCTGAGTCCACCCCCCAACGTAAGAAGTCCATCGCGTGGCTCGTGCCGGCAACCCTGGGCGCCGGTGCGCTGGTCCTCAGCCTGGTCACGGGCTCGCTGGGCGCGTACACCGCGTCGATCAAGAACGACAACAACACCGCCGGCGCCGGCGGGTTGACCATGCAGGAGACCGGGCCCGGTGCGGACGGCACGAACGTGACGTGCGACAGCTCCGAGGGGACCAACAACGTTGCCACGTGCGCCACCATCAACAAGTACGGCGGCAAGACCACGATGGCCCCCGGGGACGTCTCCACGGTCAACATCACCCTGAAGAACACCGGCAGCATCGCGGCCAAGGCCGCCACGCTGACCCCGGGGGCCTGCACGCAGACTCCCGCCGTGGCTGCCGGCAAGGGCGACCTGTGCGGCCTCATGAACGTGGTCATCACTCAGGACGGCACCGAGATCTTCAGGGGCACGGCCAAGGAGCTCGCGGCCAAGTCGAACTCCCCGATCACGCTCACTGCACCCGCGGCCGGAGCGTCGAACGCGTACAAGATCACCACCACGCTGCCCGTCTCCGCGGACAACACCTACGCGGGAGTTACCATCTCCCAGCCCCTGACCTGGACGTACACCGCCTGATCCCCTGAGCACCTCTGCAGACGCCGGCGCCGGTCGCCGGCGTTTGCCGTTGCCACCGATCAGCGACGTCGCCGTCACCCCGCCCACCGGCCGGGTGACGGCGTGACCACGGAAAGGCCCCCATGTCGTCACCTCTTCCCCGGGACGAGCCGGACGCGGATGCCCCGCGCACGGAACCGCTGGCCGTCGTCGACCCCGAGGAACGGTCCCCCGGGGTCGGCGACGACGTTGCGGCACATTCCGAGGCGGGGGCCGAGGGCGTCCCCGGGCCCGAGGACGACACGGCGGAGGACGGTGACGACGCCGCGCAGCCCCGCGGCGGACGCACGGCACGGATCATCGGGTGGGTGGGCGCCGTCGTGCTGAGCCTGTTCGTGGTCCTGTGCGTGGTGCTGGGGCTGGGCGGGTACCGCGCGTACATCATGGAGACCGCGTCCATGGGCACCTCCGCGCCGGTGGGATCCCTGGTGGTGACCCAGCCCGCCGAGGTGGCGGAGCTGCACGCCGGGGACATCGTGACCGTGGCGCCGTCCACGGGCGGAACCACCCACACGCACCGGGTGGTCTCGGTGGACGGGGCCTCCGCCCAGACCCAGGGCGACCTCAATGGCACGCCGGACCCCGAACGGGTGGTGCAGGGCAACCTGGAGGGCCGCGCTGTCGTCGTCGCACCGGTCATGGGGTGGGTCACCAAGATGCTGCCCATCGTGCTGGTGGTGCTGCTGGTGAGCATGCTGCTGACCGTGCGCGTGCGCGATCCACGGGCGAAGTTCCGGTACCGCGCGCTGGGGCTGTTCTGCGGGGTGGCACTGTCCGTGGTGATCGTCCAGCCGCTGCTGGGGGTCCAGCTGCTGAGCATGAAGACGGACCAGGACGCGGACGGCCCGTTCGCCGAGGCCCACGTGGTCAGCACCGGCATCTTCCCGGTGAGCGTTGCACCGGCGGAGGACCGCGGCACGGCCACGGACGTCCTCGCGCCCACGGGTGCGGACGGGATGGCCCGGGCGGACGAACCCTCCGACGGCGGCAAGTTCACGTTCTACCCGCGGGTGGAGCTGACCCCGGGGTGGTGGCTGGGCGCGGTGCTGTACTGCGCAAGCCCGTTCGTGCTCTTCGGGATCCACCAGCGCGTCACGCGCCAGAAGGAGGAGGTCCCCGCATGAGCGAGTCCTCATCGCAGAGCATGCGGAAGCAGAGCCCCGAGCAGCGTGCTCGGCTGCTGCGGGTGGCCCTCGGGCTGCTGGTGACGGTGGCCCTGGTGGTCATCCCCCTGGTCACCCCCGGCACCCTGGGGCGGTTCACCGCGGCGGTCAACAACACGGCCAACTCGGGCACCGTCATGCCGTTCTTCTCGTGCCGCGAGGCGCTGACCAAGGAGACGGGGCGGGTCTTCGCCTACCAGTTCAACGAGACCAGGCCCACGAACCTGGTGGATGGCAGCAACAGCAGCACCGCCTCCTCCTACGTGACGCCCAGGAACACGGCCACGGCGTGCAAGCACGACACCGTGGGCTACCTGGAGTTCGCCGGGAACACGAAAAGCCCCTCAATCGTGCGCAACACCACGTCCGTGACCCCGCCGCAGACGTACACGCAGGAGCTGTGGTTCCAGTCCACGGGTACACAGGGCAACCTCATGGCCCTGACGAACAACGACACGTATCCCCAGGAACTGAAGTTCGACCGCGAGCTCTACGTGGGTGCCTCCGGCAAGCTGAACATGAGCAACTACGTCTCGGCCACCGGCGGATTCGAGCGTGTCCAGAGCCCAGCGACCGTGGCGGACGGCAAGTGGCACCACGTGGTTGCCACGCGGGATCCCGCCGCCGGTTTCGCCTCGGTCTACCTGGACGGTGTGCTCGTGGGCAGCACCCCTGCCACCGGAACGCTGGAGACGTATTCCCCTGCCCGCTGGCGGATCGGGTGCGCCCGCGTGGACTCCTGGCCGGACGCCCCCGCCAAGTCGGCGGAGTGCTTCAAGGGCAACATCGGCTTCGCGGCGGTCTACAACCGCGGCTTCACCCAGCAGGACGTCACCAACCACTACAAGGCGGGGGTCTGGGGCCCGTAGCAGGCGGGGGCCGGTCCACGTTCCCGGCTGCGCCCGTACCCGGCGGGTCTCTCAACGGACAAAAGCCCCGCGGCCGCCTGGTCTGCGGTGCCGCGGGGCACCCGCCCGGAGCCCGTACGCCCCGGACGGGAGTTCTAGTTCTCGCGAGCCGGTGAACCGGACTCGGACAGGTCTTGCTCCGGCTGGTCGTCGCGGTCCTGCCTGGTGCCGGGGGAGCGCCAGCCGTCGTGCCACGCGTTCATCCACCCGGAGTCCTTCACGCTCATGGGCGTGCCCTGGAGGTAGAGGCAGGGCCTGTCGCGCGGCGCGGCCTTGCACACGGTGTCCGCGTCGTGGCCGCGCCCTGTCTCTTCCACGGCCCCGTGCGTCGTCGACGACGTCGCCCGCGGCCTCTCCGACGCAACAGAGCTCGACGACGCGCTGGGGCTCGCGGGCGTACCCCCGCCCGACGTCGCCCGCGGCGTGGCCGAGGTGGACGGCTCCGCCGTCGCGAACAGGGACGGGGTGCTGACCTCGGAGGGCAGGGGGCTGTAGTCGTACGTCCCGTAGTACTCCAGGGACGAGTCGTCCGTGGGATCCGACGGGTCCGAGCCGACCGGGTCCGTGGTCGCCGGGTGCCGCGGATCGGTGAAGTCCTTCTGGCTGCCCTGCGGGTACCAGTAGTCCGCGGTGGGCATGGTCACGCCGTAGTAGCCGGAGCCCCCCGTGATGGAGGCGCGCTTCGGGGAGGTGCCCTGGGTGTCCACGAGCACCATGCCGTTGTCCGTGTGGGCGTCCAGCCGGTTGCTCACGTGCACGCCGTCCAGCAGCACCCGCCCGTTCGTGGATCGGGCGTCCACCGTGGCGGCCTCCAGGTCGTTGGCCTCCACCGAACCGGTGTCCGTGCTGGCGACGACGTCCTTGAACGTGCCCTCCACGGAGAGCGCGTCAGTGGTGCCCTGAAGATCCAGGGAGACCGGCGCGGAGTCCTCGGGGACGGTGACGGAGACGCTGCGGTTCGAGGACCCTCCCAGACCCCAGCCGTTGGCTGCGGCGCCCAGGTCGAGGGACAGCGCGCCGTCGTGCAGGGAAGGGGAGGGCGCGCGGTCCGGGATGTTGATTCCGGCCTCGGACCACAGCACCTGCACGCGGTCCGCGGTGGCGCTGGTGTGGACGTAGACGGCGGCGTCGGCCGCGTCCACATGGATGCTCTTGACGGCGGCGGGCGCGGTCCAGGACCCGTTGTGATCCTGCGTCAGGGCGAGTGCGCCGGTGACGCCCGCGCCGCCGACCAGCAGGCCGATCGCGGCCACGCCGCCCACCACGGCGGTGGCGGTGTTCCACGCGCGGCGCTCGCCGCGGGGGAGGGGACGGTCCTGACGGGGGTCCTGCGCGGGCAGGGAACCGGAATCCGGGGTGGCCGGGGAGGGAGTGTGAGTGCTCATGTCGTGTCCTAGAGGGAGTGGTCCGAGTAGCCGAGGTACTTGAGAACGGCCAGAACCCTGCGGTTGCCGGTCTCCGAGGTGACGCCGAGCTTGGCGAAGATTGAGCCGATGTGCTTCTCCACGGCCGACTCGGTGAGGTACAGGTTCGCGGCGATGGACGCGTTGGACAGTCCCTGCGCCATGAGCCCCAGCACCTCGCGCTCGCGCGGGGTCAGCAGCTCCAGGTCCTCACGACGCCGCGAGCGCACCAGGATCTGCGTGAGCACCTCCGGGTCCAGCACGGTGCCGCCGGAGCCGACGGTCTGCACGGACTCGAGAAACTGCTCCACGTCCGCCACGCGGTCCTTGAGAAGGTAGCCCAGGCCCTCGCGGCGCGAGGCGATCAGTTCGGACGCGTAGCGCTCCTCCACGTACTGCGAGAGCACGAGGACAGCCACGTCCGGGTGGGCGGAGCGGATCAGCACGGCGGCGCGGATCCCCTCGTCGCTGAACGAGGGCGGCAGCCGCACGTCCACCAGGGCGAAGTCCGGGCGGTGCTCCTCCACGGCCTTCACGAGCCCCTCGGCGGTATCCGTCTCCGCGACGACGTCGTGCCCCGCGTCTGTGAGCAGGCGCACCAGTCCGGCGCGCAGCAGGACGGCGTCCTCGGCGATCACGATGCGCATCTCAGTTCTCCTCTCCGGTGCTGCCGAGCGGCAGCTCCACGATCACCTCGGTGGGCCCGCCCGCGGGGGAGTTCACGAAGAACCTGCCCCCGGCGGAGCGGATCCGGTCCCGGATGCCGGAGAGGCCACCGCCCGGAACCACCTGGGCACCGCCGCGGCCGGAGTCGCGGACCCCCGCCACCACCACGCGGGTTCCAGGAGCCGGGCCGTCCTGCACGGACACGGCCACGTCCGCGGAGCGCGCACCGGAGTGCTTGACCGCATTGGTGAGGCTCTCCGAGACCGCGAAGTAGACGGCGGCCTCCGTGCGCGGGTCCAGGCGCGGCACGGTCACGGCAACGTCCACGGGGAACGGGGCCTGCGCCGCGACGGCGGAGAGGGCGGCGTCGAGCCCCCGGTCCTCCAGCACCGCGGGGTGGAAGCCGCGGGCGAGCCGACGCAGCTCGGTGATCGCGGCCTTGGTGGTGCCGTGGGCCTCCGCCACGAGCTCCTTCGCGGCCGCGGGGTCCGTGTCGATCTTGGACTTCGCCATCGAGAGGTTCATGGCCACCGAGACCAGCTGGGGCTGGACGCCGTCGTGCAGGTCCCGCTCGATGCGGGAGCGCTCAGTCTCCGCGCCGCGCACCGCAGACTCCTTCGCGGCGGACTCGTACTCCGCGCGGCGCTCGGACTCCATGGCCTCGCGGCGCAGCCGGGCGGCCTCGCTCTGGCGCAGCAGCCCCGCGGAGAGACCGCGGTGGGCCAGCGTCAGCAGCACGCCCAGCAGGATGCCGAGCACCACCGCGAGCACCGAGCCCGCGACCAGGGCCCACGGGGGAACGTCGCCGGCCTGATCCATGAGTGTGCGCACCACGGAGTCCGCCGGCATGTACAGCGGCGTGGTGGCGGCGGCGATCCCGGCCCCGGCCACTACGAACGGCACCAGCATGAGCCAGCCCAGCAGGCACGTGATCGTCAGGTGCAGCATCCCCAGCCACAGGGAGCCGTCGCTGGCGTCCAACCAGATCTGGTGGGGGATCCGCACCCAGTCCGTGCGCGGTGTGCGGCGCCGCTGGGGGTCGCGGATGTCCAGACCGAACGACGACGCCGAGCGCCGCCGTTCCAGCCACACCGCCGCCACCATCACGTAGACCGTGGCGGCCAGCACCAGCACGCCCAGACCGAGCGCCGGGACGGTGGTCACACCGGCCACGAGCAGTGCACCGATCAGGCACAGCAGCGCCGTGTTGAGCGCCGCGTCCACCACGAGGTCCAGGGCACCGAAGAACAGGGTCTTGGGGGAGAGCATGCGCCACTCGCGGATCGCGGGCACGTGCCCGCCGGGCGGCACATTTTCTCCGGTCGGCGCCTGGCCGAGGCCGTCGGCGTCGTCGCCCCCGGTCACGGGGCGGCTCGCGCGGTCCGCGGGGCGAACGCCGCCCCGGTCTGCCAGACCTTCCGGGCGGCCCACGGGAGGCAGGGCGCGGTGCTCCACGGCGTCCTCGCGGGAGAGCACGCGGGTGGAGCCCACCGACGGGAGATCCGTGGTGGCCTGGCCCTTCGCGGTGGCGGCGGAGTGCGCGGCCTGATCGGCCTGCGCAACCTGATCGGCTTGCGCGGTGGCCCGGGGCGTGGTCTCGGCAGTGGAGCGCGCACCCCGTGCGCCGGAAACGTCCCGAGAGTCGGCGTATGGCTCGGCGGTGGCGGTCACCGACTCGGCCGCCGTCTCCGCAGGCGGCAGCGGCCGGGTGCCGTCCGAGGCCGGGGGAAGGGGTTCGGTGGCGTCCCACGGCGGGGTGGGTCGCGAGGCTGGTGTGCTCATGGCCTCCACGCTACGGACACCCCACCCG
>NZ_PHOA01000019.1 GCF_003687455.1 Kocuria tytonicola | reverse complement strand
CCTCCCGGGTGACGTGGTGGGGGCGGTTCGTGCTCGGCCAGTCTACCCGCAGCACGACGCCGCCCGGCCCCGGAACGGGAGCGGGCGGCGTCGTGGGCGGCGGCACACGCGGTGCCGCGGTGCGCGCTACTTCGCGGTGAAGCGGGGGAAGGCGGAGGCGCCCGCGTACGTTGCGGAGTCCCCCAGCTCCTCCTCGATGCGCAGCAGCTGGTTGTACTTGGCCACGCGCTCGGAACGGGCGGGAGCGCCGGTCTTGATCTGGCCCGCGTTCACGGCCACCGCGATGTCGGCGATGGTGGTGTCCTCGGTCTCACCGGAACGGTGCGAGATCATGCAGCGGTAGCCGTTGCGCTGGGCGAGCTCCACGGCGTCGAAGGTCTCGGTCAGGGAGCCGATCTGGTTGACCTTCACGAGCAGCGCGTTGGCCACGTGCTCGTCGATGCCGCGGGCGAGGCGCTCGGGGTTGGTCACGAAGAGGTCGTCCCCCACGAGCTGGACCTTGTCCCCGATGTGCTCGGTGAGCGTGGCCCAGCCCTGCCAGTCGTCCTCGTCCAGGGGGTCCTCGATGGACACCAGCGGGTACCTCGCCACGAGGTCCGCGAAGTAGGCGGACATCTCCTCGGCGGAGCGCTTCTTGCCCTCGAAGGTGTACGTGCCTTGCTCGAAGAACTCGGAGGAGGCCACGTCCAGGGCGAGGGCGATGTCGCGGCCCGGCGTGTACCCGGCCTTCTCGATGGCCTCGAGGATGAGGTCCAGCGCCGCCGCGTTGGAGTCGAGGTTCGGCGCGAAGCCGCCCTCGTCCCCGAGGCCCGTGGACAGGCCGCGGTCCTTCAGCACGGACTTGAGGCTGTGGTAGACCTCCACGCCCCAGCGCAGGGCCTCCGAGAACGTGGACGCGCCAATGGGGGCGATCATGAACTCCTGGATGTCCACGTTGGAGTCCGCGTGGGAGCCGCCGTTGAGGATGTTCATCATGGGCACGGGCAGCACGTGCGCGTTGGGCCCGCCCAGGTACTTGTAGAGCTCCAGGTCCGCGGAGCTCGCCGCGGCGCGGGCGATCGCCATGGAGGCGCCCAGGATCGCGTTGGCACCCAGCTTGGCCTTGTTGTCGGTGCCGTCGAGCTCGAGCATGGCCTGGTCCACGGCGCGCTGGTCGGAGGCGTCCAGACCCACCACGGCCTGCTCCAGCTCCTCGTCCACGGCGTGCACGGCGTCCAGTACACCCTTGCCCTGGTAGACGTTCTTGTCGCCGTCGCGGCGCTCCACGGCCTCGAACTCACCGGTGGACGCGCCCGAGGGAACCGCCGCACGGCCGTAGCTGCCGTCGTCCAGCAGGGCCTCCACCTCGACCGTGGGGTTGCCGCGGGAATCCAGGATCTGGCGGGCCTGCAGCCCAATGATCATTGCCATGAAAATCTCCTTGTCGGTCGTCGACCCGTGGGGCCGTTCGCGCCCCGGCTCCCAGCCTACCGAGCGCTCCTGGGTGGCTGCGAGACGCGCGGTGGCTGTCCGCTCTCAGCCGTCGAGCGGCCCGTCGTTCTCGGCCACGTAGCGGCGCACCGCGGCGCGCAGGGCGCGCTCGGCGTCCAGACCCCGGGCGGAGGCCGCCTCGACCCGGCGCAGCAGCTGCTCGCCCAGCTCGCGCTCCTCCGCCGCGCGTTGCCCGGCACTCGGCTCGGGGCCCACGGGGGTCACCCCGGGGACGCCGTGGCGCCGTGCCTTGGACAGTGCCTTCTCCGCGAGCGCGAGCGCGGGCAGTGCCGGGGGGATCCCGTCGAAGACCCGGGTGCGCTGCGGCTTCTCCTCCCGCTTCACGGCGTCCCAGCGTGCGGACAGCTCCGCGGTGCTCGGCCGTTCCGTGCCCGACGACGCCGCGGCGCCCCCGGACGCCGAGGCCCCTCCGCGCCCGGTCCGGTCCGCGGAGTCACCCGCCGCACCGGCCGCGGCTTCCCGCGCGACGCCCTCTGCCGCCGCGGCGGTGGGGTCCCCCGGTGCGGGAGGTGGGCCGCTCTCCGGTGCCGCCGCACAGCCGGGCTCCCGGTCGAACACGCCGGGGTGGCGGCGGACGAGCTTCTCGGTCACCGCGGTCACCACGTCCGTGACGTCGAAGCGCTGCTCCCCCTGGTGCTCCTGCCCGATCCGGGCGTGGAACACCACCTGCAGCAGCACGTCCCCGAGCTCCTCCACCAGCTCGTCGCGGCGCCGCGCGGAGGGCTCCAGCGCCTCGACCGCCTCGACGACCTCGTACGCCTCCTCCACGAGGTAGCGCAGCAGGGACTCGTGGGTCTGCTCCGCGTCCCACGGGCAGCCGCCCGGGGAGCGCAGCGTGTCCATGACGGCCACGAGCCGTTCGAACTGCGCCCCGGGGCCGGCCGCCGCGCTCACGCGTCCTCCCCCGTGACGCGGTGTTCGAGCCACTGCTGGTAGGCCAGTGGCACGAACGCCGCGCGCGCCGCGTTGCGCTGCACCCGCAGCTCGTCCTCCGGCGTCCACCCCGCCTCGGCACGCAGCCGGTGCAGCTCGTGGCTCACCGAGGTGCCGCTCATGAGCCTGTTGTCCGGTGAGATGGTCACCGTGAAGCCGTCCCGCAGCATCCGCGTCACGGGGTGCTCCGCGATGCCCTCGCCCCAGGCGGCGCTCGCGCCGGTCTGCAGGTTCGAGCACGGGCAGACCTCCAGCGCGATCCGGCGGTCCCGGATCCACCGCGAGAGCTCGGAGACGCCCTCCCGGTCCTCGTCCAGCAGCCGCACGCCGTGTCCCAGGCGCAGGGCCCGGCCGCTGTCCAGCGCGTCCGCCACGGACTCCGCCCCCGCGGCCTCCCCCGCGTGCAGGGTCACCGGGATACGGTGCGCGGCGAGCAGGTCGAGGGCCGGGCGGTGCGCGGAGACGGGGAAACCGTCCTCGGGCCCGGCGAGGTCGAAGGCGACCACCGCGCCCGGTTCCGGCTCCCCGGGGAGCCGGCCGTGCGTCGTCGTGGTGGTGGGCTGCCCACCGCCGGCGGACGACGCCGCCGCGCCCGCGTGGCGCACCACGAGCTCGGCGATCTCGAGCGAACGGTCCAGGTGGCGCATGGCGCACAGGATCTGCACCACCGAGATGTGCCCGCCCGCGGCCTTCACCTCCGCGACGCCCTCCGCCAGACCGGACCGGACCGCCTCGACGGCCCCGTCCAGGGAGAGGCCGCCCGCCACGTGCTGCTCGGGCGCCCACCGCACCTCCGAGTGCACGATGCCCTCGGCGGCGCAGTCCGCGACGTACTCGCGAGCCACACGGCGCAGTGCGTCCGGGGTCTGCATGACCGCCACGGTGTGGGAGAAGGTCTCCAGGTAGCGCGTGAGGCTGCCCGAGTCCGCGCTGTCGCGGAACCACCGGCCCAGCGCGGCCGGCTCCGTGGCGGGCAGCTCGTGGTGGGCCGCCGCGGCGAGCGCCACGACCGTGGCGGGGCGCAGCGCGCCGTCCAGGTGGTCGTGGAGGCAGACGAGTCCGTGTGGCCCGAGGGCCCCGTCCACGGTGCGGACGGGGCCCTCGGGGCTGCCCTGCGAGGTCATGCTCAGTAGTTCCAGTCCTGCAGGGCCTCGTTCACGTGCTGCGGGATGTTGGAGCCCGTGCGGGGGTACATGCGCAGCTCCTCCAGGTAGTTCTGACCCGGCAGCCGCTGCTCGTAGCGCACGAAGGCCTCCTCGTCCGAGTAGTCGAACGTGAGCTCCGGCGGGACGCCCGGGCGGAAACGGAACATCATGGCCAGCGGGGCTCCGGAGCCCTCCACGTAGGAGTCGTCCTTGAGCTCCTGGACCTTCAGCTGGTCCTCGGGCACCAGGTCGAACGTGGGCCGCTGGTCCCAGAAGCCGTTGAGGCGCACGTGGGTCAGGGCGTCGTAGTAGGTGCCGAGCGCGCGCACGCGGATCAGCACCGTGGAGACGTCACGCGCGGTGCCGTTCTCCCCGAACAGGTGGCGCTGCGCGTCCGCGAGGCGGCCCAGCACGTCACCCGTGGTGAGCACCAGGTTGCCCGGCGCGAGCGCGTCCGGGTCGAGCTCCGGCTGGGCCTCGGGGGCACGGTAGGACGGGGAGACGTCCGTGGCCGTGGCCAGCTGCGGCGCACCGGAGGGGTCGTCCTCGGGGTCCATCGTGGCCCCTGCGGGCACGAGCGGCTCCGCGGTGTCGGTGCCGAACGCGGACTCGTCCACGTGGGCCGGCAGCTCATCGGAGCCACCAGCCCGGTCCTGGGGGTCCACCTCGCCCGGCACGGTGCCGTGCGCACCGTCCTGGTCGTGGTGGTCGCCGTGCGCCTCGGCGGGCAGGCCGTCCCCCGGGGCCGGCGTGTCCTCGACGTGCGCGGTGTCCTCGGCGGCGGCCGTCTCCCCGGCGGAGTCCGCGCCGTCCTGCTGGGGCGCGGCGTAGCCGGCTCCGGCGAGCCCCGCACCCGCGGCCGTGCCCGCGAGGGCCGCACCGCCGCCGTGGGACTCGGGGGATCCAGTGGACTCGGACGCGAGGGAGTGCTCCGGCGCGGTGCGCGTCCCGGCCACCACGTCACCGGACTCCGCGGGCTGGGTGCCGTGCTCGTCCACCACACGCACGGCGTCCTCCGCCACGTCGTGGCGCTCGTGCGTGCCGAGGGCGGCCTCGTCCACCGGAGCCGCGGTGCGGTCCGCGGTGGTGCTGCTCGCGGGCTCGTCGGTGGCCGCGGCGTCGCGGTCCGTGGAGCGCAGGTCGGTGCCCTGGTGGGCGGCGGCAGCGGTGCCGGATCCGGCCGCGACGTCGTCCGCGGTGTGGTCCTCGGGGAGGCCGTGGGCCGTCCCGTTCGGGGTCCCGGCGGCATCGCGCGTACCGCCCACACCGGCGTGGCCGTGCGTGAAGTGCTCGGTGCGGGACTCCCCGCTGGGGTAGTCGTAGCTCACGGTGACGTCCCGGCGGCCGTCGTCCGGCGCCGCGACCACGAGGTCCAGCTGCCGCCACGGCCCCACCGGGGTGCTCATGGCCTGGGTGTAGAGGTCCGCGACGTCGTCGAACAGCGGGGACCCCTGGTCCACCGTGCCGTTCTCCACCTCGTCCTCGCCCTCGCCCACGGACTGCCGGGTCTGGTGGGTCATGATGTTGCCGGACTGCACGAGGGTGAGCCGGGCACGGTCCGCGCCGCGGGACAGCAGAAGCTCCACGAGGTGGGTCAGCGCGCCCTTCTCGGGCAGCGGGGTGGTCTCGCGCTCGGGCGGACGCCGCTCGGCGTCCTGGGCGTGCCCGGCCTCCGCGGTGTGCCCCGCGGGGTGCTGCTCGAGCGGGGACTGCCGCCCGGGCTCGGTGGGGCGCGCGCCCGGCGACGGCTGGGGCGTTGGGGCGTCGTGCTTGGTGCTGCGGAACAGATCTCTCAGACCCACGTGTGTGTTTCCCTTCCAGAGCCGGGCTCGGTTTCGTGGCCAGTATAAGCGCGGTGCCACGGGCCCACCCGAGGGCGGGGATCCCGCCGGGTCCCGTGGAGCACACGGGTGGACCGTGCCCGTCCGGTCGATCCGCGCCGCGTCCCCGGACCCCGGTCGGGCCCGGGAGCCGCCGGGGCGCCGCGACCTACAGGTTCTCCGGCCCGAACGCGTCCGGGAGCACCTGGTCCATGGAGCGCACACCGCTCACGGTGAGCAGCTGCATGCCGGGCGCGCGGTGCTCGTAGAGCAGCTGCCGGCAGCGCCCGCACGGCATGAGCACGTCACCGTTGCCGTCCACGCACACGAAGGCGGAGAGCTTGCCGCCGCCCGACATGAACAGGGCGCTCACCAGGGAGCACTCGGCGCACAACGTCACCCCGTAGGAGGCGTTCTCGATGTTCGCTCCCGTGACCACTCGGCCGTCGTCCACGAGGGCCGCCGCTCCCACGGGAAAGCGGGAGTAGGGCGAGTAGGAGTGCTCCAGGGCGCCGGTGGCCGCCCGCTGCAGCTGCCGCCAGGTCGCCTCGTCCACCGTGGTCCGCTCATCCGTCATGGTCGTTGCTCCGTTCGTCGGTCGTCGGTCGTCGTGCTGGTGCTGGTGCTGGTGCTGGTGCTGGTGCTCGTGCTGGGACGATTCTGCCGCGCGGGGAGGGCTCTTCACCCGCGGACCGCGCGGCGGCGTCGTCACTCCTTCACGTAGGGCTCCCCGGAGGCCGCGGGACCGCGTGAACGGCCCACCAGCCCGGCCACAGCGAGGATGGTGACCACGTACGGGAGCATGGCCAGGAACTGGCTGGGCACGGGCGTGTCCAGGAAGGAGAGGATGGACTCCAGGTTGGAGGCGAAGCCGAACAGCAGGGACGCCAGCAGGGCGCCCACCGGGTTCCAGCGCCCGAAGATCAGCGCCGCCAGGGCGATGTACCCGGAACCCGCGGTCATGTCCCGGGTGAACGCGGAGACAGAGACGAGGGTGTAGAACGCACCGCCGAGTCCGGCGACGGCGCCGCCGAGCAGCACGTTGCGCACTCGCAGCGCGTTCACCGGCACCCCGAGGGTGTCGGCGGCCTTGGGGTGCTCCCCCACCGCGCGCGTGCGCAGTCCCCAGCGGGTCCGGTAGAGGGCGAACCACACCACGGCCACCGTGGCGTACATGAGGTAGCCGATCACGGACTGGTCGAAGAGCACGGGGCCCACCACCGGGATCTCCGCGAGCAGCGGGATGCGCACGTGCGGCAGCCGCGGCGGGGAGTTGAACAGCTCGGCGCTGGGCTGCAGGACCGTGGCGAAGAGGAACCCGGTGAGCCCGGAGACCAGCACGTTCAGCACCACACCCACGATCACCTGGTTCACGCGGTAGCGGATGGCGAACAGGGCGAGCACCACCGACACGAGCACCGAGCCCAGCACGGCCGCGAGCAGGCCCACCCAGGGGCTGCCGGAGACCGTGGCCGCGACGGCGGCGGAGAAGGCCCCGAAGAGCAGCTGCGCCTCGATCGCGATGTTGACCACGCCGGAGCGCTCGCACAGCAGGCCGCCCAGGGAGCCGAACACGAGCGGGGTGGCCAGGGCCACGGATCCGGCGAGCAGAGCGGTCAGGGAGATGCTCGGGGTCTGGGCCGTGCCCACGATCCACACCAGGAACCCCGCCACGAAGGCGAGGCCCGCGAGCACCATGGCCCAGCGCGGCAGTGCCCGGGCCCGCACGCCGGCGGCCACCGCGAGCGCCGCGAGCACCGCCGTGACCACCCAGCCGAAGGGTGCGGCGGCCACCTCCATGTCGGGAAGCCGCACGGCGTCGCCCGTCTCGGAGAACCGGAACTGGACCTCCCGTGCGGAGGTGTGCAGCGCGAAGACCAGGAAGGAGACGAGCGCGAGGATGCCCAGTCCGATCGCGGGGCGGTAGGTGCGCACCCCCACGGCGCGGTTGGCCGCCGAGGTGGCGAGGTCGGCGTCGGGCGCGGGCCCACGGGGAGCCGGTGCGTGGGAGGTGGGCTGGGACGCTGTGGTGCTCACGCGGCCTCCTGCGAGTGGGTGCTCGCGCGCGAGCGGCGCACGGCGAAGGTGAACAGCGGCGGCAGTGCGACGAAGAGCACGATGAGGGACTGCACCACCAGGACGATGTCGATGTTGGTGCCCGTCATGGACTGCATGGTCACGCCCCCGGCGCGGAACGCCCCGTAGAGGATGCCCGCGAAGAACGTGCCCCAGGGTGTGGAGCGGCCCAGCAGGGCCACGGTGATCGCGTCGAAGCCGAAGGAGGCCGCGACACCCGCCGTGAGCGAGTGCTCGGTGCCGGACACCTGCGCGGTGCCCGCGAGACCCGCGAGCAGCCCCGCCAGCAGCATGACCACCACGAAGCCGCGGGTCACGGAGATCCCCGCCGTGCGCGCGGCCCGCGGGTTCGCGCCCACGGCACGCAGCTCGAAGCCCACGGTGGAGCGGTGGAGCAGCCAGGCCACGGCCACCGTGGCGAGCACCGCCAGCGCGAAACCCCAGTGCAGCCGGAAGTGCTCGCCCAGGAGCTTGGGGAACATCGCGGTCCCGTCCACGGCGGGACTGATGGGGTTGGACGACCCCTCGCGCTGGAAGCTCGGCAGCGTGAGCAGCCACGCCACGAGGTTCAGGGCCACGTAGTTGAGCATGATCGTGAGGATCACCTCGTGGGCGCCGGTCCGGGCCTTGACGAGACCCACGATCCCGCCCCACACGGCCCCGCCCAGCGCTCCCGCCGCCACGACCGCGATCAGGTGGATCCCCGCGGGCAGGTGCCACGAGAAGCCCACCCACGCCGCGAGCGTGGCGCCGACCAGGATCTGGCCCTGGGCACCGATGTTGAACAGCCCGGCCCGGAACGCCAGCGCGACGCCCAGCCCCGCGAGGATGAGTGGCGTGGCCACGGTGAGTGTCTCCGTGAAGGGGTAGATCCGGTCCGCGAACGTGGCCCCGGACGGGTTGTACACGGCGCCGTGGAACATGGCCACGTAGGCGCTGGAGGCCGCCGTCCACATCGCGGACAGGGTGTCACCGGGACGCGCGAAGAAGTACCCCGCCGCATCTCGGACCTTCTCGTCCGTGACGGCGATCAGCAGGCCGCCCAGGACCAGCGCGACCACCACGGCGAGCACCGACTGCACGGTGGAGCCCAGCAGGGTGCGGCGGTGCTCGCCCGCGGCGAGCTCGGTGGGCGGCGGGGCGGAGACCTGGTCGGCCCCGGCCGGTGCGGTGGTGGCGCTCATGCCGTGGGGTTCCCCTCGTGTCGGTCGGCCGGGGCCGTTCGCCCGGTCGGGCTCGTCGGTTCGGACGGGGTGGGCGGCGCGGCCGTGGGCGGCAGGGGGTTCGTGGTCCCGCGGTCGGTGCCACCCGACAGGGTGCCCGGCGCCGCGGCGTCGTCGTCCCCCGCGTGGTCCCAGGGCGCCGCGGGCAGGACGGACTCCGCGGGTTCCCCGGCCATCATGCGTCCGAGGGCTTCACGCGGGGTGTCCGGGCCCACGATGCCCATGAGGCGACCGTGGAAGAACACCGCGATCCGGTCCGCGAGTGCGTAGACCTCGTCCAGCTCGGTGGAGACGATGAGCACCGCGGTGCCCTTGTCCCGCTCGGCCACGATGCGCTCGTGGATGAACTCGATGGACCCCACGTCCACGCCGCGCGTGGGCTGGGAGGCCACGAAGAGCTTGAGCGGGCGCCCCAGTTCACGGGCGATCACCACCTTCTGCTGGTTGCCTCCCGACAGCGTGGCCACGGGCGAGTCCACGGAGCCGGCGCGGATGTCGTACTCGGCCACCTCGGACCCCGCGTGCTGGGCGATCGCTCCCAGGCGCAGTGAGGGCCCGGCGGCGAACGAGCGCTCGTGGCAGCGGTCCAGCACCAGGTTTTCTGCCACGGAGAACGAGCCCACGAGCCCGTCCGTGGAGCGGTCCTCGGGCACGAAGCCGACCCCTCGCGCCAGCACGTCCCGGGTCCTGAGTCCCGTGAGCTCGTGCCCGTCCAGCCGGACCGAGCCGGTGACCCGCTCCTCCAGGCCCACCAGCGCCCGGGTCAGCTCGGTCTGCCCGTTGCCCTGGACTCCGGCCACCGCGAGGATCTCCCCGGGCGCCACGTCGAAGTCCACGCCGTCCAGCAGGACGACGCCGTTGTCCCCCACCACCGTGAGGTCCCGCACCTCCAGCGCGGCCCCGGTGGCGAGCGCGGGGGTCTTGTCCACCGTGAGGGAGACGTCGCGGCCCACCATGAGGGCGGCGAGCTCGTCCGTGCTCGTCTCCGGGCCCACCCGGCCCACCACGCGCCCGCGGCGGATCACGGTGATCACGTCCGAGACCGCACGCACCTCCCGCAGCTTGTGGGAGATGAACACGATCGAGGTGCCGCCGTCCCGCAGCTGCCGCATGATGGCGAGCAGCTCGTCCGTCTCCCGAGGGGTCAGCACCGCCGTGGGCTCGTCGAGGATGAGCACCTCGGCGTCCCGCACGAGGGCCTTGATGATCTCCACGCGCTGCTGCACACCGACGGGGAGGTCCTCCACCACGGCGTCCGGGTCCACGGCGAAGCCGTAGCGCTGCGAGATCTCCCGGATCCGGGCGCGGGTGGTCGCGAGGTCAAGGGACGCGCCCCGGGTGCTCTCGTGCCCCAGCGCCACGTTCTCCGCCACGGTGAAGACCGGGATCAGCATGAAGTGCTGGTGCACCATGCCGATCCCGGCCGCCATGGCGTCCCCCGGACCGCTGAAGGCCACGGGCTCGCCGTCGATCTCCACGGTCCCGGAGGTGGGCTCGTACAGCCCGTAGAGGACGTTCATCAGGGTGGACTTGCCCGCCCCGTTCTCCCCGAGCAGACAGTGGATCTGGTGGGGCTCCACCGTGAGGTCCACGCGGTCGTTGGCGGTGAAGTCACCGAACTTCTTGGTGACGTCCCTGAGTCTCAGCTGCACGCTCTGCGCTCCTGCCCGTGGCGCCCGGTCAGGACTTCGGGGCGTTCTTGGACTCCACCGTGACCTTGTGGTCGATGATGTCCTGCTTGAGCTGCTGGACCTGCTTGTCGAGGTCCTCGCCCACCTTCTCCTGCTGGTCGTGGTACGGGGCCAGGCCCACGCCGCCGTTCTCCAGGGTGCCCACGTACTGGGTGTTGTCGAACTTCCCGTCCGCGGCCTGGGTGACCACGTCCTCCACGGAGGTGGACATCTCCTTGAGCACGGAGGTGAGCAGGTACTCCTTGCCGGAGTCCAGCGTCTCGTAGCCGTCCGTGTCCGGCCAGATCAGACGCACGTTCTTGCTGCCCTTGTTCGCCTCGGTGACCGCGTCCACGGTGCCCTGGGCCGCCTGGCCGGCCACCGGCAGCACCACGTCCGCACCGTCACCGATCAGGTTCTGGGTCACGGTCTTGGCCTTGGACGAGTCCTGGAAGGAGCTGAGGAACGTGCCGTTCTGGGAGTCCTTGTTCCAGCCGAGGACCTTCACGTCCTTCTTGTTCTTCTCGTTGTAGTACTTCACACCGTCCGCGAAGCCGTCCATGAACACGGTCACGGTGGGGATGTCCATGCCGCCGTACGTGGCCACCTTCCCGGTCTCGGAGGTCCCCGCGGCGAGGTAGCCCGCGAGGAACGCGGCCTCGGCGGTGTTGTAGACGATCGGCTTGACGTTCTCCGCCTTGATGGAGTTGTCGTCCACGATCGCGAAGTGCTTGTCCGGGTTGGCTCCGGCCACCTTCTTGGTGGTGTCCGCGAGGAGGAATCCCACGGACACGGTCAGGTTGCAGCCCTGCTGGGCCATGGACGTCAGGTTCGGCTCGAACTCGGTCTCGGACTGCGACTCGGCCTGGCTGACCTTGATGCCCTTGTGCTCCTCCGCGGCCTTCAGACCTTCGTAGGAGCTCTGGTTGAACGAGCGGTCCTGGAATCCGCCGTCGTCGGAGACGATGCAGCCCTTGAAGTCCGAGGCCTGGCTGCTGTCCCCGGAGGCACCAGGGGCCGCGCCGCAGCCGGCGAGCGTGAGGCCGGTGACCCCGGCCAGTCCGAGCGCACCCAGGGTGCGGAAACGACGAGTGATCATGGGGTCCTCCGGAGGATCGGGCTCGGGGAAGCCGTGCGGTTGGGAGCCGGGGCGTTGCGCCCGGCGGCCGAGGTGACCGGCGGCTCCCTTCGCGTCCTCGCGTGGGTCACCGTCACCTCCCCTGACCGGGAGCGGACGACGGCGCCGCGTGGACTCCGCGCGCCTCCTCACCGGGGCGGTGTGGTGCGGTGCGCACGGCCGCCCGGAAAGTGACCCGGGTCATAGGTCTGCCCAGTGTAGCCCGTGAGCCGACCGTGCGTGTCCCCCACCGCGGCGTGTCACTCCTCGGGGATCTCGGGGGTCTGCGTGGCATCGCTGAGTTCACGCACCCGCAGCCGCACGGCGCGCAGGGCGGTGGAGGCCATCACCTGGACACCGCAGCGGATCGCCTCCTCCTGGGGGGAGTAGTCGGACTGGTGCAGGTCGTAGGTGCGGCCGCCGGGCTCACGGGTGCCGAGTCGCATCATGGCGCCGGGCACGTGCTGCAGGAACCACGCGAAGTCCTCCCCGCCCATGGACTGCTCCACGAGCAGGATGCTCTCCTCGCCGAGCTCGGCGCGCGCGGCGATCTCCAGCAGGGTGGTCTCGGTCTCCCCGTTCACGACCGGGGGCACGCCGCGGATGTGCTCCAGGTCCACGTTCACGCCGTAGGGCGCGGCCACCTGGCCCACCACCTCGTCGAGCATCTCGCCCGCCTGGTACCACGCGTCCGCATCCAGGCAGCGCATGGTCCCGGCCATGAAGCCGGACATGGGGATCGCGTTGGGCGCCACCCCGGCGTGGATCTGCCCCCACACCACCGCCACGCCGGAGCGGACGTCCACCCGCCGGGACAGCACCGCGGGCACGTCGATGGCGATCTGGCTCATCGCGTAGACGAGATCCTCGGTGAGGTGCGGGCGGGACGTGTGCCCGCCGCGGCCCGAGAGCTCGATCCGGATGGTGTCCGAGGCCGAGGTGATGGCGCCGATCCGGGTGCCCACCTGGCCCACGTCCACCTTGGGCTCGCAGTGCAGCGCGAACATGCGCGGCACCCCCGAGAGCACGTTCTGCCGGATGATGCTGAGCGCCCCGCCGGGCAGCTTCTCCTCGGCGGGCTGGAACACGATCCGCACGGTCCCCGCGAAGGGCGAGGAGCGGTGCAGGTCCGCGAGCACCCGGGCCACCCCGAGCATCACCGTGGTGTGGATGTCGTGGCCGCACGCGTGCATGACGCCCTCGTTGATGGAGGCGTAGTCCAGGCCCGTGTCCTCCAGAATGGGCAGTGCGTCGATGTCCGCGCGCAGCCCCACCATCACGGGCCCCCGGCCCACGTCCACGTAGCACCCGGTGCGCTCGAAGCGCACGGGGTGCAGCCCGGAGGCCTCCAGGGCGTTCACGATCCGCTCGGTGGTCCGGTACTCCTCGTAGGACAGCTCCGGGTGGCGGTGCACGTCACGGCGGAACCGGATGAGGTCCGGGAGGTAGTGGCTGAGCAGGGGCCCGATCGCGGGGGGCAGCCCCACGTCGTCGGCGGAGGGCAGCGGCAGGTCCAACATGCCTGTCAGCGTACCGCCGTGGAGCCCCGGTGCCTCCGCGCGCGTCACGGGGCGTCAGAGGACGTCCGTGTCCCCGTTGCGCTTGAGGGAGTCCACCGCGTTCTTCACGCGCTGCGCGTGCTCCGCGGTGGTGACCAGCAGGGCGTCCGGGGTGTCCACCACCACGATGTCCTGCACTCCGATCAGGGCCACGAGCCGCCCGGTGTCGGAGACCACGATGCCCGAGGACTCGTCCGCGAGCACACGGTTGTTCTGCCCCAGGATGGAGACCTGCGAGTCCGTCCGGGGATCCACCTTGTTGAGGCGGTTGATCGCCGCGAAGTCCCCCACGTCCTCCCAGGTGAAGTCGCCGGGGACCATGGCCACCGCACCGGCGGCCGCCGCGGGCTCGGCCACGGCGTAGTCGATCGCCGTCTTGGTCAGCGTGGGCCACACCTCGTCCACCACGGCGTCGCGCTCGGGGGTGTCCCACGCGTCCGCGATCCGGTCCAGTCCCCTGGCCAGCTCGGGCTCGCTCTCCCGCAGGTAGTGCAGCATGAGTCCCACCGGGGCCACGAACATCCCGGCGTTCCACGTGTAGCGTCCGCTCGCCACGTACTGGCGTGCGGTGGCCTCGTCGGGCTTCTCCACGAACTGCTCCACGGCCAGTGCGTGCGGGGCCCCCGCCAGACCCAGCGACTCCCCCGCCTTGATGTAGCCGAAGCCCGTGGCCGGGGAGGACGGGGTGATCCCGATCGTCACGATCCGCCCGGTGTCCGCTGCCAGCACCGCCTCCCGCACGACCGCCTGGAACGCCTCGGCCGGCTCCACCACGTGGTCCGGGGCGAACGAGCCGATGACGGCGGTGGGATCCCGACGCTCGATGAGCGTGCACGCCAGACCGATGGCCGCCGCCGAGTCCTTGGGGGACGGCTCCAGCACGAGGTCGCTGCCCGTGAGCTCGGGCAGCTGGTCCTGCACCGCACCCGCGTGCGAGCGTCCCGTGACCACCATGATGGGCCCGCCCGTGAGCGCGGCCAGCCGGTCGTAGGTGGCGCGCAGCAGGGAGGAGCCGGAGCCCGTGAGGTCCAGCAGGAACTTGGGCGCGTCCGCGCGGGAGAGGGGCCACAGCCGTGAGCCCACGCCGCCCGCGGGGATGAACGGATGGAATCGTTGCAATGGCGAAGTCACGACCGACAGTGTACGGCCCGACCCGCGCCGTTCAGCGGATCGTCACGCCGTGACCTCCCCCGGGTTCCGCCGCATCCCCCGTCCGGGGGACGTCCGTCCCCGGGGTAAGCCCCCCGACAATGCTCCGGATTGGGGCACCCCGAACTGCGCTAATTCCGCACCAGGACGCCGTTCTGGGGATGGCGACACGTTGTCAGTGAACTCCCGGGAGGCTGGTATCTTGGGTGGGAAATACCGCATCATCCATGACAGAGCCAGCCAGGGCTCCGCCATCGCCGTGCACCCGCGCGAGAACGCTTCCGTTGGTCACCGACCACCAGTGCGCACGACGACGAGCGACACAGGGAGGACATTCCGTGGCGAACTCATCCAGGGGCACCCTTTACCGCGGCCAGTACGGCATGTGGTCGTGGGTAGCCCACCGCATTACCGGCGTGGCCATCTTCTTCTTCTTGCTGGTCCACGTTCTCGACACCGCTCTCGTGCGGGTATCCCCCGAGGCGTACAACGCAGTGATTGCCACCTACAAGAACCCCGTCATGGGCCTGGGCGAGGCCGGTCTGGTGGCCGCGATCGTCTACCACGCCTTCAACGGCCTGCGCATCATCCTGATCGACTTCTGGAAGGGCGGGACCAAGAACCAGAAGGGCCTGCTCTGGGGCGTCCTCGCCCTCTGGGTCATCGTGATGATCCCGTTCCTCATCCGTCACCTGTCAGTCGTATTCGGGGGTTGATACCGTGAGCACTCCTCTCAAGACCAAGATCTCAGTCCCCCGCAGCCGCGACCTCGAGGTGGACGGCGTCAAGTACAACCGCGCCGGGTCCTCCCGCAGCAGCTTCGAGATGTTCGCGTGGCTGTTCATGCGCATGTCCGGCGTGGTCCTCATCGTGCTGGTCTTCGGCCACCTCTTCGTCAACCTCATGGTGGGCGAGGGTGTGCACGCCGTGGACTTCGGCTTCGTGGGCGGCAAGTGGGCCAGCCCCTTCTGGCAGGTCTGGGACCTCGTCATGCTGTGGCTCGCCATGCTGCACGGCACCAACGGCATGCGCACGATCATCGACGACTACGCCGGTCGGGCCACCACGCGCTTCTGGCTGAAGGTCCTGCTGTTCGTGGCCTCCGCGTTCGTCATCCTGCTGGGCACCATGGTGATCTTCACCTTCGAGCCCTGCCCCGCCGGAGCCGATCCCTCCCTGCTGGCGTCCTTCTGCTCCGCGCAGTGACCCGGTGAACGGTGGCGGCCACTCGGCCCCACCGTTCGCGGCCGTTCCCGGTCCCTGATCGACACCGCACTTCTCTCACTCACCCACGTAGAAAGAACATCTGGTATGCAGGTTCACAAGTACGATGTGGTAATCGTCGGCGCCGGTGGCGCCGGCATGCGTGCCGCCATTGAGTCCGGCCAGCGCGCCCGCACCGCCGTGCTGACCAAGCTCTACCCCACCCGCTCCCACACGGGCGCCGCCCAGGGCGGCATGTGCGCCGCCCTCGCGAACGTCGAGGAGGACAACTGGGAGTGGCACACGTTCGACACCGTCAAGGGCGGCGACTACCTGGTGGACCAGGACGCCGCCGAGGTCATGGCCAAGGAGGCCATCGACGCGGTGCTGGACCTGGAGCACATGGGACTGCCCTTCAACCGCACCCCCGAGGGCAAGATCGACCAGCGCCGCTTCGGCGGCCACACCCGTGACCACGGCAAGAACCCCGTGCGGCGCGCGTGCTACGCCGCGGACCGCACCGGTCACATGATCCTGCAGACCCTCTACCAGACGTGCATCAAGCACAACGTGGAGTTCTTCAACGAGTACTACGTCCTGGACCTGATCATGGTGGACACCCCCGAGGGCCGCCGGCCCGCGGGCGTGGTGTCCTACGAGCTCGCCACCGGTGAGTTGCACGTGTTCCAGGCCAAGTCCGTGGTGTTCGCCTCCGGCGGTGCAGGCAAGGTCTTCAAGACCACGTCCAACGCCCACACCCTCACGGGCGACGGCATGGCCATCGCCTTCCGCAACGGGCTGCCGCTGGAGGACATGGAGTTCGTCCAGTTCCACCCCACGGGCCTTGCGGGACTCGGCATCCTGGTCTCGGAGGCCGCCCGCGGTGAGGGCGGCATCCTGCGCAACTCCGAGGGTGAGCGCTTCATGGAGCGCTACGCCCCCACCATCAAGGACCTGGCGCCCCGCGACATCGTGGCCCGCTCCATGGCCAACGAGGTCCGCGAGGGCCGCGGCTGCGGTCCCAACAAGGACTACGTGCTGCTGGACCTCACGCACCTGGAGCCCGCACACATCGACGCCAAGCTGCCGGACATCACGGAGTTCGCCCGCACCTACCTCGGTGTGGAGCCCTACACCGAGCCGGTGCCCGTGTTCCCCACCGCGCACTACTGCATGGGCGGCATCCCCACGGACATCAAGGGCGAGGTCTTCCAGGACTCCGAGACCACCATCCCCGGCCTGTACGCCGCCGGCGAGGTGGCCTGCGTGTCCGTGCACGGCTCCAACCGCCTGGGCACCAACTCGTTGCTGGACATCAACGTGTTCGGCAAGCGCGCGGGCATCTTCGCGGCCGAGTACGCGCAGACCGCCGAGTTCCTGCCCGTTCCCGACGACGCCACCGCCCGCACGGAGGCGCTGCTCGACAATGCGCGCAGCCCGCACGGCAACGAGAAGGTGGCCGCGATCCGCAAGGACCTGCAGGACACCATGGACCTGAACATGCAGGTGTTCCGCACGGCGGAGACCATCCAGAAGGCCCTCGACGACATCGCGGCGCTCGAGGCCCGCTACGCCAACATCTCCATCCAGGACCAGGGCAAGCGCTTCAACCTCGACCTGCTCGAGGCCGTGGAGCTGGGCTTCCTGCTGGAGCTGGCCAAGGTGATGTCCGTGGCCGCCCTGCACCGCGAGGAGTCGCGCGGCGGACACTTCCGCGAGGACTTCCCCGACCGCGACGACGAGAACTTCATGGTCCACTCCATGGTCTACGAGGACGCGTCGTCCGCCACCGCGGGGATCCGGCAGGAGACCAAGCCGGTGATCATGACCCGCTACGAGCCGATGGAGCGTAAGTACTGATGTCCACAGCAGTGACCGAGAACCAGAACCAGGACGCTCAGCAGCCCGACGCCGAGGGTGGGCAGAGCATCCCCACGTACGACATCGTGCTGCAGGTCCGCCGCTACGATCCCGAGTTCGAGACCGAGGCGCACTGGGACGAGTGGAAGCTCACCATGTACGGCACGGACCGCGTGCTGGACGCCCTGCACAAGGTCAAGTGGGAGCTGGACGGCTCGCTGTCCTTCCGCCGCTCGTGCGCCCACGGAGTCTGCGGCTCGGACGCCATGCGCATCAACGGCCGCAACCGGCTCGCGTGCAAGACCCTGCTCAAGGACCTGGACCTGTCCAAGCCCATCACGGTGGAGCCCATCAAGGGCCTGCCGTGCGAGAAGGACCTGATCGTGGACATGGAGCCGTTCTTCCAGTCCTACCGCGAGATCATGCCGTTCCTGGTGAACGAGGACCACACGCCCACCGGCGAGCGGTTCCAGTCCCAGGAGGACCGCGAGCGCTTCGACGACACCACCAAGTGCATCCTGTGCGCGGCGTGCACGTCCTCGTGCCCCGTGTTCTGGACGGACGGGCAGTACTTCGGCCCCGCCGCGATCGTGAACGCGCACCGGTTCATCTTCGACTCGCGCGACCAGGCGGGTGACATGCGCCTGGAGATCCTCAACGACAAGGAAGGTGTGTGGCGCTGCCGCACCACCTTCAACTGCACCGAGGCGTGCCCCCGCGGCATCCAGGTGACCAAGGCCATTGCCGAGGTCAAGAAGGCGGTCTTCGCGTCCGCCCTGTGAGGCGGCAGACCCCCGCATGACAGCGGCCCTGGAATCCTCCTGGATTCCGGGGCCGCTTCCTCATCTGGGTGCAGGCTCCGCCGGGGAGTCAGTCCCTCCGGCCCGCAGCGCTGCTCCCCGCCGTCGGCGCCCCGAAGTGTGGCGGGGCGTCGCCGCACACTCCCCGAGCGGCGTCGGGAAGGGCTGCGGCAGCCACCACCGTGACGGCGCGGTTCTCCCGCTCCGGCTGCGCGCGGGCCCCGCGGATGTCCGCCTGCACCACGGCGCCGGTGGCCGCCGCGAGCAGCAGCACCTGGCCGTAGATGTTGAACCAGAGCAGCACGCCCACGAGCACTGCCACGGACAGCAGGTAGGGATTGCCGGCGGTGCCTCCGATGACCTCGCTGCCCCCGTAGCGCAGTGCCTGCGAACCGAGAGCCCCCACCAGGACGGTGGCCAGCGCGGACTTGCGGTGCAGCTTCAGCTGGGCCACTCCCCGCACGAGGGAAAGGCTCAGCAAGCAGTCCACCACGAGTCCCACGGCAAAAGTGACGGCG
Organism: Kocuria tytonicola; assembly: GCF_003687455.1. Classification (GTDB taxonomy): domain Bacteria; phylum Actinomycetota; class Actinomycetes; order Actinomycetales; family Micrococcaceae; genus Kocuria; species Kocuria tytonicola. Next base: position 13,153 of record NZ_PHOA01000019.1, on the reverse strand, counting down.
GACTTGCCACCACCGTCGAGCCACGGCCGGACCCGGGTGAGCCCGATGTCGCCGAGCCAGCCGACCACGCCGTCCACGGCGCCGGAGGCCACGATGCTGACGGTCGCGGAGGCGAGCAGCAGGACTCCGATGACCACGAGCCACGCGAGGTCGCGGGGCACGGCCGCCATGGGAACGCCGGGCGCCGGGGGCAGTTCGAACATCCGGCGGGTGGCCAGCCGCACCCCGGCCACCCACCGCCAGGCCGTGAACAGCAGCACTGCCACGGCCACGGTGGAGGCCACGGAGAACGGGCCCGTGTTCTCCAGCAGGGCCAGGGGAATCACTCCGCCGCTGCCGTCCCCCACGTCCAAGAGCCCAGGGATGTTGGATGAGAGTCCCGCCACGAGCGTCTGCTGCAGCGCAGAGTTGGTGCCCAAGAACGTGGCGAGCGTGGCGAAGCAGATCACGAGCAGCGCCGTGGAGGCGAAGAGGAGCTGGTAGGCGAGACCCGCGGCCATGAGGGGGCCGCCGTGGAACATGTAGTGGGCCACGACGCGGACGGGGAACAGCGCCATGAAACGCGCGAACGCCCAGGCGAAGAAGGCGCCCGCACGTCGCCCGGGGGGCGCGCCGCGGGACGCGAGGTCTCGTCGCACGGCCCGTAGCCGGCGGTGCTCGGCGCGCAGCCCGGCCCGGTCCACGAGGGCCGGGACCACCGGCGGGGGGTCAGTGCGCGTCACGGCTGCGCTCGGCGGGGACACCGAACGGAATGCTCTCCCGCACGTGCCAGATCCCCTGCTCGTCCCCCTCGTAGAGGTGCACGCGGTCCACGAGGAAGCCCGCGGTGTAGGTGCGCAGCATCTGCTGGGCGCGGTCGAGCGTCTCGTCCGTGGCGCCGTGGGCCAGCGTGACGTGGGGGTGGAAGTCGAAGGGGGACGCGGACTCGATGTGCTCCGCGAGCAGCTCACGGTGCAGCGTCGTGCACTGCCCGGCACCGCGCTCCACCCTCAGGTACACCACCTGCGTGACGGGACGGAAGGTCCCCGTGCCGCGGATCTGCACGTGGAACGGCTCCCACCGTGCCGCCACCCGGCGCACGTGGGCCACGAGCTGCTCCCAGTTCCCGGCGACGGCCGTGATCATGAGGGTGATGTGCGCGGGTGCACTGCCGGCCTGGGCGTCCCCGAAGGACGCGCGCCAGTCCTGCACCTCCTGGCCCATGGGCTCGGGCAGCCGGATGACCACCCCGGCGTGGACCCGGCCCGGGAGCACGGTGGGAGAGGGCATTCCCTGGTTCACACGGACCTCCTCGGTTCGGCCGCGTCCCACCCTACCCCCACTACTGTGATCCACCGCACACCACCCCAGGTCCTCTCTCGCCGGATCACGCCGGATCACGCCGGATCACGCCGGATCACGCCGCGGGCAGGAAACCCATGCGCTCGTACACCTCGGTGAGCGTGCGGGAGGCGATGGCCCGGCCCTTCTGCGCGCCGCGGGCCAGCAGCCGGTCCAGCTCGGCCGGGTCGTCGAGCAGCTCCTGGGCCCGCTGCTGGATGGGCTGCAGCGTCTGGGTCACCACGTCCGCGAGGTCCACCTTGAGGTGGCCGTACATCCTGCCCTCGTACTGCGCCTCGAGCGTCTCGATCGGGGTGCCGGTCAGCGAGGAGTAGACGGTCAGCAGGTTGGAGACACCGGGCTTGGTCTGCCGGTCGAAGCGCACCTCGGTGCCGTCGTCCGTGACGGCGGACTTGATCTTCTTCGCGTTGACCTTCGCGGTGTCCAGCAGCCGGACCAGTCCCGCGTCGGAGGGCGCGGACTTGGACATCTTGGCCGTGGGGTTCTGCAGGTCGTAGATCTTGGCGGAGTTCTCCAGGATCTTGGCGTCCGGCACCGCGAAGGTCTGCCCGAACCGCGAGTTGAAGCGCTGGGCGAGGGTGCGGGTGAGCTCCAGGTGCTGGCGCTGGTCCTCCCCCACCGGGACCTGGTTGGCCTGGTAGACCAGGATGTCCGCGGCCATCAGCACGGGGTAGGTGAACAGGCCCACCGTGGTGTTCTCCGCGCCCTGCTTCACGGACTTGTCCTTGAACTGCGTCATACGTGCGGCCTCGCCGTAGCCGGTGATGCAGTTGAGCACCCACGCGAGCTGGGTGTGCTCGGGCACCTGGGACTGGATCAGCAGCGTGGAGCGCTCGGGGTCGATGCCCGCGGCGATGTACTGCGCGGCCGTCACGCGGGTACGCTCCTGCATGGTGGCCGGGTCCTGCCCCGTGGTGATGGAGTGCAGGTCCGCCACGAAGAACACGCAGTCGTTCTCGTCCTGCATGTCCACCCAGTTGCGCAGGGCACCCACGTAGTTGCCCAGGTGCAGGGAGTCGGCGGAGGGCTGGACGCCGGAGACCACGCGCGGGGTCTGGTTCGCCGGGGTGCTGGTGTCGGTCACGGTGGCAGTCTTCTTTCGGTCGTGCGGTTCCGGCGGGAGCCGGCTCAGCTGAGGCGGTAGTCCACCACGAGCGGGGCGTGGTCGGAGAAGCGGGGGTCGTAGGAGGCGGCGCGGTCCACCGTGGCGCTCTGCGCGCGGGCGGCGAGGCCGGGGGTGGCCATGTGGTAGTCGATGCGCCACCCGGCGTCCGTGTCGAACGCCTTGCCGCGGTAGGACCACCACGTGTAGGGCCCGGGCACGTCCCCGGCGAGACTGCGGGCGACGTCCACGTAGCCCACGTCCCCGAAGAACCTGTCGAAGTACGCGCGCTCCTCGGGCAGGAATCCCGCGTTCTTGACGTTGCCCTTCCAGTTCTTGATGTCCCGCTCGGTGTGGCCCACATTGAGGTCCCCCACCACGAGGGCGTGGTCGCTCCCGCCCGCGATCTGCGGCAGCCGGGTGAGCATGGCGTCCATGAAGCGGTACTTGTCCGCCTGCTTGGGCGTGTCCACCTCGCCGGAGTGCACGTACGCGGAGACCAGGGTGAGGGTCTCGCCGCTGGGCAGCGTCACGTCGTTCTCGATCCAGCGCCCGGAGTCGTCGAAGTACTCCTCGCCGATCCCCACGCGGGAGGCGGTGGGCAGCAGCGCGCCGTCGAACGCGTCGCGGCGGGTGGCGATCGCCACGCCCGCGCGGCCCTTCGCCGCAGCCTCCGCGTGGCGGACGTCCCAGACGTCCTCGTCCAGCAGCTCGCGCGTGATCTTGTCCGGAGCCCGCACCTCCTGCAGGCACAGCAGGTCCACCTCCCGGGGGGCCAGCCACTCGGCCATGCCGCGCCGGTACGCGGCCCGGATGCCGTTCACGTTCACCGTGGCGATGCGTATGCTCTGCCCTGACTGCGCCATGCGGGTGTGTCTCCTCGAAGTGTTCGTCCTGCGTGGGTCTCGCGAGAGCCCGTCTCCTGTTGCTGGTGGGGCGACGACGCCGCGCTGCCCCTGCCGCGGTCAGTCCACCACGGTACCGCTGACCGCGGTCCCGGAGTCCCTGAGGCTGCGCAGCCCGTTGGCCGCGGTGATGTCGATGGTCTCGAGCGCCCGGCCGATCTGCTCGGGCTCGGGCTCCGGGGAGGACAGCTGCTCCTTGACCACCTTGGACTGCACCAGGATCACCTGCATGCCGTGGGCGAGCTTCTCGTCCCGCAGGGACTGGCCGGGGCCCGCCGGGGCGGTGGCCGCCGGGGCCCTGCCGTGCTGGGCCTGGAACTGCTCCTGCGCCTGGCGCACCTGCTCCCGCCCGAAGCGGGCGGCCTTGCGCACCATGCTCAGCGCCCACACGGCCAGCATGAGCCACCCCAGGGCGATCCCGGCCAGGATCCAGCCCAGCAGCGAGTTGGAGTTGGCAGCCTGGATGAGGGCCACGGCGAAGATGACCACCAGCACGGCCAGGCCGATGATGGTCCCCCACAGGGCGGTGCGCCCCGAACGGGGAGCCCCGGTGGTGTCGGCGGGCTGGGTGGGCGAGGATCCGATCGGCTGCATGGGGCCATTGTCTCAAACCGTGCGGGGCGCACCGAATCGGCACCTGCCCCGGAGGCACCGCCACCCGCGCACCATCCCCGCCGGGCCGCAGCCACCACGACGACGCCGCCCGGTCGCCTCGTGCGGGAGGCGGCCGGGCGGCGTCGTCGGCGGGCGGATGGAGCGCCGGAGCCCTGCGGCGCCGCGGCTCAGTCCGCGGCGGCCACCCGGCGTTCACAGGATTCCACCACGTTGACGAGCAGCATGGCGCGCGTCATGGGGCCCACTCCCCCGGGGTTGGGGGACATCCAGGAGGCGCGCTCCGCGGCGGCGGGGTCGATGTCCCCGGTGAGGCGGCCCTTGCCCGTCTCCGGGTCCGGGACGCGGGAGACGCCCACGTCCAGCAGGACGGCCCCCGGCTTGACCTGCTCCGCCGTGACCATGTGCGGCTTGCCCGCCGCGGCGACCACCACGTCCGCCTGCGCGAGCAGCTCGGGCAGGTTGCGGGTGCCCGTGTGCGCCAGGACCACGGTGGCGTTGATCTCCCGGCGGGTCAGCAGCAACCCCATGGGGCGTCCCACGGTGACCCCGCGCCCGATCACCAGCACGGTGCGGCCCGCCAGCTCCACGCCGTGGCGGGTGAGCAGCTCCACGATGCCGTTCGGTGTGCAGGGCAGCGGCGAGGTCATGGGCTCGCTCACGTTGAGGACCAGGCGCCCCAGGTTGGTGGGGTGCAGCCCGTCCGCGTCCTTGGCGGGGTCGATCCGCTCCAGGACCGCGTTCGTGTCCATGTGCTGGGGCAGCGGCAGCTGCACGATGTACCCGGTGCACTGCGGATCCTCGTTGAGCTCGTCGATCACGCGCTCGAGCTCCTCCTGGGAGGCGTCCGCGGGCAACTCCCTGCGGATCGAGGCGATGCCCACCTGCTCGCAGTCGCGGTGCTTGCCCGCGACGTAGGAACGGGACCCGGGGTCGTCGCCCACGAGCACCGTGCCCAGCCCGGGCACGACGCCCCGCTCGCGCAGCCGGGCCACCCGCTCGGCGAGCTCCGCCTTGATCTGCCCGGCCGTGGCCTTGCCGTCGAGAACCTGAGCCGTCACCTCACCACTCCTCGAGGCCGGGGTACAGCGGGAACTGCTCCGTCAGCGCGTCCACGCGGGCACGCAGGGCGGAGATGTCCGCGCCCGGCTTCAGTGCCTCGGCGATGACGTCCGCGACCTCGGTGAACTCGTCCGCTCCGAAGCCGCGCGTGGCGAGCGCGGGCGTGCCGATGCGCAGACCCGAGGTGACCATGGGCGGACGGGGGTCCCACGGCACCGCGTTGCGGTTGACCGTGATCCCGGCCTGGTGCAGCAGGTCCTCGGCCTGCTTGCCGTCCAGCTCGGAGTCCCGCAGGTCCACGAGAGCGAGGTGAACGTCCGTGCCGCCCGTCAGCACGGAGACACCGTGCTCCGAGAGGTCCGCGGAGTTCAGCCGCTCGGCGAGGATCTGCGCGCCCTCGATGGTGCGCCGCTGGCGCTCCTTGAAGCCCTCGGACGCCGCGATCCTGAACGCCACCGCCTTGCCCGCGATGGCGTGCATGAGCGGACCGCCCTGCTGGCCCGGGAACACGGCGGAGTCGATCTTCTTCTTGAGGTCCGCCTCGCACAGGATCACACCGGAGCGCGGACCCGCGAGCGTCTTGTGCACCGTGGAGGTGGTCACGTGGGCGTGGGGCACGGGGTTGGGGTGCAGCCCGGCGGCCACGAGGCCCGCGAAGTGCGCCATGTCCACCCACAGCTTGGCGCCCACCTCGTCCGCGATCGAGCGGAACGCCTCGAAGTCCAGCTGCCGGGAGTACGCGGACCAGCCGGCCACGATCACGTTCGGGCGCGCCTCGAGCGCCTGCTCGCGCACCTTGTCCATGTCGATCCGGTAGGTGTCCGGGTCCACCTCGTACGCGGCGATGTTGTAGAGCTTGCCGGACACGTTGATCTTCATGCCGTGCGTGAGGTGCCCGCCGTGGGCCAGGGAGAGGCCCATGAGCGTGTCGCCGGGCTGCATGAGCGCGGCCATCACCGCGGTGTTCGCCTGGGCGCCGGAGTGCGGCTGGACGTTCGCGTGGTCCGCGCCGAAGAGCTCGCACGCCCTGTCGCGGGCCAGGTTCTCCACCACGTCCACGTACTCGCAGCCGCCGTAGTAGCGGCGCCCGGGGTAGCCCTCCGCGTACTTGTTCGTGAGCACCGAGCCCTGCGCCTCGAGCACCGCGCGCGGGGCGAAGTTCTCCGAGGCGATCATCTCCAGCGTGGAGCGCTGGCGTCCCAGCTCGTCCTGGATCGCCTGGGCGACGTCCGGGTCCACCTCAGAGAGCGGCTGGTTGGTCACAGATTCCGTCATGCTCCACCTTCTTCGTCCACGGTCGGTTCCCCCTCAGCATATCCAGGAACGGGGACCCCTCGTCCCGTGGATCACCTCCGTCCCGTGCTGGTGCACCACCGGCTCCGTCGCGGCTCCTTGCCGGTCACCGCGGGGCCACGGCGTCCGGGGCGGCCGGTCGTGTCGTGGCCGGCGGTCGTCTACGGGTAACGTGTGTGCCCGAACCTCACGCGCGTGACGTGCTCACGCGTCGTCGACGCGCTGCAGGGCCGCCGCTCTCCCCGGGGAGACCGCGCAGCACCACCCGTTCCCGTCCCCTGTGCTAGGAGTTCCCGCGCCGTGAACGTTCTTCCCACCGCCCCGTTCACTGCCGCCATGCCCCGTGTGGAGGACGGCCGCGCGCCGTCCGAGCCGACGGATGTGCTGCGCACCCGCTACGCCGCCGTCATCTTCGACATGGACGGTGTGGTCACGGACACCGCGGGTGTGCACGCCCGGGCCTGGAAGAAGCTGTTCGACCAGCTGCTCGCGGATCCCCGCCTGGCTGCGGCGGACGAGGGGGTGGAGGTGGACCGCAGCCCGTTCGACATGGGCAGCGAGTACCGCACCTACGTGGACGGCCGACGCCGCGAGGACGGCGTGCGCGCACTGCTCGCGGCCCGCGGGGCCGTCCTGCCCGAGGCGGGCGGCCAGGACGAGCCGCAGCCCGGGGACTGGACCGTGCAGGGCCAGGCCGGCGCCAAGGACGGCTACTTCCACGAGGAGCTCGCCGAGCACGGTGTGCGCGTGTTCGAGGGGACCGTGGCGATGATCGAGCGGCTGCGCGCGGGCGGCGTGCCCGTGGGCCTGGTGACCGCGAGCCGCAACAGCTCCGTGGTGCTCTCCGCCGCGGGTCTGCAGGACTCCTTCGACCGGGTCGTGGACGGCAACTGGGCCGCTGAGCACGGCCTGCCCGGCAAGCCCGCACCGGACACGTTCCTCGAGTGCGCCCGGTTGCTGGACGTGGCCCCGGAGAACAGCGTGGTGGTCGAGGACGCCGTGGCCGGCGTGCAGGCCGGCGCCGCCGGGGGCTTCGGCCTGGTGGTGGGCATCAACCGGGACGGCGCCCGGGAGCGCCTCTACCGCGCCGGCGCCCACATGGTGCTCAACGACGTGGGGGAACTGGACCTCGGTGCCCGGCGGGACGATCCCTGGCGGCTCGTGTTCGACGGCTTCGACCCCGCCACCGAGGCCCGCCGCGAGGCGCTGCTCACCCTGGCCAACGGCTACATGGGTGTGCGCGGGGCCGCGTGCGAGTTCCCGGACAACGGCGTCCACTACCCCGGCACCTACCTGGCCGGTGTGTTCAACCGCGTGCTGAGCCACGTGAACGGCCGGGACGTGGAGCACGAGTCCATGGTCAACGCCCCCAACTGGCTGCACCTGGACCTGCGCTTCTCCGAGGGCCGCTGGTGGTCCGAGGGCGGGCTGCGCGCGAGCGACGAACGCGTGGAGCTGGACCTGCGCCGCGGCCTGCTGATCCGCACCCTCGTGCTCACCGATGCGGAGGCGGACCCGGAGTCCGGCGGGCCCGCCCGCTCCCTCGAGATCGAGCAGCGCCGCCTCGTGTCCCTGCGCCACCGCCACCTGGGCGCGCAGGAGACCAGGATCGTCGCGCGTGATGCGGGCGGTCGCCTGCACATCCGCACCGGCGTGGACCCGGCCGTGACCAACAGCGGCGTGGCGGAGTACCGGGAGCTGAACTCGCACCACCTGGCGCTGCTGGAGTCCACCACCCTGCCGGACGAGCACGAGACCCTGCTCTCGCTCGTGCGCACCTCCCAGTCCAAGATCGAGATCGCGATGGCCCAGCGCACGCGCATCGAGGCCGAGGGCCCCGTGACCGAGCGCCGCGAGGTGCGCCCCGGCGGCATCGAGTTCCGGCGCCACACCGTGCAGCTCGAGCCCTGGAGCCCGGTGCTGGTGGACAGCACCACCGCCGTGGTCACGAGCCGGGACGCCGCGATCGGCTCTCCCCGGGACGGTGCGCTGGCCGAGCTCAACCGCTCCCCATTCGGCGTGCGCAAGCTGCTCGCGTCCCACGAGATCGAGTGGGCCCGCCTCTGGGACCGCTACGAGGTCACACTGGAGTCCGCGGAGGACACCCCCGAGCACCTGAGCACCCAGCTGGCGGTGCGGACCCACCTCTTCCACGCCGCGCAGACGCTCGCTCCCCACCTGACCCTGCGCGACGCCGGTGTCCCCGCCCGCGGTCTGCACGGCGAGGGCTACCGGGGGCACATCTTCTGGGACGAGCTGTTCATCCTGCCGGTCATCAACATGCGCCAGCCCCAGGTGACACGGTCCCTGCTGTCCTACCGCTGGCGGCGCCTGTCCATGGCCCACCAGCGCGCCCAGGAGATCGGCCTCTACGGTGCGGCCTTCCCGTGGCAGTCCGGCTCGGACGGCCGCGAGGAGACCCCGCCCGAGCTGTACAACCACCACTCCCGCCGGTGGCTGCCGGACAACTCGTGGCGGCAGTTCCACGTGGGGCTCGCCATCGCCTACAACGCGTGGGTCTACTACGAGTCCACGGGTGACATGGACTGGCTCTCGGGCCAGGGCGCGGAGCTGATCATCGGCATCACCCGGCTGTTCGCCTCCCTGGCGGAGTACGACTCCCACGACGGCAGGTACCACATCGCGGGTGTCATGGGCCCGGACGAGTACCACGACGGGCCCGCGGGCCAGCACGGCGGAGGGCTCGAGGACAACGCGTACACGAACGTCCTGGCCTCGTGGCTGTTCCGCCACTCCGCGCACATCTTCAACGACATGGTGGAGCACCAGCGCGAGTACCTGGAGTCCCGCTTCGAGATCTCCCCGCAGGAGGTCCAGACGTGGTTGAACATGGCCAAGAACATGTACGTGCCGTTCAACGCGGACGGCACGATCGCCCAGTTCGAGGGCTACGACGACCTCGTCGAGCTCGACTGGGACTTCTACCGGACCAAGTACCGCAACATCGGCCGCCTGGACCTGCTCCTCGAGAACGAGGGGGACCTGACCAACAACTACAAGCTGTCCAAGCAGGCGGACACCATCATGCTGGTCTACCTGCTCGGTCCCGACGGCGTGGTGGAGGAGCTCGCCCGGATGGGCTACACCACGGACGTGGACGCCGTGCAGCGCACCGTGGACCACTACATCGCCCGCTCCTCCAACGGCTCGTCCCTGTCCAGGGTGGTCAACGCCGCCGTGCTCGCGTGGCTGGACCCGGACCGTTCGTGGGGCTCGTTCCAGGACGCGCTGATGATCGACATGGACGACACGCAGGGCGGCACCACGGGCGAGGGCATCCACCTGGGGGCCATGGCCGGGTCCGTGGACGTGGTCACCCGCGCGTACGCCGGACTTCGCGTGCGCGGGCAGTGGCTCGAGTTCCAGCCCGCGCTGCCCCGGGAGATCGAGGCCGTGGACTTCACCGTGCTGTACTACGGCCAGGTCATCGAGGTCTCGCTGGACCACGACATCCTGGAGCTCGAGGGCAGTTCCGTGAAGGCGGACCCCGTGACCATCCACGTCAACGGCGCCGAGTACGTGCTCAAGGGCGGACAGAAGATCTCCGTGGCACTGCGCCACCGCGCGTCCCGCCACCCGGAGAAGGCCACCGCGGCACTGCGGCGCCGCTTCATCTCGGACGTCGGCGAGCTCTGAGCCCCGTGGGCGACGCCGCCCTGCCGGGCACGGCGTCGCCCGCACCACCCGGGACGCGGCCCCACTAGGCTGTGCTCCATGACACACGACACGACCGCCCCGAACCCCTCCCGCGAACCGCTCGTCCTCTCCTACGGTCAGCGCAGACCCGTGGTGTCGGAGACGGCCTTCGTGGCCCCGAACGCCACGATCGTGGGGGACGTCTCGGTGGGTGCCGGCGCGGGGATCTTCTACGGCGCCGTCGTGCGCGGGGACCGTTCCCCGCTGCGCGTGGGAGCCAACTCCAACCTGCAGGACAACGTGACGGTGCACTCGGACCCCGAGCACCCCACCACCATCGGTGAGCGTGTGAGCGTGGGCCACGGAGCGGTGGTCCACGGCTGCACCCTCGAGGACGACGTCCTGGTGGGCATGAACGCCACCGTGCTCAACGGCGCCGTGGTGGGCAGCGGCAGCCTGGTGGCCGCGGGCACCGTGGTGCTGGAGGCCACCGTGGTGCCGCCGGGTTCTCTCGTGGCCGGGGTGCCGGGCACGGTCCGCCGCGAGCTCACCGGGGAGGAGCGCCGCGCGGTGAGCCGCAACGCGCAGCACTACATCGAGCTCTCCCGGGAGCACCGCGCGCTGAACTCCTGAGCCTCTCACGGGAACGGCCCGGACTCCACGAGTCCGGGCCGTTCCTCCGTGCGGGGGGGTCAGTGGAAGAAGTGCCGCGCCCCGGTCACGTACATGGTCACGCCCGCCGCCTGCGCGGCCGCGACGACCTCCTCGTCGCGGATGGAACCGCCGGGCTGGACCACGGCGCGCACACCGGCATCCAGCAGCACCTGCAGCCCGTCCGCGAACGGGAAGAACGCGTCCGACGCCGCCACGGCACCGTGGGCGCGCTGCGCACCGTCCTCGGCGAGCGTGTTGGCGCGCTCCACGGACAGTCGGCACGAGTCCACGCGGTTGACCTGGCCCATGCCGATGCCCACGGAGGCGCCGTCGTGCGCGAGCAGGATCGCGTTGGACTTCACCGCCCGCAGCGAGCGCCACGCGAACTCGAGGTCCGCGAGCGTCTTCTCGTCCGCTGGCTCCCCGGCCACGAGCGTCCAGTGGGCGGGGTCGTCGCCCTCGGCGTCCAGGCGGTCCGCCTGCTGGAACAGGGCGCCTCCGGAAACCCCCCGGTACTCCAGGGGGTCGCGCTCGAAGCCCTCGGGCAGGGCGAGCAGCCGGATGTTCTTCTTGGCCTGCAGGATCTCCAGCGCCTCGGGCTCGAACTCCGGCGCCACGACCACCTCGGTGAAGACGGGCTGGAGATTGCGCGCCATCTGGGCGGTGACCGGCCGGTTGGCCGCGACCACTCCTCCGTAGGCGGAGAGCGGGTCGCACGCGTGGGCCTTGAGGTGCGCGTCCGCGATCGGGTCCGACGCACCGGGGGTGGCCACGGCCACACCGCACGGGTTGTTGTGCTTGACCACGGCCACGGCGGGCTGGTCGTAGTCGAAGGCGGCGCGCACGGCCGCGTCCGCGTCCACGTAGTTGTTGTAGGACATGGCCTTGCCGTGCAGCTGCTCGGCCTGGGCGATCCCGGGGGCCGCGGCGTCGTCGGTGTAGAGCGCGGCCTTCTGATGGGGGTTCTCGCCGTAGCGCAGGGACTCCGCGCGCTGGAAGGCGAGCCCGGCGTACGGGGGCCAGAAGCTGGCCTCGGGGTCATGCTCGAACTGCTGGGCCGTCCACGTGGCCACCGCGGTGTCGTACGCGGCGGTGTGGGCGAAGGCGGCTGCGGCGAGCCTCTGCCGTGCCGCGAGGTCGTAGCCGCCGTCGTGGGCGGCCCGCACCACGTCCGGGTAGCCCGCGGGGTCCACCACCACGGACACCGCCGCGTGGTTCTTCGCGGCGGCGCGCACCATGGAGGGCCCGCCGATGTCGATCTGCTCCACGACGTCGTCCCGCGCGGCGCCCGAGCGCACGGTCTCCTGGAACGGGTAGAGGTTCACCACCACCAGGTCGAACGGGTCGATGCCCAGCTCGTCCAGCTGCGCCACGTGCTCGGGCCTGCGGCGGTCCGCCAGGATCCCGGCGTGAACGCGGGGGTGCAGAGTTTTGACCCGGCCGTCCAGGCACTCCTGGAACCCGGTGACGTCCGCGACCTCGGTGACGGGGACTCCTGCGGCCTGGATGGTCCTGGCCGTGGTGCCGGTGGAGACGATGTCCACCCCGGCGTCGTGCAGGCCTCTCGCGAGGTCCTCCAGACCGGTCTTGTCGTACACGGAGATCAGGGCGCGTTTCAGCGGCACACGGTTCAGGTCGGAAGTGTTCACGGACTCTCCAGGAAGACGTGGGGACGTGTGGTCCGGCGCTGCCCGCCGAGGACCTCCCGGGCCCGTGCGGGGACCGGGAGCGCGGCCTCTCGGGTGCCGCTCACCGCACCCGTCGTCCGGAGACGACGACGCGGGTGCGCGGCAGCGCAGCGCCCCCGCCAGTCTACGGCCGGGCCTTTCGGACGGCGGCCCGTGCGTCACCCGGGGACGCGGCCCGCTGCCGCCCCAGGGCGTCCAGGGTGTCCACGAGCAGCTGCCGCTCTGCGGTCTTGATCCGCTCGTGCAGGCTCTCCTCGGTGTCCTGCGCCCCGATGGGCACGGCCACCTGCGCGAGGATCGGGCCCGCGTCCACGTCCGGGACCACCTCGTGCACCGTGGCACCGGTGATCTTCACCCCGTGGGCCAGGGCGTCCCGGACGGCGTGCGCCCCGGGGAACGAGGGCAGCAGGGACGGGTGGGTGTTGACGATGCGCCCGGGGAACGCGGCCACGAAGTCCGCGTCCACGATCCGCATGAAGCCCGCGAAGACCACGCGGTCGGGGCGGCGCGCGGCCACCTCCCGTTCCAGCGCGCGGTTCCACTGCGCCCGGTCCGCGTGCTCGCCGGGCGCCACCACGAAGGTCTCGATGCCCGCGGCCTCGGCGCGCCGCAGGCCCTCGCACGGCCGGTCCGCCCCCACGGCCGCGATCTCCACCGGGGACTCGCCGTGGTGGAGGGCGTCGATCATCGCCTGCAGATTCGTGCCGGAACCGGACACCAGGACCACTGTGCGCATGGGCCCATGCTAGCCGTGGCGGCGGCCCGTCCGGGCGCGGTCCGCCCGCCGGGAGGCCCGGCCCGTCTCGCCTAGAGTGGTGGCCATGCAGGACTCCCACGAC
>NZ_PHOA01000199.1 GCF_003687455.1 Kocuria tytonicola | reverse complement strand
GTGCGCAGGACGACCGCCGCTGCCGCTGCTGTTGCGAAAAACGCGTTCTGCTTCTTCATGAGGGGAACCTTCGATCTGCTCCTGTGGAAATCCGGGGGGATTTCACCAATGACAAGGACACGCCGGTTCCCGCGCTGTGCAGCGCCGGTCCAGCGGATACCACTCGTGCACCTGTCGACACGTGGTGGCCCATCGCCGCAGGTCAGAGGCGGGTCAACGAGTGCCTTTCCACCGTAATCCGATCGTTATCAGCAGGACAATGGCCAAATGGCCAGTCTTTTCCTGGCCGGTTGACCATTCTGTGCGGGGAAAATGATAGGGGGACTAAGCAGCGGGCGGAGAAAGTTCGCATCTTCTCCGGTGGGTGGGTACGCCCCCGGTCCTCGTGAAGGGGGCGACACCTTCGTGGCGGTCCGGGACAGGGGTGCGAGGGGCCCAGTTCGTCAACACGAACAATTGACTACGCTATAACGTAGCGCTGGGACCTTTCCCGTGGTACCACTAGATGTAGTGCTGATCGGCACGTCAGTAACTACATCTTGTGGCTCGGGCTCACTGCCTGAGGCGCACCTGAGAACGGAAGGGTGGCACCGCATGAGCGCAGGAATCGTGCGGACCGGGCGGAGAGTGCTGCGGTTCCGCGACCTCGGCGAGGACGAGTCACCGGACCTGGTCTACTTCTCGAGCGTCTCCGAGAACACGCGCCGCTTCGTGGAGCGCCTGGACCGGGCCGCCGTGCGGATCCCCCTGCGCCCGGGGGTGGAGGACATGATCCGCGTGGCCCGCCCCTACGTCCTGGTGCTGCCCACCTACGGCGGCGGAGAGCGCTCCGGGGCAGTGCCCAAGCAGGTGGCCCAGTTCCTGAACGACCCCGTCAACCGCGCACTGATCCGCGGCGTGATCACCTCCGGCAACACGAACTTCGGGCCGTACTACTGCCTCGCCGGGCCCATCGTCTCCGCCAAGTGCCGCGTGCCGGAGCTGTACCGCTTCGAGCTGCTGGGGACGTCGCAGGACGTCGCCCGGGTCAGCGAGGGGCTGGACGAGTTCTGGTCCCGGCAGCAGAGCCCCGTGGACGCGCTCCACACCATCCCCGTGCCCACCCCCAGGAAGG
>NZ_PHOA01000198.1 GCF_003687455.1 Kocuria tytonicola | reverse complement strand
TGTTGTGGGGCATGAGGTTGTTGGCACGAGCGGTGGGCTGATGTGAGGTGAGCGGGCTCTACCCCGCAGGATGGAAGTTCCTCAACAACCCATCCGCACGAAAGAACCCGCTCATGACCCACGCTAATGCACCCCTGACCCCAACCGGCCGTCTGCGCATGGTGCACCGTCATCTCCACGACGGTGTGCCCCAGGCTCACGTGGCTGCGGAGTTCCGGGTCTCCCGGCCCACCGTGGCCACTTGGGTGGCCCGTTACCGTGCTGAAGGCGAAGCAGGACTGCGTGATCACACCAGCCAGCCCCGGAGGCAGCCGAGTCAGATCTCCGCGGAGGTCGTGGAACGCATCGAGTCCCTGCGGCGAGATCGAAAGTGGTCGGCCCGGCGTATCCACCATCACCTGCAGGGGCTGGGGTACCAGCTGCATCTGCGTACCGTGGGCCGGTGGTTGCACCGACTCGGGATCTCCCGGCTACGTGATCTCACTCCGGATGGGGAGAACCTGCGCCGGGCACCCCAACGCATCCGTGCCGGCTGGGCCGGGCACATGGTGCACTTGGATGTGAAGAAGCTCGGGCGGATCCCTGACGGTGGTGGATGGTGGGCCCACGGGCGAGGCTCCCAACAAGCCCTGGCTTCCAAACGCGCCCACAAGCAGCGCGTCGGGTACACCTACATCCACTCGGCCGTGGACGGGTTCTCCCGCCTGGCCTACACCGAGGCCCTCGATGATGAGAAGGCGGCCACCACGATCGGGTTCTTCTCCCGGGCCCGGGCGTTCTTCGCCGCCCACGGGATCACCCGCATCCACCGGGTGGTCACCGACAACGGGGCGAACTACACGGCTAAAGACTTCACCCGGACCGTGGAAGCACTGGCCAGCAGGCATCAGCGGATCCGTCCTTACACGCCGCGGCACAACGGCAAGGTCGAGCGCTACAACCGGCTACTGGCCGATGAAGTGCTCTATGCCCGCCCATACGCCAGTGAGCAGGCCCGCCGGGAGGCGATCGGAGTGTGGGTGAACCACTTCAACTACCATCGACCTCACACCGCCTGCGGTGATCAGCCCCCGGCCTCACGCACCCCCGCCCGAGTCAACAACGTCATGCCCTCTTACACCTAGG
>NZ_PHOA01000197.1 GCF_003687455.1 Kocuria tytonicola | reverse complement strand
CTCGTGGGGCTGCACGGCCCTCTCACCCTCGTCTACGCCGCGGCACTCGCGCTGCCCCTGCTGGTGCTGCACGTGGTGGCCGCCGCGCTGTTCCGGCGGGACGCCCTCAACCACCCCTCCCACGCCGTGAGCCTGCGGGGGATGCTCACTGCGGCGGTCGCGTGGCTCGTGACGGTGGCCTTCGGCTTCTTCCTCCCGGACGTCACCCCGGAGGGCATGCGCTCGGTGTTCACCCACGTGGCCGGTGCGGACTACCTGGAGCTCGGCTACGGCTTCGTGAACATCCTGGGCGTGCTCTCGGTCGCCTTCGCGGTGGCGCTCGTGCTGCTGGCCGTGACCGAGCTGCGGGTCACCGCGCGGCGCCTCAACGGAGAACCGCTCACCGAGGACGAGCGCCTGGACCGTCTGGAGGCCCAGCGGGAGGACGACGCCGCACGGCCGGGGACGGCGTCGTCGTCCGGGGTCCGCTCGTGACGGTTCCCCTGCGCACCCCGCGCCTGCGGCTGCGGGCCTATGACGCCGCGGCGGACGCAGACGCCGACTTCGTGCGGGACCTCTACTCCCGCGAGGCGGTGCAGCGCTACATCGGGGACGGCACCCAGCGCGTGCGGACGCTCGGTGAGGCCCGGGAGAAGATCCGGCGCTGGCAGGAGCTGTACTCGCAGCACCCCGTGCACGGGATCTGGCTCGCGCACACGCACGAGGGGCAGCCCGTGGGAACCGTGCTGCTCAAGCCCATCCCGGACTCCGGGGCGGACACCGCCAGGGACACGGAGATCGGCTGGCACTTCCACCCGGACGCGTGGGGTCTCGGGTACGCCACCGAGGCGGCACGCGCCGTCCTCGACCACGCGTGGTCGTCCGGTCTCACGCGGGTGGTGGCGGTGACCCACCCGGAGAACGAGGCCTCCCAGGCGGTGTGCCACCGCCTGGGCATGACCGCCCGCGGCCTCAGCTCCGCCTACTACGACGCCGAGTGCGCCCTCTTCGAGCTCACGGCCCCGCTCGCCGAGCCGTCGTCCGGGACGGAGCACACCGCGCCGACACCGGCGGTGCCCTCCACTGCTCCCACGGAGGCGCGGCACGATGCGCCCACGACGGCGCGGCGCGGCGCGCGCACGATGGCGGAGCACGGGGCGGCGGGGCGGAGCAGCGTGTGCGGCGAAGGGTACGACC
>NZ_PHOA01000196.1 GCF_003687455.1 Kocuria tytonicola | reverse complement strand
GAGCTCGGGGCGGCGGGAGATCTCCTCGCGCAGCGTGGCCCCCGGGACCCGCCACAGCTGCCCGGCCACGTGGTCCACGTCCTGGGGGCCGAGACCCAGCGCGAGCCCTGCATCCCGCACGGCGCCGCGGGAGCGGTAGGCGTTCTGCATGCTCATGAGGCTCACGCGCCGGGGCCCGAAGCGCGCGAAGATCCGGCGGTAGACGTCGTGGCGGCGGGCGCTCTCCATGTCGATGTCGATGTCCGGGAGGTTGGGGCGCAGCGGGGAGAGGAAGCGCTCGAACACGAGGTCGTACTCCAGCGGGTCCGCCGGGGAGATCCCGAGCAGGTGCACCACCAGGGAGGAGACCCCGGAGCCGCGGGCGGCGTGGCGCACCCCCAGGGAGGTCATGAGCTCGGAGACCTCTCCCACGGTGAGGAAGTAGCCCGCGAAGCCCAGCTGCGCGATCACGGCCAGTTCCCGTTCCAGGCGTCCCCGCAGGGACTCCCGGTTGAGGCCGGGGACGGTGCGGTCCCAGTCCTCCCCGCCGTGCAGCCGGGCGAGTCCGGCGTAGCAGCGCTGCGCGAGTTCGCGGTCCGGGTCCCCCCGCAGCCCGAGCACGGAGGCCTCGGGGATCACGGGGGTGTCCACGCCGAGGTCCTGCCGCAGGTCCAGGACGCAGCGCTGCGCCAGGTGGTGGGTGTCCTCGAGCAGCCCTGCCGCCCCGGTGCCCGGCACCTCGGCCGCGCTCGTGATCTCCCGCGCCAGCCGCGTCATGGCGTCCCCGTCCTTGAGCCACCCCTGGCCGTTGGGCTGCAGCACCCCGCGGTCCGCTCCCGCGAGCTCGTCCAGGGACATCAGGGTGCGTGCGGCGTCGAGGACGTCCGCGGTCACGGCCTGGCCCGGGTGGGCGTAGCGCACGGCGTTGCTGAGCACCACGGGCAGCTCCGCGGCCCGCCCGATCTCGTACATGCGCACGGCGTGGCCCGTGCCGAGGGGTGCCCCCTGGGGTGCCAGGTGGTGCACGGTCTCCACCACGAGGGTCTGGGCCGGCAGCCGGGAGCGCCAGCGGTTCAGGGCCTCCCGCGCACCCCGGTAGTGGCGGCGGGCCAGCAGCCTGCCCACGTCCGAGTCCGGGCCCACGAGCACCACGAGTCCCGGGGTGCCGCCGCGGGCCGCGCGGTGGACGTGACGGGCGAGCTGCGCGGCCGTGAGCCCGATGGGGTGGGGGCCGCGGCGGTCGTGGCCGCGGTGGGT
>NZ_PHOA01000195.1 GCF_003687455.1 Kocuria tytonicola | reverse complement strand
CCTGCCACATCGGCGGCTTCCTTCATCGTGAACACCGCACTGGAACCCCCTGATAACCCTTCCTGGCTAGGGGCTTCGTTGCTGGGGGCGTCACCGTGAGTGGTCATGACACCCATTCTGACACCCCACCGTAGGGCCTCCTGATACCCCGGGTCGTTCCACCCTTTGCAACCACCCAAGACGCGCAGGGACATGTGGACATGCCGATCTGGCAGACGCTCTCAACTTTGGCCATTTGGTCATAGTGGGTGAGCCCGGGTGCTGTATACGGTGGAGGAGCTAGAAGTTTTAGGTACATAACCGCGATACGAGGTGGACAATACGATGAAGCCCTCACGAAAAGTCGCCAAAACATCAGCAGGGATAGCTTTTCTCGTGACAGCTGTAGTGGCTGGTGTGACAGCAGGCATGAACGGGGTGTCGCCCCAAGGGCCAGGAGAAATCGCCCGACTGGTGCTTTTCGTGCTGCTGGCTTCGGCCGTAGTCGCCGCTGTGGTGTACGGCGGAGCATCGCTGGCTACGAGCAAGTCTCACCGCACTTCTGAGGAGATCCGACCATGATGAGCACTTGGAAAAAAGCGCTGTCTTCAACCCTGCTGGTCGCTCTTACTGTTACCGGCACAGCCGCCACGGTGGCCCCAGCAACGGCAGCGGAAACCTCCCACACCCAAGCCTCGGATTCCTCCTACCGCCAGTTGAGCGGAGCCCAGGCTACTGGTCATCTGAACACGCTCAAGTCCCAGGTGACGGCCAAGGACGCCGTCACTGTGCACACTGATACGAAAAACCTGCAGTGGGACAAGGCTTCCGTAGGGGTGTTGGGCGCCAACACTATCGTGACTGTTCCGCTGGCCAACGAGGGCAGCCAGTGGTCAAACCTCACCGCGGTTTACAACTCTGCCGGTGAGCTGCAGACCTTTAGCGAAGGCCACTTCACCGAGCACTCCGCTACCAGCGGGCACGCTCTGATCTACAGTGACGGAGCGAAAGTCACCGACAAGGACGTGACGGCCAGCAACGTCTCGACCCGTAGCATCGGCGACGCCATCGGAGAATTGAACAACTGCTTGTCCGCGGCAGGTATCCCAGCCTGGATTGTCGCTGCAGCCACTGCCGCGTGTAGCTCCACTGGATGGGTAGGAATCGCCGCCTGCTACACCGCTGCCGGAGTCGGCGGAGGCACCGTCGGCTACTGCGTGGGCAAAGCATCCAAGAAGCTCTAACCCCACCCCACCATCACCAACGGACGCGT
>NZ_PHOA01000194.1 GCF_003687455.1 Kocuria tytonicola | reverse complement strand
CTACTGCCACCTCAAACAATGGCGCGCCATCGCAACCCGGTACGACAAACACGCTGTGACCTACCGCGCCGCCATCATCCTGCACTCCGTCATCACCTGGACGAAGGCTTTGTCAGACACGCCCTAGCCGTCCCCGGGGGCCACGGCAGGCTGCCGGTCCTCCTCGAGCCCCTCGCACACGTAGGTCTCGGTCCGCGTTCCCGGGCCGTGGGGCACCGCCGCCGCGAGCCTCTGCTCGTGGGCCTGCACCACCGGGTGATCCGCCGCGGTGATCCCCTGGGCTCCGAGCGTGTAGAGGTACATCTCGTGGGCCGCCGTCCCGAGTCGGCTGTCCCACGGGTCAGGGGCCTCGGGAAAGGGCGTGTCCACGCGCACGGTGGAGCGGTGCGCGGCATCCGGGTTGGGCACCCCGTCCAGCGGCGGCACGGCGTCGTCCACGTGCTCCACGGCCATCACGGAGGTGGAGTCCGGGATGGCGAAGTCCCCCACGGGTGCCCCGAACGTGGTCACCGCCTGGACGTCGTAGAGCTCGCGGAACGCGTGGTTCGCGGCGAGCCCGGCGGCGTCGATCCCGCCGAGGCTGTGGCCCGTGAGCACCACGGTGTCCCCGGGGCGGATGCCCGCGTCCTGCAGGGCCTGCACCGCCATGCGCTGGGCCTGGGGCAGCTCGGTGAGCGCGGCCGTGGCCGGTGCCGTCATCCCGTCGCCGATGCCCTGGACGTCGTGCACGCCCGGACTGTCGTGCCACCGCTCCGTGCCGGTCAGCACCACGGAGTACGCGGTGCGCGCGTCCCCGCCCGTGGCCTTCTGCACCATGACCGTGCTGTTCTCCACGTCCTTCCCGTCCGGGCCCGCGCCGGAGACGATGTTCTTCGCGTCCTTCAGGACCGCCGCCGTGCCGGCGACCGTGGTGGGGACGGCGCCGGCGCAGTCCACTCCCCGGGGCAGAGGCCGCTGCCCCGGCCCCGTCAGGTGGTGGGCGGTCGCGTTGCCCGGGGTGAGGCCCGTGAACACCTCACGTCGGGCGGGGTGCAGTGCGTGCGGCTCGAGCTTCGACCGGAGCGCGGCCCGGAGGTCCCGCTCCACGCGTGCCGCTGCGGGCAGCAGCCTGCCCGTGGCGTACGGCCGGAAGTACGCGGGCAGCGGCGAGGCACTCACCAGCGCCGCGGTCACGGAGGCCGCGAGCGCGGTGTCCATCTCCGGGGGTGCCCCCTGTTCGTGGTACCCCCGCAGCGTGTCCACCGCCCAGCCCCGCAGGTACTGCCCCAGGG
>NZ_PHOA01000193.1 GCF_003687455.1 Kocuria tytonicola | reverse complement strand
CCCTGGTACCGCACCCCACCCGGGCCACCGCATCCCGCCTGCCGGGCGGTACCTGCTCCCGTGGCACGCCCGGCCCGTCCGGGGGAGAGCGGCAGGGGCCGGACCGCGGACGGGGAAAGGACCCGCGCGGCGTCATCGGCGGTCAGGCGTCGAAGAGGATGACCTGGCGCACGGCGCGGCCGTCCGCGAGGCGGTCGAAGCTTTCGTTGACCTCGGACAGGGCCACCCGCTCGGAAATGAGTTCTTCAATGGGCAGCTTGCCCTCGCGCCACAGGTCCAGGTAGACCGGGATGTCCCGGGAGGGCACCGCGGAGCCCAGGTAGGAGCCCACGACGGTGCGCGCCTCGGCGGTCAACCCGAGCGGGGCGATCGTGGAGCGGGCGTCGGGGGAGGGCAGGCCCACGGTCACGGTGGTGCCGCCCGGAGCGGTGGCGGCCACGGCGGTCTCGAAGGCGCGGGGGTGACCCGCGGCCTCCACCACCACGGCGGCGCGCACGCCGTTCTCCGCGAGCTCGTCGGGGGAGTAAACGGCCGTGGCGCCCAGCTCCGTGGCGCGGGCCAGCTTCTCCGGGTTCGCGTCCACGCCGATCACCGGCCCCTTCTCCAGGGACAGCGCGGTCAGCAGGGCGGCCATGCCCACTCCGCCCAGTCCCACGACCATCACCGTGTCCCCGTCCGCGGGGCGCCCCGCGTTGAGCACGGCCCCGCCGCCGGTGAGCACGGCGCAGCCCACCACGGCGGCGATCTCCGCGGGCACGTCCGCGCCCACGGGAACCACCGACTGGCGGCTCACCACCGCGTGGGACGCGAAGCCCGAGACCCCCACGTGGTGGTGCACGTCCTGCTCCCCGCGGTGCAGCCGCAGCGCGGAACCGGGCAGCACACCGGCGTTGTTCGTCTCCGTCCCGGGGGAGCACGGCAGCTTGCCGTCCGTGGCGCAGTTCTCGCACTGCTCGCAACGGGGGAGGAACACGGTGGTCACCTGGTCCCCGGGGGCCACGTCCGTGACGCCCTCCCCCACGCGCTCCACGATCCCGGAGGCCTCGTGGCCGAGCACCATGGGCAGGGGCCGGGCCCGGTTGCCGTCCACCACAGAGAGGTCCGAGTGGCACACCCCGGCCGCCCGGATCCGGATCAGCAGCTCGCCGGGGCCGGGATCGTCCAGCTCCAGCTCCTGCACGGTCAGCGGGCGGGACTCGGCGTACGGGCGGGACAGTCCGCTCTGCTCCAGCACGGCGGCGGTGATCTTCACGGCGACTCCTTCGTCACGGGGTGGGGTGGGC
>NZ_PHOA01000192.1 GCF_003687455.1 Kocuria tytonicola | reverse complement strand
AAGGGGGTGGGGAAGTCCACGGTGCTCGGCGTGGTCGCGGGCCTGATCGCCCCGGACCACGGCAGCGTGCACGTGGGTTTCCGGTGCATGGTGAGCGGCGGCTCGGGGGAGCGTCCCGTGTGGGTTCCCGCCCACCGCCGCGGGGTGGCTCTCATGGCCCAGGAGCCGTTGCTGTTCCCCACCTCAGTGTCCTGGAGAACGTGGCGTTCGGCCCCCGGGCGAGGGGTGCCGGGAGGGCGGAAGGGCGGCGTCGTGCGCTGGTGTGGCTGCGGGAGGTGGGGGCGGAGCAGTTCGCGGACCGGCACCCGGACGAGCTCTCGGGTGGTCAGGCCCAGCGGGTGGCCATCGCGCGCGTGCTGGCCGCGGAACCCCGGGTGGTCCTGCTGGACGAGCCCCTCAGCGCGCTGGACGTGGCCGCCCGGCCCCGGATGCGCGCGGTGCTGCGCCGGGTGCTCGCGGGGAGGACGGTGGTGGTCGTCACCCACGACGGCGCGGACGTGGCCGAGCTCGCGGACCGGGTGGTGCGGATGGAGCGGGCCGCTTCCCAGGCCTGAGAGTGTCCCCCGCTCGGACCCTACTTCACCTCGCGGGTGAGCACCCGCCAGATGCCGATCAGCAGCGGCACACCGATCCACAGCAGCGAGGAAGTGCCCAGCTGCCCCCACTGCGTGGCCGTGAGGTTCACGCCCTCGGTCAGCGGGCCGGCCGCCGCGTTGAGGTTCACCCACGCCCCGAGGTCCCGGAGAATCGGCACGAGCATGGTTGCGGTGTTGAACAGCACGGGCAGCACGAAGTAGGCCACGATCGCGAGCGGCACGGACAGCACCGCCAGGCCGAACGCCACACCCTGCAACACCACGATCATCTGCGTGAGCCACACTCCGGCGAGCTGCCCCCAGTCCGGATCCGGTGCCAGGGACTGGCCGGTGATCGCGGCCAGGACCAGGAAGGCCGCGAGCGCGAGCACCCAGGCGAGGGTCACCGCGATGGTGCCCAGCACCACGGCAGAGAGCAGCTTGGCGAGCACCACGCGGAGCCTGCGTGGTTCCTGCGTGAACGTGATCAGAGCGGTGCGCTGGCTCCACTCGTTGCACGCCGTGATGATCCCCAGCACGGGGAGCAGGAGGCCCTGCGGAGTCATCGTCAGCGAGAACAGCACCGGGAAGGGCGCCCCGGACTCCCTCCCGAACCACATGAACCCTCCCAGCACGAGGGCGGTGAGCACGCCGATGGCGATCAGCAGCCCCCGCCCCGCGCGGGTGTCCACCTGCTTGCGCAGCTCCACGCGCAGCAGGGTGAGGAAGGAGAGCCCGCGGCCCTCCAGCTGGGGCTGCGTCCAGGGCGCCGCGGTCTTCGGGGTGGTGGGTGCCGTGCTCATGCGCGGGTCTCCTCTCGGGCGGGGGC
>NZ_PHOA01000191.1 GCF_003687455.1 Kocuria tytonicola | reverse complement strand
GACCCGATGACCCCCGCCGCCACCCCGGCCCGGGTGGACTCCCGGGCCAAGTTCACCGTGCGCGGCTGGTGCTTCCTCACCGCCGCCGTGCTGAGCCTGGCCGCCGCCACGTGGCTCGGTCGCAAGGACGTCCTCGCCCTGTCCCTGTTCCTGGGCATGGTCCCGCTGATGTCGGCGCTCGCCATGTGGCTGCTCAAGCCCCGCGTGCTGCTCAAGCGCTCGGTGGACCCGCCCCTCGTCACGCTCGGCGACGCCGCCCAGGTGGCCCTGCAGGTGCGACGCCGCTCGGCCTTCGGAACGCGCGGGCGCACCCCGGGATCCACCACCGCTGACCGCGCGGCCGTGGACGTGCACGAACGCGTGGACCCGCTGCTGGGCCGGGACCAGGACTTCTCGGTGCCCGTCTCGGGGGCGCCGGTGGGCTACACGGTGCGGCCGCGGCGGCGTGGGATCCACGAGCTGGGCCCCGCCACGGTGCGCGTGGACGATCCGTTCGGCGTGGTGACCGAGCTGCTGGACGTCGCCGAGCGCACGTCCCTGCACGTGGCCCCGGACCCCGAGGAGCTCACGGAGCACGGGGCCTCCCTGGCACGGGAGTCCGGCAACGACCCCGCCCGCCGGGCCCAGCCCCAGCCCGGTCCGGACAACGTGACCACCCGCGAGTACCGCCACGGCGACCCGATGCGCCGGGTGCACTGGGCGGCGTCGGCGAAGCACGGCGAGCTCATGGTGCGCCAGGAGGATCCCCGCAGCACGCGCAAGGCCGTGGTGATCCTGGACACCGTGGAGCAGCACTGGCCCGGCGAGCGCGTGTGGGCCGGTGTGCTGCCCTCCACCCACGAGTTCGAGTGGGCCGTGACCGCGGCGGCCTCGGTGGTCGAGCACCTCACCCGCCGGGAGACCGTGGTGCACGCCCTGGACGACCGCGGCAGACCCCTGCCGCGAGGGAACTCCGGGGCCGCCGAGCTGCGGGACACCGCGGTGGGCGACACCGCCGCGACCGAGGTGGTCCACGGCCTGTCCCAGGTGGCCCTGGCCCCGCGCCCCGAGCCCGGGACGGCGAGCGACCCGCTGACCGTGCGACTGGACCGTGAGGGCCTGGTCCATCCCGTGCTGCTGCTCACGGGCACGCTCTCCCCGGACGCCGCACGCCGGTACGTGCAGGCCACCGCGGGCAGCGCATCCTGCTCCGTGGTCATGGTGGTGGCGGCCCCGCTCGTGCGCCCGGAGAGCGCGGACGTGTTCGAGTCAGCGGGCTGGTCCGTGGTGCTCGCGAGCCGCTGGACGGACGTGGACGCCGCGTGGCTGGCCGTGACCGGCGGCGGTTCCCTTATGGCACCACCCCCACCCGAACCCGGTGCGCCCCAGCTGAGCATGGACGACGTCATGGGCCGCACCCGATCGAGGAC
>NZ_PHOA01000190.1 GCF_003687455.1 Kocuria tytonicola | reverse complement strand
TCCGGGGGGGGGCGGGGTGGCCCACCGGGTGGTCCGGGGCCGTTCCGGGTGCGAGATCGGCGTTCAGTCTATCGCCCGCGCGGGCGTAGACTTGCGCGAGTTCTTTCAACCGGTGAACGCGCAGGAGTTCTTGAGTGTCTGTGAAGATTCTCGTCGTGGACAACTACGACAGCTTTGTCTACACGCTGGTGGGCTATCTCCAGCAGCTGGGTGCCCAGACCACCGTGGTCCGCAACGACGACCTCGACGTCCCTGCCGCCACCGCCCTGGCAGGTGAGCACCAGGGCGTCCTGCTCTCCCCGGGGCCGGGCGCACCCGCGGACGCCGGGGTCTGCGCGGACCTGATCCGCTGGGCGGAACGGACCCGCACCCCGTTGCTCGGCGTGTGCCTGGGCCACCAGGCCCTCGGTGAGGTCTACGGCGCCCGCGTGGGCCACGCGCAGCAGCTCATGCACGGGAAGACGTCCCGGCTGGTGCACCAGGGGGAGAGCGTCTTCGCCTCCGTGCCCTCGCCGTTCACCGCCACCCGGTACCACTCCCTGGCCGTGGCCGCGGACACCGTCCCGGACTGCCTGGAGGTCACCGCCACCACCGACGACGGCCAGGTGGTCATGGGGCTCAGGCACCGCACCGCGCCCCTGCACGGGGTGCAGTTCCACCCGGAGTCCGTGCTCACCGAAGGCGGGTACCTCATGCTGGGCAACTGGCTGGAGGAAGTGGGCCAGCACGGTGCGGCCGCGGCTGCCGCGGGGCTCTCACCGCTCATGACCGCCTGAGGCGGACCCGACCGGTTCCAGGCGACGACCCGCGGCCCCTCACGAGGGACCGCAGGTCGTCGTGTTCCTGCTCAGCGCTCCGTCGCGCGCGTGGCGCTGGGAGCGGAGGTGGGCCTGCTCGGAGGGGCCGTGGACCGGGTCGGTGCCTGCGTGGGCTCGGCCGACTCCTCCGGTGTCTCGCTCGCGGACGGCGTGGGGGTGGGCGTGGGGGTTGTCCTGCGTGCCACCGTGAGAGTGATGGTGGAGCCCTGGCTCACGGAGGAGCCAGCGGGGGCGGACTGCTCCAGCACCGTGCCGGTCTCGGCGTCCTCCGTCTCGAGGATCTCCACGTTCGCGTTCAGCCGGACGTCGTCCGCCTGCAGCATCTTCTCCGCCTCGGCGCGGCTGCGGCCCACCACGTCAGGGACCGTGACCTTTCCCGAGGACACCTGCAGCTTGACCGCGCTGTCCTTGGCCACGGAGCTGCCCGGCGCGGGGTCCGAGGAGATCACCGCGTTCGCGGGCACCGTGGCGCTGTTGACCGTGCTCACCGGGCCCACGGTGAGCCCCGCGTGCTGGATGGACTCGCGGGCGTACTCCAGGGACTGTCCCACGATGTCCTCGGGGACCTTCACGCTCTCGGGTCCCTCGGACACCCGCACGGTGACCTTGGAGCTGTCTCCTATACACATCTG
>NZ_PHOA01000018.1 GCF_003687455.1 Kocuria tytonicola | reverse complement strand
GCCTCGATCTCGTCGATCGACGGGACGGCGGAGTCCGCACGGTGGGGGTCGGAGGCGGGTGCCACCGACCGCGGCTGCAGCTCGAGCTCGGGATCCACGACGAAGGCCACCAGGGTGTCCGGGCCGAAGACCGTGCTCACGGTCTGGTCCAGCACCTCGGACATGGGCTTCTGCTGGAGGAAGCCCCGGGTGGCTTCGCTGGGCACGGCCACCAGGAGTGTGGTTCCCATCAGGCCCCGGGGGTCGCACACGGCGATGTTGCCCCGTGACCGCCCGGAGACGCGGGGGTCGGCGCGCATGATGCGGAGGCACTCTGCCCACTGTTCGAGCAAAGCCTGGTTCTCCTGCTGCATGGGCAACTCCTGACGTGATGGACCGGGACGGCCCAGTTTTCCACAGAGTTGTGCACAGCGGTGGATAAACCTCGTGGGGGCGGCCGCGGGATCCAGCCTAGAACACGTGTCGCGGCCCTTCATAGCCCGGTTTCGCGCCCGATCAGAACTACACAAGTGTAGTTCCGGGCTGGGGATAACCCGCTCCTGCGGCGGTCTCGGCGGCCGTTTTCCACACCCCGGGGGCGGCGTGTGTGCACAGCTGTGGAGGGCGGCGGAAGGGCAGAGTGATTTGACCGGGGAGAGCGCATTGACTACTGTGAATCAGTCTTGTGCGTGTAGGATCGCGATTTTGCGTGCCCGCACGCCCCCAGAAACCTACCGCGTGCGCCCCCTGCGTCCCATCGCAGTTGGCACACCGTAGTCCAACCTCATGGAGTGACTAATGCCCAAGCGGACTTTCCAGCCGAACAACCGCCGCCGCGCCCGCAAGCACGGCTTCCGCGCTCGCATGCGCACCCGCGCCGGCCGCGCCATCATCGGTGCCCGCCGCAGCAAGGGTCGCGCCAGCCTGTCGGCCTGAGCGCTTCCCACCCCGCGAGGTTCGCATCGTGCTGCCCACCAGGCATCGGATGCGGACCTCTGCGCAATTCTCGACCACCGTACGTTCCGGGGCCCGCAGCGGCCGCCGGAACGTCGTCGTATCCGTGCGGGGCGGCACCGGGGAGCCGTCACGCGTGGGATTCGTGGTCTCCAAGGCCGTGGGGAACGCGGTGACCCGCAACAAGGTCAAGCGGAGGCTGCGGGAGCTCAGTGCGCAGACCGTCCGCGAGCGTCCCCACGGGGTCGACCTGGTGGTGCGCGCGCTGCCCCCAGCCGCGGCGGCATCGTGGGAGGAGCTGGGCCGCGACTACCGCTCCGCCCTGGACACCGCGCTCCGCCGGGTTCGATGATGCTCCCAGGGACGCGCAGGGCGCATGCCGTAACGTTCCCCGCAGGAAGTCCGGAAGGAGGCGCTGGCGTGACAGCACGGGTGACTCCTGAACAGCTGCTGGCCCAGGCACCGCACGAGTACTGCCTTCCGGGCGGGGTCCTGCGAACGCTCACCCGGGTCCCGCAGAACGTGTGCATTGCGCTGCTCAAGCTCTACCGGGCGATCGTCTCACCGCTCTACGGGGACGTGTGCCGCTACTTCCCCTCCTGCTCCGCCTACGCGCTGGAGGCGTTCACCGTCCACGGAGCCGTGCGGGGGCTGGGTCTGACCGTGAGTCGGCTGCTGCGCTGCCATCCCTGGGCCGCCGGCGGGATCGACAGGGTTCCGGCGGGGGGCCGGGAGTTTCCCTCGCCGGCCGCGACCCCCAAAATCGTTCTGCTCAACCACCCGAACCTCGCGCGTGAGTCCACGCACGACTGCCCGGCCCGCCACGGCGCGGCTCAAGGAGCCAACGCTCGATGAATTTCTTCGACCTCATCCTCTTGCCCTTCAAATGGATCGTCTCCGCGGTCCTGTGGGTGTTCCACGAGCTGTTCACCCTGATCGGTGCCGACCCCACGTCCGGTCTCACCTGGGTGCTGTGCATCGTGGGCCTCACCCTCGTGATGCGCACGCTGACCATCCCGCTGTTCCTCAAGCAGATCAAGTCCATGCGCGGCATGCAGGAGCTGCAGCCGGAGATGGCCAAGCTGCAGGCCAAGTACAAGGGCAAGAAGGACCAGCTCTCCCGCCAGGCCATGGCGGAGGAGCAGATGGCCCTGTACAAGGAGCACGGCTCCAACCCGTTCGCGGCGTGCCTGCCGATCATCGTGCAGATGCCCATCTTCTTCGCCCTGTTCCAGGTGCTGCGCTCCGTGCCCCAGGCCGCGCAGAACAACGAGGCCATCCACCTCCTCACCCCGGAGATGGTGCACCAGTTCAACGAGTCCACGATCTTCGGCGCTCCCCTGTTCTCCACCCTGATGCAGCCGGGCAACGGCAACCACGCGGCCACCATCATCCTGGCCCTCGTGATGATCGTGGCCATGAGCGCCACCCAGTTCATCACGCAGCGCCAGCTGACCGCGCGCAACATGAGCGACTCCGCCAAGGAGTCCCCCATGTACCGCCAGCAGCAGATGATGCTCTACCTGTTCCCTATCATCTTCGCGATCGGCGGCATCAACTTCCCGCTCGGTGTGCTCGTCTACTGGACGGTCTCCAACCTGTGGTCCATGGGCCAGCAGTGGTGGGTCATCCGCAACAACCCCACCAAGGGATCGCAGGCGGAGCGTGAGCTCAACGAGCGCCGTGCCGCCAAGGGCCTGCCCCCCGTGGGAATGACCAAGAAGGAGCACGAGGAGAAGCTCGTGGAGCAGCGCGAGCGTGCGGCTGCGGGTCAGCGCACGCAGCCGGTGTCCAAGAAGCGCCAGAAGCAGCAGTCCAAGAAGAACAACGGCTGAGAGGTCTCATCCCATGAACGAGACGGACAACGCCCAGGATCCCACGGCCCAGGACGCGGCGGAGCCCTCTGACGCGGCGCAGCTTTCCCCGCTCGAGGAAGAGGGCGAGATCGCGGCCGACTACATCGAGGAGCTCCTCGACACCGCGGACATCGACGGGGACATCGAGATCGAGGTTCGGGACGGGCGCACCTACGTCTCCGTGGTGGCCGAGGACGACGACGCCGATCTGGCGGCACTCGTGGGCGAGCACGGTGAGACCGTGGAAGCCCTGCAGGAACTCGCACGGCTGTCCGTTCTCGGCGCCACGCAGCGCCGCAGCAGGCTCATCCTGGACGTGGCCGGGCACCGCGATGAACGCGCGGCCCAGCTGCGCACCATGGCCGACGACGCCGTGGCCCGGGTGGCGCAGGACGGTGGCCGCGTGCACCTGCCGCCGCTGTCCCCCTACGAGCGCAAGCTCGTCCACGACGCCGTGGCAGAGGCCGGTCTGGTCTCCGTCTCGGAGGGCGACGGCGCGGAGCGCCACATCGTGGTCTCGGCCGGCGAATGAGCGGGAACCGTTCCACACCTCGTCACCGTGACGCCGCTCGGGAGGAGACGGGGCCCCGGTCCGAGGAACGTCGCGCTCCTCGAGCGGCCCCTGAACCGCAGCCTGCTCCCCCGCTGGGGGATCTCGAGGAGGCGGCCCAGCAGATCTTCGGTGAGCGGTTGGACGTCGCGCGCAGATACACCGAGCACCTGGCGTCCTCGGGCATCGTGCGTGGTCTCATCGGACCGCGGGAGGCACCTCGGCTGTGGGAGCGGCACGTCCTGAACTGCGCCGTGGTCGAGGCGCTGATTCCGCCGCAGGCCCGTGTGGTGGACGTCGGGTCCGGAGCGGGTCTGCCGGGGCTGTGCCTGGCAATTGCCCGCCCGGACCTCACGATCACCCTGGTGGAACCCCTGGAGCGCCGGGTGACGTGGCTCGAGGAGGTCATTGCGGACCTCTCGTTGGACGGCGTGCGAGTGGTGCGCGCCCGTGCGGAGCAGGCCAAGAAGGACGTGGGCCCCGTGGACGTGGTGACCGCCCGAGCGGTGTCCGCGCTGGTGGGACTCATGGACATCACGCTGCCGCTGCTCAAGGGTTCCGGCGAGCTCCTCGCTCTCAAGGGCCGTTCCGCCGAGGAGGAGCTCGAGAAGGCGTCGAAGAAGTTCTCGCGCTTCGGGGTCCGTTCCGCCGAGGTCCTCACCGTGGGTGGGGAGCTGCTGAGCGAGCCGACCACCGTGGCGCGGTTGGTGCTGTGAGCGCCGCCCCGCGTCGGCTGCGGGGTGCGGGGATGTCGATAGGCTATGGAGTGCACCGCATCAGACACGGAAGGGACCGTCGATGACCACCCCTGAGCAGACAGGCACGTCCGCACCCCGCGGACACGACTTTGGTCTCCCGCCGGATCCCGTTTCCCAAGCTCAAAAGGTTGTTCCTGATCGCGGGAAACATGTTTCACGTGAAACAGACGGCCATGCAGGTGCCGCAGCACAAGACGCGGTGGCGGATACCGCCCTGGGGAGGAAACTCGTGGAAGAGAACAAGCGCCGCGCCAAGCTCAAGAACGTGCAGCTGGACCACCCGGCGGACACCCGCTTCATCACCATCAGCAATCAGAAGGGTGGTGTGGGCAAGACCAGCACGTCGGTGAATCTGGCCGTGGCACTGGCCCAGCAGGGCCAGCACGTGCTCGTGGTGGACAACGACCCCCAGGGCAATGCCTCCACCGCTCTGGGCATACCCCACGGTGCGGAGGCCGACTCCGTGTACGACATCCTCATCGACGAGGTCCCGGTGGCGGACGTCGTCACCAAGTCCCCCGAGATGGAGAATCTGTGGGTGCTGCCGGCGACCATCGACCTCGCCGGGGCCGAGATCGAGCTCGTGTCCGTAGTGGCCCGCGAGCAGCGGCTTCAGCGAGCTCTGCGCGAATACGCCACAGCCCGCGAAGAGCAGAACCTGCCTCGACTCGACTACGTGTTCATCGACTGCCCTCCGAGCCTGGGCCTCCTGACCATCAACGCGTTCGTGGCGGCCACCGAGGTGCTCATCCCCATTCAGTGCGAGTACTACGCACTGGAGGGTCTCAGCCAGCTGCTGAACAACATCAAGATGATTCAGAAGCACCTCAATCCGGACCTCAAGGTCTCCTCCATCCTCCTGACCATGTACGACGGACGCACCAACCTCGCCTCCCAGGTGGCGGATGAGGTGCGCGCGCACTTCCCGGCCGAGGTCATGGAGACCATGATTCCGCGGTCTGTGCGCATTTCCGAGGCCCCCAGCTACCAGCAGAGCGTGATCACCTACGATCCCAGCTCCACGGGCGCCCTGTCCTACCTCGAAGCGGCCGCGGAGCTGGCAAGCCGGGATCCTCGAGCCTGACCACAGCAGGCACGCGGCGACTCAGTAGCTCGCTCTGAACCCTGGGCCCCGATGTTTCACGTGAAACATCGGGGCCTTTTTGGTGTGCCCGGGCTTTGCGGCGTCGGGACGGGGACTCTTCTCTCGCGGCGTCAGTGCGTGATCTGTCTGCCCTCTTTCGCCCCCGGCCAGGCTGGGCGGGTGCCGGCACCGCCCGGCGGGATATTCCGCAGAGGCGAAAGCACCAAGGAGGATGCCAGGTCGGCTGAGCCGGGTGCGTCGCGAACTCACCGACAGGAGGATCGTCTCTTCACGGTGGTGATGGCCGCCGAACCGGAAGTCTCCGAGCGAAGTGCGCACGACTACGATGGGATGAAACAACAGCGCGTGAAAGGACTGTCCAGTGGCTGAACGACGTCGGGGATTGGGACGCGGGCTCGGGGCTCTCATCCCGAGCGAGGCACCGCGAGGAGCTGGGAACTCGGTGGATGGGGATCCGGCACCTGAGAAACAGGCGGGAGGGCCTCCCGGGACGCGATCTGGGGGAGCGGCCCGCGGCCCGGGCTCGAAAGGGACGGCACCGAACAAGCGGCGCGCTGCGTCGCAGGCTGCAAAAGCCGACGCTGGTGAGAGGGCGGCTCAGGACAGCAGCACGGGCCCCAACGCTCCCCAGAAAGCCACCGGATCCGACGGCTCCGCGCAGCAGCGCGCGGCGAAGGGAAAGAAGGCGCCCGCTTCGACCATGACGCCATCTCGGCGAGCCACGACAGGTGGGAGAGATGGCTCTCGTCCGGACGCGATGAGTGCGGACGTCGATGCCAAAGACCGCCGAGCACCTGCCTCTGACGTTGACGTGGTGAGGTCCTCCACCCGGAAACGTGCAGGCGACGCTACAGCCCCCCCCGAGGAGAATCCCGTTCCACGGGCCGGGGCATTGTCCACAAGCACGACTTCACCCGATGTTTCACGTGAAACATCGACTCGGAAGGCCGCATCCCCCGTCAGTACCGGGCGATCTGGACGTGCATCCGGGCGCGGGCGTCGTGACATGGTGCATGCCCTGCGCAGCACCACCTCAGTGAGCCGGCCGGTGGACATGTTCTTCCTGCCCTCGGACGCGGAGGCCGATAAGGACATCGGACTCGAGCAAGGGCGCGCGAAGGGCAGCGTCCGCAACGCACAGTCATCCCCGCGGCAAGCACGTACGGAGCCCACCTCGGGGCAGCAAGGTGCACCCGCAGCTGCGCCGGAGGTGTCAGGGGACCCCTCCCTATCCTCCGGCGAGGAGCAGAAGACTCCGGTGCGACCGCCGTCGGGAGACGTGGACTCCGTGGAAACCGTCCAGTATGCAGAGGTGCCCCATTCATTGAGTCGCCGATCCCACTCGTCGAGTAAGCAGTCGGGGGAGGCCAGCACCCCAGATGTTTCACGTGAAACATGGGGAATGCCGCTCAGGAAAGAAGACACCGACAGGTCTCCCACCCCACACGGTGAAAGGGCGGACGGCGAGCCCGAAAGCGGCAACTCCGCCGGGACGGACCAGGCAAGATCGTCGTCCTCGGTCGAGCCGCAGAATCCCGGGGGCAAGTCGACACTGGGCGCCGAGAAAGACACCCCCGCGCGCCCCGGTGGGGGTGAAGGGCCGGCGTCTTCGCCGGACGAGGCAGAACTCCAGGCAGTAGCGGGCGCCGTGTTCGCGGAACTCAGTGTCACGGACATCCACCCCAACCGCAAGCAGCCCCGCCAGGTTTTCGACGAGGACGAGCTCGCCGAGCTGGCCTTTTCGGTCAAGGAGCTGGGGGTCCTGCAGCCCATCGTCGTGCGCCCGAGCCAGGACGGGGGTGCGGAGTCGTACGAACTGGTCATGGGTGAACGCCGGTGGCGGGCGGTCCAGGAGGCGGGCCTGACCACGATCCCGGCCATCATCCGCGACACTGCGGACAACGACCTGCTGCGCGACGCGCTCCTGGAGAACCTGCACCGCGCCCAGCTGAACCCGTTGGAGGAGGCTGCGGCCTACCAGCAGCTGATGGAGGAGTTCGGCGCCACCCAGGAGCAACTGTCGGAACGAATTGGTCGCTCACGGCCTCAGATCTCGAACACGCTGCGCCTGCTGCGGCTGCCCGCTCTCGTGCAGCGCCGAGTGGCTGCTGGTGTTCTCAGCTCCGGCCACGCTCGGGCGCTTCTCGCTCTGACGGATCCTGCGGAGATGGAAGGGCTGGCGCAGCGAATCGTGGCGGAGGGGCTCTCGGTGCGCGCCACGGAGGAGGCAGTGGCGCTGTCGGACGGGGCCAAGCGTCACGCGGGGAGGCGCAAAGCGCCTACCACGCGGCACGATGACAGGCTGGGGTACATTGCGGACGCCTTCTCGGACAAGCTGGACACGAGCGTCAAGATCCAGCTGGGTGCTCGCAAGGGCAAGA
This sequence comes from Kocuria tytonicola, assembly GCF_003687455.1. Classification (GTDB taxonomy): domain Bacteria; phylum Actinomycetota; class Actinomycetes; order Actinomycetales; family Micrococcaceae; genus Kocuria; species Kocuria tytonicola. Next base: position 24,175 of record NZ_PHOA01000018.1, on the reverse strand, counting down.
TGACCATTGAGTTCGCCTCGGTGGAGGATCTCAATCGCATCATTGATGTCCTGGACCCCAAACTGGAGTCGGACAAGTGAAGCCCAGAGGCACGGTGCCGCCGATGGTTGAGTGACGGAGCCGATTTCCGAACGCAGAACGGCCGCGATGTTTCACGTGAAACATCGCGGCCGTTCACTGCGCGGTAAAGCTTTCTGCCCCGTGCACGAACGCCGGCGGCGGTTCCGACCCGCCCCCGGCTCAGGGGTTCTGGTGGTAGTAGCTCTGGATGTCGGCAAGGCTCATGGTGCCCGTGGCCGTCGAGGCGGCGTCGGTGGAGGGCGCGAGGACACGTTGGAGGCCGCACAGCAGGGACTCCGCCAGGCGAGCTCGGTACATGTCATTCTGCAGCTTTGCCCGCTCTCCACCGTTGGACAGGTAGCCCAGGGCCACCCAGGCGGCCGCGGTTCCTGCGGCACGGAGTTCGCTCCACTGACGAGCGTGTGCACCGAGATCCTGCGCCCCGGTCCTGGCCACGAGTTCCCGGAGGATCATGGTGGACGCCATCTGCCCAATGGGTGCATGTGGCTGGCCGGTGCTGGGGTCACCCCAGAAGAACGTGGCCACACCTTCCGCGTGCGGTGAGGAGTTCCAGTCGCACTGCAGACAGAGCACAAGGGCCGAGGGATGTGACGTCAAGGCCTCACGGGGGTCGGTCACCACGGTGCGCTCGTTCTCCACCGTGCGTGCCTCCCCGTAGGGCGCAGGGCAAGGATCCACGAGCACCGGGGCGGCCCCCACGTTGCGGAGCAGATCGTGCACTTTCACGGCCACGTCCAGGGAGATCCGGTCCTGCTCCTCGGCGAAACCCTCGGGGGCACCCTGGGGAGTTTCCTGGGCAATGGCGCCCGAGGGGATCAGGATGACGTCCCGCTCCCGCAGGGCCTCGTGGAGCATCCCCAGCCGACGGTGGTCGCGCAGGGAGAACGCCTTGGCGGAGGTGATCTTCTTGCTCACCCGTGCCAGACCCGCGAGTGTTTCCAACGCGACTTCCCCGTCCACACGAACACCCAGGCTGCTCTGCAGCTCTCGCACGGCGAACTCGGTCTGACGGTTGAAGGTGCCGTCCAGGTGACCGTAGTAGAAACCCAACAGAGAGAGGTTGTTCTGGAGCTCCTCGACGTCGTCACCGTGCAACGGCTGCGACTCGTCGAAGGCAAGGGGACGGTCACCCAGGGTGTATTGGGCGTCGTTGAGCGCGGCCTCGGTCTCGGGTCCCACGACGCCGTCCACGATGAGCCCCTTGTGCTGCTGGAACGCCCTGACGGCGTGGTCCACGCCGCGGTCGAACACGGAGGGGTCCGGCACGGCGTCGGGCGCGATGCCCGGGTCCGTGACACCTGCTCGGACCAGGCGCTCCCTGAGCCCGGTGACCCGTCGATCGGTCGCGCCGTGTCGGAGAGCAGCTCCGGGAGGGGGTTGCAGCACGTGGTTCTCCCTTGGGTAGTGGCCCGTCCCTGGAGGACGGGACGTCAGGATGGCATCGTCTCAGAAAAAACCCGGGTCCAGCGCACTCCGTGTGCGCCGGACCCGGGCTGTGCACCTCAGGCGGAGGGGGTGAGGTACTCCGCGAATTCCTTCTCCAGGGCGGACTTGGGCTTGGCGCCGATGGAGGTCTTGGCCACCTCGCCGTCGGCGAAGAGGTAGACGGCCGGGATGGAGGTGATGCCGTACTGGGACGCGATCGCGGGGTTGTCGTCCACGTTGACCTTCACCACGTCCACCTGGTCCGCGTGCTCCGCGGCCAGTGCGTCGAGGACCGGGCCGAGCTGGCGGCACGGGCCGCACCACTCAGCCCAGAAGTCCACGATGGTGGGCTTAGAGTTCTCCAGGACCTCCGCCTGGAAGGTGGCGTCCGTGACGTCCTTGGCTGCGCTCATGGTGATTCCTTTCAACGGGGCCGTCCGGAGGGCTCCGAGCGGCCGTGGGGAGTGGGGATGAGGGTGATCAGCTGTCCAGCGCCGCGAGGTAGTGCTCCACGTCCACAGCGGCCACGCAGCCGGAGCCGGCGGCCGTGATGGCCTGGCGGTAGGTGGGGTCCACCACGTCGCCGGCGGCGAACACCCCGGGCAGGGACGTGGTGGAGGAGCGTCCGTCCACGGCGATCGTGCTGTCCACCGTGAGCTCCAGCTGGTCCTTGACCAGATCCACGCGGGGATCGGAGCCGATGGCCACGAACACGCCGGTCACGGGCAGCTCGGAGGCCTCCCCCGTGACGGTGTCCTCCAGCTCGAGGGCCGCCACCTTGTTCTCCCCGCGGATGCCGGAGACCCGGGTGTTCCAGAGGATCTCGATCTTGGGGTCGTCGAGGGCGCGCTGCTTCATGATGTCCGAGGCCCGGAACTGGTCACGGCGGTGGATCAGGGTGACCTTGTCCGCGAACTTGGTGAGGAAGGTGGCCTCCTCGATCGCGGAGTCCCCGCCGCCCACCACGGCCACGTTCTGGCCCTTGAAGAAGAAGCCGTCGCACGTGGCGCACCAGGACACGCCGTGCCCGGACAGCCGCTCCTCGTCCGGGAGTCCCAGCTTGCGGTACGCGGAGCCGGTGGAGATCACCACGGCGCGTGCCCGCAGGACGGTTCCGTCCTCGGTGGTCACGGTCTTGACCTCACCGTCCAGCTCCACGGAGACCACGTCCTCGTAGCGGATGTCCGCCCCGAAGCGCTCGGCCTGCTGCTGCATGTTGTCCATGAGCTCGGGGCCCATGATGCCGTCGATGAAACCGGGGTAGTTCTCCACCTCGGTGGTGTTCATGAGCTCTCCGCCGGCGGTCACGGACCCGGCCAGGACCACGGGCTTGAGGTTCGCCCGGGCGGTGTAGATCGCGGCCGTGTAGCCGGCGGGACCGGAACCCACGATGACGACGTCGTGGACGGCGTCGTCGCCCGCGTCCGCCGCGGGGTGCGAGGCGTCCGCCGGGGCGGACCGGGCCGCGCCGGTGACGCCGAGGTTCACAGCACTCGAGAAGATGCCGGACTGATTGCTCACTGGTGGAACGCCTTTCCCTGGATCACCGCGTGCCGCGGAGGTGGACTACACCCCAGAACGTGGGGAGGTCGTGCAGATATTCCGTGCCCGTTCCGCGGGGCCGCGCGGCACGGGAAGCGGTGACGAGCTGTGCGCGGCAGGCACGTCCGACCTGACCGGGCCGATCGTCGGAGCGGGGTTCGCGGCGGGGCACCGGAGGGGGATTTCCCCGATGCGCAGGCCGTAGGGGTAGCCGCCGATGGGGCTCGTGAGCTGCGGCAGCTCCGTCCACACCACGAGCACGAAGCGGTGCGGGGTGCTGCGCGCCGCGTCCGAGAGCGGGACGCGGATCTCGGGGCCCGTGAACGAGCCCTTGCCCACCTCCTGTGCGCCCTCCAGGCCGGGCTGGTCCGAGACGTACACGGTGAACCGGCCACCGGTGCCGTTCGCCTGCTGGACGGTAAGCTCCTGGGCCGTGGCGGGCTCCTTCAGCTGGGCCGCGAGACCCACGGAGTCAGCGAGGCTGCCGAACGTGGCGTTCGAGAACCCGTAGCTGAGCCAGTACGTGGCGGGGTTGCCGTCCGTGGCCTGGTTCAGTGTGGCGTCCGTGTCCGCCATGAACTTCGGGTCCGAGGTCACGCGGGTCACGGACTCGATCGCCGGTGCGGCCGTGGCGCTCGGGGACGCCGACGCCGCCGGGGTTCCCTCCTGAGGTCCGGTGGCCGCACTCTGCTGCGGCGGTCCCTGCTGGGCGAATTGCGAGGTGAGCGAACCGAGACCGCGGAAACCGAGCACGATGGCCCCGATCAGCACCAGGGCCAGGAGCATCAGCAGCAGCAGCCAGCGCAGCGGTCCCCTGCGGTTCTCCCCCTCCGCAGCCGCGGTGGCGCCGCCGGAACCGCCCTCCTCCGGCTCCGATTCCGGCGTGGGCCCGGTCGGCTCCTCCGCAGCTCCCGCTGCGGCACCCGTGCTCTGCTCGGCCACTGCGGCGTCCGGGCCGCCGCTAGTTGCAGGGGCCGACGCCGCGGGGTCCGCCGCCGCGCGCCCGGCACCTCCGGAGGGGGCCGGCTGCAGGTCCACGGGGGCGGTGTCCTCGTGGTCGAGGTCGGCCTCCGGGAGGTCGCCCCGGTGGAGGTCCTCCCGGGGTGCGGTCCGGGACGAGGAGGTGCGGTCGTCCAGGCGGTCGGGTTTGCCCTCGGTGCGCTCGAAGCTCTCGTAGCGGTTGTCGCCGTCGTAGGTGGGGTCGATGGCGCCCGCGGCCACGGTGGCCCCGGCCGAACCGCCCCGGGAGGCGGCGCGGTCGAAGAGGGTGGAGCGCACGGCGGCGGGACGGACCTTGCGGGCCATCCCCAGACGGTTGCGCACGGACGGGGCGGCGGGTGCGTCGTCGTAGCTGTCGTCGTCGGGGCCGTCCCAGCGCGTGACGGCCGGGACATCCGGCTCCGAGTCCTCGCCATGGCGGGAGACGCGCTGCTGGGACTGCGTGGGGTCCGGCTCCTGGTAGATGTAGGAGGAGGAGGACGCGGTGCGGGGGTTGCCGAAGATGTCGTCGGAGAGCGAGTAGTCGTCGGAGTCCTCGTCCGTGAACAGGAGGGCGTCCAGCAGGTCCGAGGCCGGGGTGTAGGAGGTGACCAGGTAGGTGGTGTCCTCCGTCTGGCCCATGTCCAGGACCTGGAAGCCGCTGTGCCCCGCGCCGGCGGCCAGCGCGCGGGCATTGTGCACCACCGTGGACTCGTGGGCGGCGGCCGGGACCAGGATGGAGACCCGGCGGCGCAGGATCTGGTCCTCGCCCTGCAGGACGTGGTCGTCCTCGGCTGTGCTGAGCAGGGACGCACTGACCTTGTAGCGGCCCCCCAGGATGGCTCCGAGCGCGATGGGCTGGGACACGGTGGCTCCCTCTGCTTCGGGCGCCGCGGCGGTCGCACGGACGCGAGAACGAATCTTTCGGGCAGTCTAACGGCCGAGTTTGGCCTTCAGCGGGGCCAGCAGGCCGGTGAACTCCGCCACGCGGAACAGCTTGAGCGCCACGGCGTACACGAGGGCCATCGCCGCACCGCCCACCGCGATGCTGAGCAACGCGGAGAGCTGGTTGTGCCACGGGAAGCCACCGGGGGCATACCCGCCGAGCAACCACAGCACCACTGCTCCGGCGGCTCCGGCCACGAGCGAGGCGGCCAGGATCCGGGCGTGGGAGCCCACGATGCGGGCCAGCCCGTAGTCCCCGATCCGGCGCTTGAGCGCGTAGTGGTAGATCACCGTGGCCAGGATGTTCTGCACCGCGTAGCAGGCGGCGACCGCGAAGACCATCTGCTCCGGGGGGAGGACTCGGGCGATGACCACCGCGCCGAGCACCGTGAACAGGGAGACCGCGAGCTGGACGAAGAACGGGGTGCGGGCGTCCTCGTCCGCGTAGAACGCCCGGCCCAGCATGAACGCGGTGGACATGAACGGCGCTCCGACGGCGATCACCGTGATCACCTGGCCGATCACCGCACCCGCCGCGGGCACGCCGCCCGAGAACAGCATGCCCAGGGGCCCCGCGTACACGATCAGCGCGATCATGCAGAACACCGTGGCCACGCCGGTCACCCGCAGGCTCGAGGACAGGGAGGAGACCAGGGACTCACGGTCCTTCTCCGCCGCCGCCGCGGCCATGCGGTTGAACAGCACCGTGGCGATCGACAGCCCGATCACCCCGTGGGGCAGCGCATAGAGCATGGTGGCCTGGTCCAGGACGGCCGTGCCCGCGATGGGCGGCGGCCCGCCCGGGCCGGGAGCGACGTCGGGCCGGGCGCCGGTGGGGATGGCCGCGGTGCGGTACAGGGCCATGAAGGCGAGGTTCGCGATCACGCCGGTCGCGAGCGTCCAGCCCCCGAGGCGTCCCGCGGTCGAGAGACCGATGCCGCGCCAGCCGAAGCGCGGGCGGATGCGCAGACCCAGGCGGGCCAGCGGCCAGAAGAGGATGAAGGCCTGTGCGGCCACACCCACCGTGGACATCACCACCAGCCAGAACGTCTGCCCGGCGGTCCAGTTCTCCAGGGAGTGGGGGTGGGTGCGGAACGGGCCGAACTGGTGGATGAACACGAGCAGCGAGAGGATCGCGACCACGTTGTTGAGCACGGGAGCCCACATGTAGGCACCGAACGCGCCCTTGGCGTTGAGCACCTGGCCCACCACGGTGTAGAGGCCGTAGAAGAAGATCTGCGGGAAGGTGATGAGCGCGAACATGGTGCCCATGGCCAGCTGGGCATCCGACCAGCCCGGGCCCATCAGCTCCATGATGGGCCCCACGCACAGCAGCACCGCGCCCGTGATCACGAGCAGCGCGATGACCGCGAGGGTGAGCAGCCGGGAGATGTAGTCGGCACCCTCGTCCTCCGCCTTGGACGCCTTGATGATCTGCGGCACGAGCACCGCGTTGAACACGCCGCCGGCAATCAGCACGTAGATGAGGTTGGGCAGCGTGTTGGCCAGCTGGAACACGTCCGCCATGGTTGCCGCGGAGCCGATGGCCACCGTGATCAGGAACGTCTTGACGAATCCCAGGATGCGGGAGACCAGCGTCCCGGAGGCCATGACGGCGCTGGCGCGCGCCCCGGACTTCTGCATGGAACATGGCCTCCTGCACGAGGGATGGGACCGTGCGCGGCGCGCGACGGTTCGAACGGGACAGCCTACAACTGGTGGATGATGTATTCCCTGGCGATGTCGGCGATGCGCCGCTCGTTGGGGAAGGACAGCGTCCGGCCGAGGTCGTCGATCCCGGACCAGGCGACGTCGACGGCCTCGTGGTCCGGATCGTTCTCCGTGGTCAGGTGGCCGCCCGTGGCCTCCAGCAGGAAGTGGTGGACGGTCTTGTGCACGCGGTGCCCGGAGACGGTGAACCAGTAGTCGATGCTGCCCAGCGGGGAGAGCACGCGACCCATGATCCCGGTCTCCTCCTCGATCTCCCGCACGGCGGCTTCCTGGTTGGTCTCATCACCCTCGGGATGGCCCTTGGGCAGGCACCACTCGAGACGACCGCCGCGGTTGATGCGGGCGATGATGGCCACCGGGTGCGCGGGGTCCGAGAGGTTCACCACGATCCCGCCGGCCGACACCTCTTCCACCGTGGGCAGCGCGGCGACCGGTTGGTTCGGTCGCCTCTTGGGCGCGCTGGGTACGGGGAATGCCATGGCCCCTACCTTAGCCACATTCCCCGGTGCACCCTGAAGCAGGTGGCGGACCCCGCTGGTGCGATAATGGCTCGCATCATGACGCAGCTGCTGGACACCTCCTCACTCCCTCCCGTCTCCCGCGAGCTCGGCCGCCTGTTCGAGCGCGCCGGCCACGAACTGTCCCTGGTGGGCGGACCGGTGCGGGACCTGCTGCTGGGCCGTGAGGCCCTGGACCTGGACTTCACCACGGACGCGGGCCCGGACCAGACCCTGGAGATCATTCGCAACTGGGCGGACGCGCACTGGGAGATCGGCCGGGACTTCGGGACCATCGGGATGCGCAAGGCCGGGATGCAGCTGGAGGTCACGACCTACCGTGCGGAGGCCTACGACCCCGACTCCCGCAAACCCACCGTGGCCTTCGGGGACGACCTCACCGAGGACCTGCGGCGCCGCGACTTCACGGTCAACGCCATGGCCCTGCGGCTGCCGGACATGGAGCTGGTGGACCCCTTCGGGGGCATCAAGGACCTGCACGCCGGGATGCTGCGGACCCCGGGGACCCCGGAGGACTCCTTCACGGACGATCCCCTGCGCATGATGCGCGCCGCGCGGTTCACGTCCCAGCTGGGACTCACCGTGGCCGAGCCCGTGCGGGAGGCCATGACGGCCATGGCCCAGCGCATCGAGATCGTCTCCGCGGAGCGCGTGCGCGAGGAGCTGGTCAAGCTCATCTGCGGCGCCCACCCCCGCCGCGGCGTGGAGCTTCTGGTGGACACGGGACTCGCGCAGATCGTTCTCCCTGAGGTCCCCGCGCTGCAGCTCGAGACGGACGAGGCGCACCACCACAAGGACGTCTACCAGCATTCCCTCACGGTCATGGAGCAGGCGGCGGAGAAGGAGACCGGTCCCGACGGCGCCGTCCCCGCCCCGGACTTCGTCCTCCGGTTCGCCGCCCTCATGCACGACGTCGGCAAGCCCGCCACGCGGAAGTTCGAGCCCACCGGGGCGGTGAGTTTCCGCCACCACGAGGTGGTGGGGGCCAAGCTCACGCGGAAGCGGATGAAGGCGCTGCGCTTCGACAACGACACCATCAAGCGGGTCACGCGGCTCGTGGAGCTTCATATGCGTTTCTACGGATATGGGGAGGCGGACTGGACCGACTCCGCCGTGCGCCGCTACGTGCGGGACGCGGGGGACGAGCTGGAGCGGCTGCACCGGCTCACCCGCTCCGACGTGACCACCCGCAACCGGCGCAAGGCGGCGCGGCTCGCGGGCCACTACGACGAGCTCGAACGGCGCATCGAGCAGCTCGCCGAGCAGGAGCAGCTCGAGGCCGTGCGCCCCGAGCTGGACGGCCAGCAGATCATGGCGATCCTGGGTGTCCCCCCGGGGCCGGTGGTGGGGCGGGCCTACAAGTTCCTCCTGGAGATGCGCCTGGACGAGGGTGCCGTGGGGGAGGACGTCGCACGGGAACGGCTGCTGGCGTGGGCCCGGGAGAAGGGCGTCACGGACTCCTGAGGCGCGCGCCCGCCGCTGCGGTCCTGGGTGCTGGTGGTCCCGGGCGCGGCGTCGTCGGGAACGGGGCTGTCCTCAGGGGCGGGACTACCGTGTGGGACGGCACCGACTTCATCCACGGCGCCATGACCGGGCAGGGCGCGCAGCCGTGGAACACTTGGGGCCAACAGCAACCGTGTCCGAGGGAGACCCCCATGAGCCTTGAAAGTGCGCGCAACAGATCCGGAGGAAGTGCCGGGCTGGTGCTGCTGGGCCTCGGCCTCTACACGGTAATGATGGCCTATGTTCTGCGCATCCCGTGCCGCGTCCCGGACTGGCACGTGGCCGAGCAGGTGCCGCAGCTGTGCTCCACGGTGGTCGGCGCGGGGGACCTGGCCGTGCGCTCCACGGACGTGGCCGGGGGCTTCTTCACGGGCGGGCCCACGGGGGACCAGCCCGTGCTCGTGGGGATGATCACCACCATCATCGGATGGTTCGCGTCCAACCTCTCCTCGCTCATGGGGCTGGACGTGGGCAAGGGCTTCTACCTGGACCTGTCGCTGGTGCTGCTGGCCCTGGTGTGGCTCGCGATCGTGGCCGTGGTCTCCTCCCTGAGCGGCAACCGCCGCACGGACGCCTTTGTGATGGCGCTGTCCCCGGTGATCGTGCTGGTGGGGTTCCAGTCCTGGGACCTGTGGGCCGTCCTCTTCATGATGCTGGCCCTGCTCGGCTACGTGCGCGGCAACCCGGCGGTGGCCGGGATCATGGTGGGTTTCGGGGCCTCCGTGGCGTTCTTCCCGGTGGTGGTGCTCCTGGCCATCCTGATCATGGCCGCGCGCCACCGCTTCCTGAAGGACATCCTGGGCGCCCTGCTGTGGGCGGTGTTCGCGTGGGCGGTCATCAACGGCACGTACATGCTCACCGCGTGGGACCGCTGGGTGGCCCAGTTCACCACGATGCTCCATGCCGGCACGGACCAGCCCTCCCTGTGGAACGTCTGGTCCGACACGGTGGAGCCGCGCACCGGCATCTCCTTGGGCGCCGGGGACGGGGCCCAGTTCGTGCTGCTGAGCATGGTCCTGGCGCTCGTGTTCGTGCTGCTGGTGTCCCTGCTGAGCAAGCGCGAGCCCTCGGCGGTCCAGGTGACGTTCCTGCTGCTGGCCCTCTACATCCTGCTGGCCAAGGAGTACTCCCTGACCTACGTGGTGTGGTTCGTGCCGCTCGTCATCCTGTGCCGCCGCAACTGGGTGGAGTTCGCGCTGTGGCAGGTGGTGGAGATGTTCTACTGGGCCACCGTGGTGCTCCCGGCCTCCGCGTGGCCCACGCTCCCATGGGTGCAGGAGTTCGGGTGGAGCGCCCAGGACCTGCTGGCCGTGGTGCGCTACCTCTTCCTGGTCTACCTGGTGGTGGCCGTGGTGGTGGACATGTTCCGCGGACGCAAGGCGGCGGCCCTGGGCGCGTCCGCCGTCCAGTGACGACGGTGGGTGCCAGTGGCCGAGCGTGACTCCCGGTTCGAACGCCTGAGGCTGCCCTCGTGGCGGGTGCTGCGCGTTCCCATGGTGCTGATCGTGGTGTTCGTGGTGCTCACGGTCACCGCGTGGTCCACCGCCGCGAACTACCTGCTGGTGGCCCGTGAGCCGGAGTCCCCCGTGGACACCTACCTGGGCTACCTCGAGGGCGGCAGCGCCCGGCAGGTGCTCGCCCCTCTGATGGTCCAGAACGGTGTGGACCGTGCGCAGCTGCTCGGCAACGCGGTCTACCGGGCGGCCGCGAACCGCCCGCAGCACCACGAGTTCGTGGGCACGCGCGTGACGGGTGACGTGGCCCGGGTGGCCGTGGACGTCCGCACGGGGAGCGGCGCCACGGTCCGGCGCGAGTACACCGTCCACCGGGTCTCCGCGTGGGGGCCCTTCAACGACTCGTGGCAGCTGCGGGACCGGGACGACGCCCCGGTGGCCGTGCACCTGCCCGCGGCGGTGGACGCCCTCACGGTCAACGGGGCGACGGTCCGGCCCGATCCCTCCTTCCTGACGCCCACGGACCCGTCAGATCCCGCGGCCCCCGCGCGCACGTGGCGCCTGGAGGGCCTGCCCGGCGCGTACGACGTCGCTCTGCCGCGGGACTCGTACCTCCTGGCCAGTGAGCATGCCCCGGCGGTGATATCCATGGCGGCACCTCGTGAGGCTCTTGCGGAGGTCGCCTACACGGCGTCGCCGCGCATGTGGGAGGCCGTGGAGCGGGACGTCCAGGACGCCCTCGCCCGGTGCCGCCGGGCCGTGCACCTGGACCCCGGGCGGTGCCCGGTGCCGCGCGAACTGGCACGAGCGGCGTCGTCCGCGGGGAGCAGGGGCGCGGACGGGCGCACTCCGGCTGAAGGGCTCCCGGAGGGGGTCTCGGACGTGCGGTGGGAGCTGGCCTCCCGGCCCTCGCTCCTGCTGGAGCAGGACGCGCAGGACCCGCTGACGTTCCACGCCGTGCGCTTCCGGGCCGCGAAGGCCTCCGTGGAGTGGGTGCAGGACGGACACCGGAAGAAGGGCACCGTGGAGTTCGGGATCGAGGCGACGGCGCGGACCACCGGGCAGCGTCTGGAGACCGACGTGCACCTGCGCTCGACGCTGGGCCCTCGGGAGAGGTCCAGCCGCCCCTCGTAGAATCGGGGGAAGACGGTTGCGACCCGGCAGCCGGTCAGAGACAGGAGCGCAGCATGGCCGAGGAACCGGAGTACTACCGCGCGCAGCCCCTGCCCCCTCGCGAGGGTGCACCGCAGGGGTACCGCCAGGGGCCGCCGTTCGGTCCCGCGGGTGGCGCCTCGCAGTGGGGCCAGCCCGGCGCGGGCGCGCCCACGGTGAACGTCAACGTGGTGGGCGGCAAGTCGGCGCTGCTGGCCTACGTGCTGTGGTTCTTCCTGGGGCAGTTCGGAGTGCACAAGTTCTACCTGGCGCAGCCTTTCCAGGGCATCCTGTACTTCCTCCTGGGCGCCACCGGCTGGCTCACGGTGGGGATCCTGATCGGCTGGTTCTTCCTGATCCCGCTGTGGCTCCTGATGCTCATCGACGTCTTCGTGATCCCGCTGCGCGTGGGCACCCTCAACGCCCGGCTGGCCCGCCGGGTGAGTGGCTACTGAGGCCCCCCCTGTAGTAGTGTAGGAAAGTCTGTGTGCCGTGCGTCGTTCGCTGCCGGCACCGACATACGCACAGAACCTCCTGCTGCGGAAGGACCGCAGCCGCTTAGCCCGAAGGAGGTGGGTTCTTTACATGCGTGAATACGAACTGATGGTCATCCTCAACCCCGAGGTGGAGGAGCGCGCCGTCGAGCCGACCCTCAAGAAGTTCCTCGAGGTCGTCACCAAGGAGAACGGCACCGTCGAGAAGCTCGACATCTGGGGCCGTCGTCGCCTGGCCTACGAGATCCAGAAGAAGTCCGAGGGCATCTACGCCGTGGTGAACTTCACCGCCGAGCCGCAGACCGCCAAGGAACTGGACCGCGTCCTGAGCCTCAACGAGGCCGTGATGCGCACCAAGATCATCCGCCCGGAAGAGCAGAAGATCCACGGCAAGTGAGGTGAGCGTGCGGTCCACCCGGACTGCACAGAGCACCTCGCGCCAGGAGCCCGCACGGCACCGGCGTGAGATGCTGGCACCCCACTGAGTCCTGCATCCAGCGTCCACACACCCGGAGGTTCACATGGCTGGCGACACCGTCATCACCGTGATCGGAAATCTGACCGCAGACCCCGAACTTCGCTTCACGCCGTCCGGGGCCGCGGTGGCCAACTTCACCGTTGCGTCCACCCCGCGCGCGTTCGACCGGCAGAGCAACGAGTGGAAGGACCAGGAAACCCTCTTCATGCGCTGCTCCGTGTGGCGTGAGGCTGCCGAGAACGTTGCGGAGTCCCTCACCAAGGGCACCCGCGTGATCGTCCAGGGCCGCCTCAAGGCACGCTCGTACGAGACCAAGGAGGGGGAGCGCCGCACCAGCACCGAGCTGGAAGTGGACGAGATCGGCCCCTCCATGAAGTACGCGACCGCCAAGATCAACCGGAACTCGCGCGGTGGGGGCAACAGCTCCTACGGCGGGAACCAGGGCTTCGGCGGCGGTCAGGGCGGCAGTGGTGTCAACCAGGGCGGCGGCCAGGGAGGCTTCAACGACTCCCAGGGCGGCGGCTTCGGCGGGAACCAGAGCAGCCAGGGCGGTTTCAACGGCAACCAGGGCAACCGCGGCGGCCAGCAGCGCCAGCAGAGCGGTGACCCGTGGGGCCAGTCCTCCGGCGGCAGCTACGACTGGGGTGCCGACTCCGAGGACGAGCCTCCCTTCTAGACCCAACCAATCCACCCCATCCCGCAGGCATGCCTGCGGGCTCCGCACCAGAAAAGGAGCACCACGATGGCCAAGGCTGAAATCCGCAAGCCGAAACCAAAGCAGAACCCGCTCAAGGCGGCCGACATCACCGAGATCGACTACAAGGATGTCGCTCTGCTGCGCAAGTTCATCTCCGATCGCGGAAAGATCCGCGCTCGCCGCGTGACCGGCGTGTCCGTCCAGGAGCAGCGCAAGATCGCCCAGGCGATCAAGAACGCTCGCGAAGTGGCACTGCTGCCCTACTCCGGCGCCGGCCGCTGATCAGAGAGGACTGAGAATTCATGGCAAAGATCATCCTGACCCAGGAAGTCTCCGGGCTCGGTTCCGCTGGCGACGTGGTGGACGTGAAGAACGGCTACGCCCGTAACTTCCTGTTCCCCCGCGGCTTCGCCACCCCGTGGAGCCGTGGCGCCGAGAAGCAGATCGAGTCGATCAAGCAGGCTCGTGCGGCCCGTGAGCTGTCCTCCCTCGAGGACGCCCAGGCTCTCGCCGCCAAGCTGACCTCCACCACCCTGACCGTTCCGGTCACGGCCGGTGCCGAGGGTCGCCTGTTCGGCACGGTCCGCGCCGGCGACATCGCGTCCGCAGTGGAGAGTGCCGGTCTGGGCTCCATCGACAAGCGTCGCGTGGACCTGACCCAGCGCATCAAGACCACCGGCGTGTACCAGGCCGTGGTCCACCTGCACGAGGACGTCAACGCGAACGTGGAGTTCGAGGTCGTCCCCGCCTGATTCGCGTGTCCACCCACGGTCCCACCGGGCCGTGGCATCCCTGCCGGGTCCCGCTCACGCGGAGGCTCGCAGGGGTACGGAACGCGGATCGGTGAAGGATCCGTGAGAACCCCGTGGAACACACGTTCCACGGGGTTCTTCCCTGTCCGGACCCGTCCAGTGTCTCGTCAGTGCCCCGTGGGAGGATGCTGGCCATGATCACGAGTGGGAGGCGGCCCAGCACGGGCCGGAAGCTGTTCTGGGCCGGCGGGGTGAGCCTGGTGCTGACCGTGGCGTTCTTCTTCGGGGGATTCGCACTGGGCAACTCGTTCGGCCCCCGGGCGGCCATGTCCGTGATTCTGACCGGTCTGGTACTCAGCGTCATCGCATCGCTCACCACGGGAGTGGTCGCCGTGGCCGGGACCCTGTCCTTCCCGGCCCTGCGCGGTCGCTTCGTGGCCCTGCTCGTGCTGGCGATCCTCTGCTCACCCCTGCTGTGGCTGCTGTGCATCGTGGCGCTGAGCTGACTCGTCCGCAGCAGCGAGAGGTTGTCCACAACGCTTTCCACATGCTGTGCACACGCACGCCTGGCGTGTTCCACACGATCTCCACAACGTTGTCCACAGGCAGTGGACAGTGTGCTTCTCATGTGCTCCCGCCAGGCGCTTCCCGGGACGACGCCGCCCACCCGGGGCCGTGGGCACGTTCCGTCATCGCCCCTGGTCACCGCGGCTTCACGGGGTCGCCCGGGTGGTGACGCGCGGCAGGGCGGCGGCGCGGCGGCGTCGTCGTTCAGCGGGGAAAAGCGGGGTCCGCGACGGGCCGTCATGCGGGTCTGCGGGCGGTGCGACAATGAACGGGACCGTCGGAAACGGCGGCAGCACGGTGACGAAAGTGGGTAAGGGTGTCCGAATACACGTCCGGTTCGCGCGAGGACTACGGCCGCACCATGCCGCACGACAACCAGGCCGAACAGTCGGTGCTGGGCGGGATGATGCTGTCCAAGGACGCCATCGCGGACGTGGTGGAAGTGCTGCGCGGCGTTGACTTCTACAAGCCGGCGCACGAGAGCATCTACGATGCCGTGGTGTCCCTGTACGGGCGGGGTGAGCCGGCGGACGCCATCACGGTGGGGGACGAGCTCACCAAGAGCGGTGAGATCGAGCGGATCGGCGGGGTGGCGTACCTGCACTCGCTGATCGCCTCGGTGCCCACCGCGGCGAACGCGGGGTTCTACGCCGAGATCGTGCGGGAGCGCGCGGTGCTCCGGCGTCTCGTGGAGGCCGGCACCAAGATCGTGCAGCTGGGCTACGCGCACGACGGCGAAGTGGACGACATCGTCAATGAGGCCCAGGGCGAGATCTACCAGGTGGCCGAACGGCGCACGGCGGAGGACTACGTCCCGCTGAAGGACGTCATGGAAGCCACCGTGGACGAGATCGAGGCCGCGGGCAGCCGCTCCGGGATGCAGGGAGTGCCCACCGGTTTCCACGAGCTGGACGAGCTCACGCACGGCTTCCAGGGCGGGCAGATGATCGTGATCGCGGCGCGTCCCGCCATGGGCAAGTCCACGCTCGCGCTGGACGTGGCCCGCTCCGCGTCCATCAAGCACGGCATGACCTCGGTGATCTTCTCCCTGGAGATGAGCCGCAACGAGATCGCCATGCGCCTGCTCTCCGCGGAGGGCACCCTCAACATGCAGGACCTGCGTGCGGGCACCCTGCAGGACGACCAGTGGGCGAAGATCGCGCAGATCATGGGCAAGATGAACGAGGCGCCCCTGTTCATCGACGACTCCCCCAACATGTCCCTCATGGAGATCCGCGCCAAGTGCCGCCGGCTCAAGCAGAAGCACGACCTCAACCTCGTGATCCTCGACTACCTGCAGCTCATGAGCTCCGGCAAGAAGGTGGAGTCCCGCCAGCAGGAGGTCTCCGAGTTCTCCCGTGCGCTCAAGCTGCTCGCCAAGGAGCTGGACGTGCCCGTGGTGGCACTGTCCCAGCTGAACCGCGGTTCGGAGCAGCGCCAGGACAAGAAGCCGCAGGTGAGTGACTTGCGTGAATCGGGCTGCCTCACGGGCGACACGCGCATCCTTCGCGCGGACACCGGTGCGGAGACCACCATGCGGGCGCTTTACGAGTCCGGTGAGCAGGATGTACCGGTGTGGGCCCTCGCGGACGACCTCCGCTACGTGAAGCGGCCCTTGACCCACGTGTTCTCCACGGGGGCCAAGCCGGTGTTCACGCTCCGTCTTGCGTCTGGGCGGGAGGTCAGGGCCACGGCGAACCACAAGTTCTTCACCTACGACGGGTGGCGGGCACTGGGCGATCTCGGTGTGGGAGAGCGGCTGGGCATCCCGCGGCACGTGTGCGCGCCGGAGCAGGAGACGACGTGGGACGACGACGCCGTGTCCCGGCTGGGCGGGTCGCTCGCCGCGGTCCCAACGCTGCCTCTTGAGGCCTTCAGCCTCCCCAAGGGACAGGTTCGCACTCTGCTGAGTGCGGCGTGGACTGCGACGGGCGTCGTGTCAGCCGGGCCGCGCGGAGAAGGCACCGGAGCGGGCGAGCTGGTACTGCACGGGTTGAACATGACAGTGGCAGGGCAGGTGGCTCAGCTGCTGATGCGCTTCGGCATCCTCGGATCCGTGGTGGGAACCACCGTCGGCGCCGAGGTGCGGATCGAGGAGTTCGAGGACCAGCTCATGTTCCTGGAGCAGATTCCCGTGGACGGCCTTTACGCGGTGGGTGCGGCTCACCTGCTGGACCATTTGCGTGCCGAGAAGGCTCAGCGGTCCATGGCCCCTCACTCGGAGGTTGAGCCCGGTAACGTATGGGATGATGTCCGGCGAATCGTGGCGAACCGGAGTGCCACCCCTCTGGGTCCCCCAACCACTGGCACTGCCACGGCCGTACTGGACCGGCCCGTGCGCGTGGGGGAGGTCATTGACGTTCTCGACACCCACGAACTCGACATGATCGCCATGAACGACCTCTACTGGGATCGCATCGTGTCCATCACCGCGGGTGGAGAAGAGGAAGTGTTCGATGCCACCGTGGTGGGGGCCCACAACTTCATCGCCAACGGGGTCACCGTTCACAACTCGATCGAACAAGATGCGGACATGGTCATCCTCCTGCACCGCGAGGACGTGTACGACAAGGAGTCCCCGCGCGCCGGTGAGGCGGACGTGATCGTGGCAAAGCACCGCAACGGGCCCACCAAGACGATCGTCGTGGCGTTCCAGGGCCACTACTCGCGGTTCGCGAACATGGCGCTGGAGGGGTTCTAGCACCGGGAGCGGAGGGGCTCGAGCGAAGTTGGGGGTCTCCTTCCCGGTGGGCGGTGTGTGCAACCTCCCACCACCGAGCCCCCGCCTCACCTCGCCGGTAGCCGATGCGCCCCACTACGCTTGCCCAGTGCTCACCACTGAACAGGCTGCTTACAGACTCGCGTTCCAGATCGCGGACGCCCTGATCCGCAGCGGGGCGGGATCCGCGAACACCACCAAGTCGCTGCTGTCGATCTTCCGCAAGACCGACCTGCGGGACGTGACGGTGAGCGTCTCCCTGGGACAGGTGACCATCAGCCACCAGGACGCGCCGGACAAGGCTCCCAGCACGCGGGTGTTCGAGACGCAGCCCGGCACGCTGGACATCGAGCTGCGCACTGCCGCGGGCGAGGTGCTGGAGTCGTTCGTGATGGGTGAGCTCACGGCGGACGAGGCCAGCGACCGCATGGAGGAGGTCATGGCGGAGTCCCGGATCATCGGTCACAAGCTGATCATGACCGGGTTCACCATGTTCGGTGTGGGCTTCGCCCTGATCCTGGGCGGCAGCTGGGGCACGGCCATCAGTGCGGGCGTGGTGTCCGCGGTGGTCTACGGCGTGTACGCCCTCATCCAGCGGGTGAAGGCTCCGGAGATCTTCAGCCTGGCGGCCGGCGGTCTCACGGCGGTGCTGGGTGCCACGGTGTGCGGGGTGTTCTTCTCCGTCACGCAGACGGCGGTCTGCATCGTGGCCGCGCTCGCCGCATGGCTGGCGGGCATCGCCGCGTACGGTGCGGTGCACGACGTCATCACCGGCTGGTACGTCTCCGCGTCCGGTCGGATCCTGGAGGCCGTCACGAGCACCGCGGGCCTGGTGGCCGGTGTCAGCATCGGCATCCACGCGATGCAGCCGCTCGTGGGGGACTCGATGGACTTCATCGAGACCCTGGAGATGGACGACTCCCGCTGGGCGCTCACCGTCCTGGGCGCGGCGATCGTCTCGGCGGGCTTCGCGCTCGCGTCGGGCGGGCGCGGCTGGAAGCTCGCCTCGCTCGGGCTCTTCGGCGGCCTGGTCCAGCTGGGTGTCCTGGCCATCGGGGCCCTGGGGATCAACTCCTACGGGGCCATCCTGATCTCCTCGGTGGTCGCCGGTGCCCTGAGCGTCTCCCTGGTGCGTGCCCTCAATCTCGCGTCCAACGCGACGCTCATGATCGTGCTGCTGCCACTGTTCCCCGGGATGCTCGTCTACCAGGGCGTGCTGGGTGTGCTCCTCGGCCTGGAGGACGCCGGGGACTCCGTGCTGAAGGCCGCGATCACCGCGTTCTGCCTGTGCATGGGCGGCATGCTGGGCCAGTACCTGGCGTCGGAGACCCTCTGGGCCGGGCGCCGCAGGCAGTTCGCCCTGAAGCACCCGGGCCAGAAGTTCCGCCGGGAGATGGCGGACGAGGAGAACTTCAGCGACATCATGGTCCCGATCTTCTCCAAGCCCTTCACGAGCTGACCCGGGCTACCTGCCCATCGCCTCGGCAACGCGCTGGATGAGTCCGCGCATGTTGGCCAGCGTGCGCTCGGCCCGTTCCTCCACGCCCATGGTCTCCTCCATCTGGCGCACGCCGTCCGGCTTCCGACGCCCCAGCGTGTAGTCGCTGCACGCGAGGTCCGAGCACACGTACGTGCCCACCGTGTTGTACCGGTCCTTCGCGGACTTCGAGCGCTGGATGGACACCAGGGACACACCGCTGGCCGGGTGCAGGGTCAGGCAGATCTGGCACATGCGCGCCCCGCCGGTGGCCTTCTGGGGGCTCTTCTCCAGGACCAGCCCGCGCAGCCCGTTCTCGGTCTCGGCCACCACGTAGCCCGCGCGCGGCGATTTGGGGTCGTACCAGCCCAGGAAGATCTGGGACTCCCAGTCCGTGTGCAGCACCTCCTGCGGGATGTTGATGCGCTGCGATGCGCCCTTGGAACAGTTGATGAAGCTCTTGCGGATCTCGGATTCTGTATGCGGATGCATGCTTCTGTGCTTTCGTTCTCGTGCTGGTGCGTCCCCTGCGCGCACGACGGCGCTCGCGGACTCGACGGGGTGCACTCACCCGCGTGCGGGGCTGAGAGGTGCGGCAGCGGCGTCGTGATCGGAGGGCGACGGCGCTGGGTGCCGGGCCGGTGAGCGGCCGCGGCAGGGACGCGGTGAGGTTTTCGGGCATGACGAATGGGCACGGCGTGGTCACCCGGGAGTGACGGCCGCGCGGGTCAGCGCTGTCTGGTGCCGGCGGGGGAGCCGGCTGCCTCCTTGCGCACGTGTGCCTCGTTCCTCCGCAGCTGCAGATCGTGGGGACGTACGGGCCGAGTCTAGCGCCGGGACCGGATGCTGTCCTGGTGGGCGAGCCCGCAGCGCAGGGTCTCCTCCACAGCGCACCCGGGTCACACGGCAGTCTTCCGCCCACCGCCTACCCTGGAGGCATGACCTCCACGAGCACCATCCCCGAGTCCCTCGCCGTTCTGCAGGAGGTCTTCGGGTACGAGGCGTTCCGTGGCGAGCAGGCGGAGATCATCGACCACGTGGCGGGGGGCGGGGACGCCGTGGTGCTCATGCCCACGGGCGGCGGCAAGTCCCTGTGCTACCAGATCCCCGCGATCCTGCGGGAGGGCACGGGCGTGGTGGTCTCTCCCCTGATCGCGCTGATGGCCGACCAGGTGGCCGCGCTGGACGCCGTGGGCATCCGAGCGGCGTTCCTCAACTCCACCCTGGAGCCGTACGAGGCACAGGAGGTGGAGCGGCAGCTGCTGGCAGGGGAGATCGACCTGCTCTACATGGCTCCCGAGCGCCTCATCCTGCCCCGCACCGTGGAGCTGCTCCAGCGCTCGCAGATCGCGCTGTTCGCCATCGACGAGGCGCACTGCGTGGCCCAGTGGGGTCACGACTTCCGGCCGGACTACCTGGGGCTCTCCGTCCTGGCCGACGCGTTCCCGGACGTCCCCCGCATTGCGCTCACCGCCACCGCCACGCGCGAGACCCACCGGGAGCTCACCGAACGGCTGCGGATGGCAGACGCGCGCCACTTCGTCTCCAACTTCGACCGCCCCAACATCCAGTACCGGATCGAGCCCAAGGACCGGGCCAAGGACCAGCTGCTGCGGCTGATCCAGTCGGAGCACCCGGGGGAGGCCGGGATCGTCTACTGCCTGTCCCGCAAGAGCGTGGAGTCCACCGCCGCGTGGCTCTCGGACCGCGGCGTCCCCGCCCTGCCGTACCACGCGGGGCTCGACGCCGCGGTGCGCCACGACACCCAGGTGCGGTTCCTGCGGGAGGAAGGGATCGTCGTCGTCGCCACGATTGCGTTCGGCATGGGGATCGACAAGCCGGACGTGCGGTTCGTCGCCCACCTGGACCTGCCCAAGAGCATTGAGGGCTACTACCAGGAGACCGGGCGCGCGGGCCGCGACGGCATGCCCGCCACGGCATGGATGGCCTACGGCCTGGGGGACGTGGTGAACCAGCGGCGGATGATCGACCAGGGGGAGGGGTCGGACCTCCACAAGCGCAGCGCCCGCTCCCACCTGGACGCCATGCTCGCCCTGTGCGAGACCACCTCGTGCCGCCGGGTGCAGCTGCTGCGATACTTCGGGCAGGACTCGGAAGCATGCGGCAACTGCGATACATGCCTCAACCCGCCGAAGGTCTGGGACGCCACCGTTCCGGCCCAGAAGCTGCTGTCCACACTCATCCGGCTGCAGCGGGAGCGCGGGGAGCAGTTCGGCTCCGGCAAGGTCTTCGACGTGCTGCTGGGCCGGACCAACGAGCGCACCGAGGCCTCACGCCACCAGGAGCTGAGCGTGTGGGGGATCGGGCAGGAGCTCTCCGAGCGGGAGTGGCGCTCGGTGCTGCGGCAGCTGCTGGCCCGCCGCATCGTGGAGGCGGTGGGGGACTTCGGGGTGCTCGTCCCCGGGCCGGAAGCCGCTCCCGTGCTGCGCGGCGAGGCAACCGTGGAGCTCGCGGTGGACCGGGCGCCGTCCTCCCGCGGTGCCGGCCGGTGCCGGTCCGGTGGAAGCGGGTCTCGCTCACGTGCCGCGGACACGCTGGAGACCGCGGACCGGGAGGTCTTCGAGGCACTGCGCGAGTGGCGCACGTCGGTGGCCAAGGAAAAACAGATCCCGCCCTACATGGTGTTCTCGGACGCCACGCTGGTGGGGATCGTGGAGGCCGCCCCGGAGTCGACCGCACAGCTCAGCGGGATCAGCGGGGTGGGCGCGAAGAAGCTCGCCGAGTACGGAGACGCCGTGCTGGAGGTGCTCGGTTCCTCGGTCTCCTGAGTCCGGGGACCGAGGTGGCCGGCCGGTGTCAGCTGGCCGTGGCGGAGGAGATCCGCTCCACGATGGCGTCAGCCACCGTGGCGGCCTCGCGCTCCGGGAGCCAGTGGCCGGCGTCGAGCTCGAGGAAGCGGTACGGCGCGTGCACGTACACCTCGGACTCCTCCGCGGCGGTGCGGCCCAGCGCGGGATCACGGTTGCCCCAGACGAACGTGGTGGGAACGGTGATGATGCCGTTTCCGGAATGCTTCTCGGTGACGCCGTCGTGGCGGAACATGGCGCGGTACCAGTTGATGGGTCCGCGCAGATCCGCGGCGGTGGCGAAGCGCCGCCCGTAGCGTGAGGCCGCCTCCTCGTCGATTCCCTGGCGGCGGGCAAGCGCGCCGATCCGTCCGGCGAGCAGCCGCTCCGGCGCGGCGGGGATCTGGAACATGCCGATGTACCAGGACTTCTTCAGCTGGTCCGCGGTCTTCAGGGCGTGGCCCAGGGCAGTGGGGTGCGGCGTCGACAGCACGGTCAGAGAGGTCACCCGCTCGGGTGCGCGCAGGGCGATGTCCCACGCGAGCACGCCACCCCAGTCGTGGCCGACCAGGTGGAACGTCTCTGCGCCGGCCGCGTCCGCGAGGGCCAGTGCGTCGGCGGAGAGCTCCTCCCGACGGAAGTCCGAGACCTTCTCCGGGCGGGCACCCCGCGAGTAGCCGCGCTGGTCCACGGCCAGGGTGCGCAGACCGTGCGCGTTGAGGCGCGCGGCGACGTCGTCCCAGCAGTGCGCGTCCTGCGGGAAGCCGTGCAGCAGAAGGACCACGGGGCCGTCCTCGGGCCCCTGGTCGAGGACGTCGAACCGGAGTCCCTGGCGTGTGAAGTTCGTTAGGCGAGTCACGCTCCCACCCTAGTCCTGGGCGGCGGGGGTGCCGGGAGCGGGTTCCGCAGCGCCCGTTTCCGTGGGGTAGTGCCGGGGCCAGCTGTGCCCCAGGGTGCCCTCCACGCTCTCATTGAAGCGGCGGGCCAGACGGGCCAGGGCGGTGACGTCCTCCCGGGGCCAGTCCGCGGTGAACTGCTCGTAGGACGCGCGGCGGGAGCGGAACTCCTCCTCGAGCCGCCGCACACCCTCCTCGGTGGGCTGGTGCTTCCGCGCCACCCCGCCCTCGGGGTCCTTGATGCGCTCAATGAGCCCGCTCTTCATGGCGGCCGCGACCTGCCGGTGGACGGTGGAGATGTCCAGGCCGAAGGACTGGGCGAGTTCGGCAACACTCATGGGTCCGCCCGCCTGGAGGCGTGCGAGCAGCACGGTGGAGCTGCGGTCCAGCGCCTCGGTGCGGGACTGCGGTGGCGCGCCCTGCAGGGCGTACCGGGACAGCAGCATGTGCTCGTAGACCAGCTCGTTGACGGAATCCTCACTCTGCACGGATCCATCCTTTCATTCCCGCCCGGCCGCAGCCGGGGGCCGAGCTGGGACCCACCTATTGTACTCTGCAAATTGCATGCTACAATTTTGCACGATACAAAACTTTGAGGACAGGAGCAGCCCGTGTCGGTGGACACCGAGAACCACGCACCCACAGGACAGGTACCGGTGACGGTGGAACGGAGTGCGCCCGGCCCGGCGCACTCCACGGGCCCCGAGCGGCTGGTCACGCCCACCTTCGTGGTGGCGTGGGTGGTCAACTTCCTGCAGTACCTGACCTTCTACATGCTGGTCACCACCATGGCGCTGTACGCGGTGAAGAGCTTCGCGGCATCGGACGCCGCCGGCGGTTTCGCCTCCAGCGCGTTCGTGGTGGGCGCCACCGTGGCGCGGCTGTTCTCCGGCTACCTGGTGGACGCGCTCGGGCGGCGCCGGATGCTGCTGATCTCCCTGGTGGTGGTGACGGTGGCGTGCGCGCTGTACCTGCCCGCCGGGTCCATGCCCGTGCTGATCGCGGTGCGCATGGTCCACGGTTTCGGGTACGCGTTCGCGAGCACCGCCGTGATGACGATCGCCCAGTCCGTGATCCCCGACTCCCGCCGCGGCGAGGGCACCGGGTACTTCGCGCTGGGCACCACGCTGGCCACGGCGATCGGCCCCGCCCTGGGTCTCTTCCTGGTGGGCACGCTGGACTACAGCTGGCTGTTCTGGACCACGCTCGTCACCGCGGCGCTCGGGCTGGTGCTCGGCATCTTCCTGCGCGAACCGCTCGCCCAGCGCGAGGCGCAGGCACAGGCGGAGCGCGCCAAGTTCTCCTTCCGGGACATCGCGCACCCGGCCGTGGTGCCGATCGGCTGCTTCATGCTCCTGGTGGGCATCTGCTACGCGGGCGTCATCACCTACCTCAACGCCTACGCGGAGGACCGCGGGGTCACCACGGGCGCCGGGCTGTTCTTCGTGGCGTACGCCGTGGCCATGCTGGTCATGCGCCTGGTGCTGGGCAAGGTGCAGGACCAGCGCGGTGACAACGTGGTGGTCTACCTGGGCCTGATCTGCTTCGCCGTGGCCCTGGGCATCCTGGCCATGGCCAACCAGGACTGGCAGGTGATCGTGGCGGGCGCCATGACCGGTCTGGGCTACGGAACGCTGATGCCCGCCGCCCAGGCCATCGCCGTGAACGCCGTGCCCTCCCACAAGCTGGGCACCGGCATCTCCACGCTGCTGCTGCTCGTGGACGCCGGCGTGGGCCTGGGCCCCGTGTTCCTGGGCCTGCTGCTCTCCGCCGCCGGTTTCGGCGCCATGTACACCGTGCTGGCCGTGGTGGTGGTCCTCGCGGCGATCTTCTACCACGCGGTCCACGGACGCCACCCGCACGCCAAGCGGGGGCGGCTGGCGGTGGACTGAGGTCCGCTATTTTTGCTGTGCCTCTGTGGGGCCCGTGGCGTGTGCCTCGGGCCCCCTTTTGTTGTGC
>NZ_PHOA01000189.1 GCF_003687455.1 Kocuria tytonicola | reverse complement strand
GGACGCTGCGGGACGCTCGTTGTGGGGTGCCATAGTGCCTCCCATTGTGCCAAAGGGCACCGACGCGTTTTGATGACGGACCGTCCGCGGCGGGTGCGGCGCACCAGCGGGACCCGGGAGCCGCCCCGCGGGTGGCTATGCTGGGCGCACGAGAAGGACTTCCTCTAGGATGGCTTGATTGTGGTTCTCTTCTGTCTTGTCGCATCGCACCGGTCCGTGGACCTCAACACCGTCGCGCGGCTGAGCACCGGTGCCCTCGGAGTGGCCGAGGACGCCGTGGCCCGTGGTGCGCTCGAGGGGGCCGTCACGCTGTCCACGTGCAACCGTCTGGAGCTCTACGGTGAGCTCCCCGACCACGGCCCGTGCGACGTCCTCACCGCGCAGCAGCAGCTCGCCGCACGGATCGCGGAACGGGCGGGTCTCGACGCCCGTTTCGTGCTGGAGACCATGGACGCCTACCAGGGCCCCGAGGTGCCCCGGCACCTGTTCACCGTGGTCTCCGGACTCGAGTCCGCCGTGGTGGGGGAACGCGAGATCACCGGCCAGGTGCGCCGCGCGCTCACGCAGGCCCGGCAGTCGGGAACCGCCTCCGGCCACCTCGTGCAGCTCTTCGAGGCCGCCGCGCGCACCGCCCGGGAGGTGGGCGCCCACACCGGCCTGGGAGAGCGTGGCCGCTCCATCGTCTCCGTGGCCCTCGACCTCGCGGACGACATCACCCCCGGGGACTGGCCCCGTCGGCACGCCCTCGTGTTCGGCACGGGAGCGTATGCAGGAGCCACGATGGCCGCCCTGCGGGACCGCGGCTGCGCGGACATCGAGGTCTACTCGGGCTCCGGGCGCGCGGAGCAGTTCACGGACCAGCGCGGCGGCTCCCCCGTGACCGGGGTCGAGCTGCCCGCGGCCCTGCGCCGCGCGGACGTCGTCATCGGCTGCTCCGGCGGATCCGCCCCCATGCCCGCGTCCGCGTTCCCGGGCGGTCCCCGCACCGTGGTCGACCTGGCACTCGCGCGGGACTTCGACCCCGCCGTCGCGGACCTGCCGGACGTGGAGCTGATCACCCTGGAGTCCGTGCGCGTGGCCGCCCCGGAGGAGACCCGGGAGTCGGTGAGCGCGGCCCGGGAGATCGTGGAGCGCGCCGCGGCGGGATTCGAGGCGGCGCAGAACGCCCGGAGCATGGACCAGGCCATCGTGGCCCTGCGCAAGCACACCATGGCCGTCCTGGACGCCGAGCTCGAGAAGGTCCGCACGCACCACGGCTGCACCGGCGCGGAGGAGCAGATCGAGATGGCCATGCGGCGCATGGTCAAGTCCCTGCTGCACACCCCCACCGTGCGCGCCCGCCAACTGGCCGCGGAGGGCCGTGCGGACGAGTACATCACGGGCCTGGAGGCGCTCTACGGCCTGGAGGTCGTGTCCCCGCACGGCTCCGACGACGCCGCGCGGACCCCCGCCGCAGAAGCC
>NZ_PHOA01000188.1 GCF_003687455.1 Kocuria tytonicola | reverse complement strand
CTTCTGGGGCTGGCGGGCGGCCGGGGGCTCGGAGGTCTCGGAGACGGCGGTGGCGGCCGCGGCGTCCCTGGAGCTGTTCCAGACCGCCGCGCTGATCCACGACGACATCCTGGACCGGTCCGACACCCGCAGGGGGCGTCCCAGCGTGCACCGGGTCTTCGAGTCCCTGCACCGCGGCGCCGGGTGGAGCGCGGACCCCGAGCACTTCGGGGTGAGCGCGGCGGTGCTCACCGGCGACATGAGCCTGTCCTTCGCGGAGCAGCTCTTCGCCGAGGCCGCCGCGGCCGTCCCGCGCGAGGCGTCCGCCGCCGCCCGCGACATCTTCTCCACCATGCGCACCGAGGTGATGGCGGGCCAGTACCTGGACGTCCACGCCGAGGTGGCACCGCCCCCTGATGATCCCCGGGAGCAGCTCGGGCGGGCCATGACCGTGCTGCGTTACAAGTCCGCCAAGTACTCGGTGGAGCACCCCGTGTCCCTGGGCGCCGCCCTCGCCGGCGCGGACGCCGGGTTCCGCGCGCAGTGCTCGGCGTTCGCCCTTCCGCTCGGGGAGGCCTTCCAGCTGCGCGACGACGTGCTGGGAGTCTTCGGCGATCCCGCCACCACCGGAAAACCCGCCGGCGACGACATCCGGGAGGGCAAGCGCACCGCCCTGGTGGCACTGTGCACGGCGGGCCTCGAGCCGCACGCACGGCAGTGGCTGGAGTCCGTCCTGGGCAGCGTGGAACTCTCGGACGAGGACGTGGACCGCGTGCGCACGCTCATGCACGAGAGCGGGGCGCACGACCGCTCGGAGGAGCTCATCTCCTCCCTCGTGACGACCTCCGACGCCGCCCTGGCAACGCTTCCGGCGCCGGACGTCGCCCGCGCGGGGCTGCGCGCCCTGGCCGACGCCGCCGTGCGCCGCACCCGCTGACGGTCGCCGCCGGTGCGTGCCACCCCGAGGGGGCGGCACGCACCGGACGGCGCCTCACCAGCCCAGGGCCTGGGCCCGACGCCGCACCTCGGTCTTCTGGCCGCGCCGCAGCGCGTCGATGGGACGGCCCGGGAGGGACTCGTCCTCGGTGAAGAGCCAGCGGATGGCCTGGACGTCCGTGAAGGCGGCGTCCCGCAGCACGGCCACCGTGCCCTTGAGGGAGTCCACGGGGTGGGCGCCGTCCATGAACGCGGCGGGTACCACCCGCACCCGGTCCTCCGGGCGGCGCACCTCCAGCAGCGAGCCGTCGTCCATGAGCCGGTGCACCCGGGTGATCTGGATGTCCATGGCCTCCGCGATGTCCGGGAGGTGGGTCCACTCGCCCACGAGCGTGTCGAGTTCCGCGAATTCCTGGGGCGTGAGATCGGTTGAGTAGTTCACGGGCACTACTGTGCCACGGCCCGCGCGCGGCCGAGAACCCGTGGGCGCGGCAGGGGTCGGGTAATCTGGGGGCACCGCGCGGCACCGGAGGGTGCGTGCGGTCTTCCCCATTTCCCCCATCTCGAGTCAGGTGTCGCGACCATGCCGGTTGACCCGCCCCAGGAC
>NZ_PHOA01000187.1 GCF_003687455.1 Kocuria tytonicola | reverse complement strand
GGGTACTGTGGTGCTGATCCGCGGCGTGCGCGTGCGGGGAGCGTCGTAGGCTCGGAGGCCGGGACGCCCACCGCGCACGCCGCGGATCAGCACCACAGTACCCGGCGCGCCGGTGCGGCTCCCCGGGGCCGCAGCATGTGACCCGCCCGCGACGAGTGAACGGAGACAGTACAGATGGCGGCGAAGAAGACGAAGTCCTCGGCCACCCCGGCCACGCAGGCGCTCACGGCGGCGGGGGTCGAGTTCGAGGAGCTGCCGTACGAGCACGACCCCCGGGCCGGGTCCTACGGGGACGAGGCCGCCCAGGCGCTCGGACTCGACCCGCAGAGCGTGTTCAAGACTCTCGTGGTGGCCCTGGAGCCCGGCGGTTTCGGGGTGTGCGTGGTGCCGGTGGCCGCCCGTGCGGACCTCAAGGCCGCCGCGGCCGCACTGGGTGCCAAGAAGGCGCACCTCGCGGACCCGGCGGACGTCCACCGCCTGACCGGCTACGTGCTCGGGGGAGTGAGCCCGCTGGGCCAGCGCACACCCCTGCCCACGGTCCTGGACGAGAGCGCCCGGGGGATGGAGCGCGTCTACGTCTCCGGCGGGCGGCGCGGCTTCGACGTGGGGCTCTCGCCCGAGGACCTGGCCCGTGCCACGGATGCGGTGCTCGCCGCCGTGGCGCGGCCCGCGGACCGCGGGCACTGACACGGCGCGGCGCGAGCCGCGGTGGACCGCTGCCTCCCTCTCCCCGGTGGGTCACGGGGCCCGTACCGGTGGTCGCTTATGCGTGTCGGACGGCCTTGGCACCGTCCCAGGAGTCGAATAAAGTTTCGAAAACCTGGGGAGGGTGAACCACCATGACGGTGCTGGAGATGACGGAGGGCGTGGACGTCGAGGGCGGTCCCGCGGGCCACGAGGACCCGTGGGACGCGGTCCCGGTGATCGGTGCGGGCCGCGCCGGTCCCGGGGTGGCTGCCGTCCTCCCGGACCCGGGGTCGGAGGGGTTCTCGGTGCGGTGCGACGACACCGGGGCACCCTGGGCAGTGACCTACCGGGGCCGGGAGCAGCGGGTCCTGCAGCCGGTGATCCACTGGTTCGAACGCCGCAACTGGTGGGATGTGGAGGACCGCGTCCCCAGGGAGAGCCGCACCAGTGCCGTGGACCGGGAGTGCTGGCGTGTGCAGGCGGTCCAGGCCGGTGCAGCCGTGGCGCGCACCTTCGACATCACCCGCAGCCAGGTCACGGGACGCTGGGAGCTGCTCGGTGTCAGCCTCTGATCCGGGCTCCCCTCGGGGTGGAGCCGCAGCTCCGGGAGGTCTCGACCCGGTTGACAAACATTCGAACAAAGATTCGAATATGAGCATGTGGTTCCCTCACCTTCACGTGGCCTCCGCCTTCAGTGCGCACTACGGGGTGGCCCGCCCCGACGAGCTCGCGCGGACCGCCGCGCAGCAGGGGGCGCAGATCCTCGCGTGCACGGACCGGGACGGGCTGTACGGCGCGGTCAAGCACGTGCTGGCGTGCCGGGAGCACGGCCTCGCCCCGGTGC
>NZ_PHOA01000186.1 GCF_003687455.1 Kocuria tytonicola | reverse complement strand
CCTCTGCCATCCGTTCCCACCGCCGGGCCACCGCGGCCCGGGCACAGCACAGCGCACAGCAGGTGCGCACGACCGCGAAGGAAGTCCCATGTTCGGATCCCACCCCGCCGAGTCCCAAGGCCGCGGCATGTCCAACGCCGTGGCCGTGATCGGGCTGGGCCGCTTCGGCGGCGCCCTGGCCCTGGAGCTCATGCGCAACGGCACGGACGTGCTGGGCATCGACCACAGCGAGTCCACGGTGCAGCGCTTCAACGGCAAGCTGACCTCCGTGGTGCGCGCGGACGCCACGGACGAGGAGGTGCTGCGGGAGCTGTCCGTGAACGAGTTCGACCGCGCCGTGGTGGGGATCGGCTCGGACATCCAGGCGAGCATCCTCACGGCCTCCCGGCTGGTGAAGTTCGGCTGCCCCGCCATCTGGGCCAAGGCCATCACCGACCCCCACGCGGAGATCCTCACGCAGATCGGCGTGCAGCACGTGGTGAACCCGGAGAGCGACATGGGTGCGCGCGCCGCCCACCTGATCCAGCACCGCATCCTGGACTTCGTGCCGATCGACGACGGCTACGCCCTGGTGCGCTGCACACCGCCGGAGCCCATCCAGCAGCGCCCCATGGATCTGCTCAACGTGCGCCACCGCCTGGGCGTGTCCGTGGTGGCGGTGTGCCGCCCCGGGGGCCAGTGGGAGCCCATCGAGCCGGGCACCATGCTCTACGACGACGACCAGATCCTGGTCACCGGGCCCACCCGCAAGGTCGAGCACTTCTCCAACCTGACGTGAGCCGGTCCCGGGCCTCGGACCCCGGCCCCTGAATCCCGGCGCGCCCCTGCGCCTCCGGGCCCCGCCCGCGGAACCCGAGCGGTCCGCGGGTGCCGGTTCCCGCCAAAGGGGCACTCCTCACGCGAAGCGCGTGAGACGACGCCGCTCGGGCGCCGTGGGCACGCCGTCGCCCGCCGCGCGCGGGAGCGCGTCGAGCAGGGGCTGCACCGCGGCGTCGTCGGCCCAGGCGGGTCCGATGGCCACCACGGCCGAGTGCGCCGGGGCGTCCGGGGCCCGGGGAGCACGCTCCACCGTGACGTAGCCCGCGACCGAGTGGGCCACGAACCGCTGGAGCCCGCGCGGGGAGCGCACGTCCACCACGGCCTTGACCCGGTGCACCTGTCGTGGCGGGTCCTCCAGGAGGTCCGCGAGCGCGGCGGGGTCCACCGCGGCGTCGGCCTCCAGGGTGGCGGCGCGGTGGTGGACGTGGTGCTCGTGGAGCTGCTGCCCCAGGGACTCCCCCACCTCCCAGAGCGGCAGCTGGCCACCCTCGGGAACGGTGTGCTCGGCGGCGTCGAAGAACAGCCGCGGATCCACGGCGCCGTGGGGTGCATCCAGCACGGTGGTGTGCGGGTTGGCCCGCAGGATCCGCTCGCGCAGCTGCGCGACATCGCCCGGGGACGCGAGGTCCGTCTTGGTGAGCAGCACCATGGCGGCGGCCTTGACATGCTGCTCGAGGTCCCAGCCGCCGGACTCGGCGTGGGGCACGTGGGCGGCGTCCACCACCTCCACG
>NZ_PHOA01000185.1 GCF_003687455.1 Kocuria tytonicola | reverse complement strand
GAGCCGACACCATGGACAATCCCCAGCCCACCGTCTCCGACGCCGCGGTGACCGCCCTGCACACCGGCGCGGTGCGCCAGCAGCAGTGGGACGGCCGCGAGCTCGAGACCGCAGCAGAGAAGGCTCCCCGCAGCGGCAGGGTCTTCCTCAGCGGCACGGGTTTCATCGGCGACGAGCAGGGCGACCTCAAGAACCACGGCGGACCGGACAAGGCCGTGTGCTGCTACCCGGCGGAGAACTACGACGCCTGGCTGCGGGAGGGCCGTGACCTCGCCGCCGGGGCGTTCTCGGAGAACCTCACGCTGCGCGGTGCCACCGAGGACCGCGTCTTCCTGGGGGACGTGTTCCAGGTGGGGACGGCCCTCGTGCAGGTCACCCAGCCGCGCACGCCCTGCAACACCATTTCCCGGCGCTGGTCGGACTGGGACCTGCCGCGCGAGATGGAGCGGACCGCGCGCACTGGCTTCTACCTGCGTGTCCTGCGGGAGGGGCACGTGGCCGCCGGGGACGCCTTCGAGTTCGTGAGCCGGCCCACGGGGGCGGTGTCCGTGAGCGACGTCGTGCGCACCATGGACGCGGGCGTCGCGGACCGGGACGCGTACCGCGCTCTCACGCGCGCCCCCGAGTTCCCCGAGAAGTGGCGCCGCCAGATCCTGCGTCGCCTCGGTGAGGACACCCTACTCTGAGCGGGCGACGACGCCGCGCCGCCACCCAGCCGCAAGACCGAATGCCCAGGAGGGATCCCAGATGACCCAGGACACCTCGCCCCAGCTGCCGCACCCCCTCACCGGAAAGCTTTTCCCGTCTCCCGTGCCGCCCGGCGCCGACTGGCCGGAGGACCCCGCCGCGGCGGACACCCCGGTGGCCCACGACGCCGCCCGTGTGCGTGATCTCGCCGCGACAGCCGCGGACGTGGGCCAGCTCAACGCCATGGCCAGCGTGTGCCGCGCGTGCGACCGGCTGGTGCAGTGGCGTGAGGACGTGGCCGAGCGCAAGCGGGCGTCGTTCGCCGGGGAACCGTACTGGGGCCGACCGGTGCCGTCCTACGGGGATCCCCGGGCACGGCTCGCCGTCATCGGTCTCGCCCCCGCGGCCAACGGCGGCAACCGCACCGGGCGCATGTTCACGGGAGACCGTGCGGGGGACTGGATCTACGCGGCCCTGCACCGTGCGGGGTTCGCCGAGCACGAGACCGTGAGCACCGCCGGGGACGGCCAGGCCCTGCACGGGGTCCGCATGGTGGCGCCCGTGCGCTGCGCCCCGCCCGCCAACAAGCCGACCCCCGTCGAGAAGGCCACGTGCGGTGGCTGGTTCGACGCCGAGATCGGGTTGCTCACCGAGCTGCGCGGCATGCTTGCCCTCGGTGGGATCGCGTGGCAAACGGTCCTGGCCGCCACCGCCCGGATGGGCTGGGAGGTGCCGCGCCCGCGCCCCACGTTCGGCCACGGCGCCGTCGCCCACCTGCGCACACCGGACGGGCGGGACGTCCGGCTCGTGGGCTGCTACCACGTGAGCCAGCGCAACACCTTCACGGGCCTGCTCACCGAGCAGATGCTCGACGACGCCCTGGCCCTGGCCGCCGCGCCGCCCGCCTAGGGCGTGTCTGACAAAGCCTTCGTC
This sequence comes from Kocuria tytonicola, assembly GCF_003687455.1. Classification (GTDB taxonomy): domain Bacteria; phylum Actinomycetota; class Actinomycetes; order Actinomycetales; family Micrococcaceae; genus Kocuria; species Kocuria tytonicola. Next base: position 99 of record NZ_PHOA01000185.1, on the reverse strand, counting down.
CAGGTGATGACGGAGTGCAGGATGATGGCGGCGCGGTAGGTCACAGCGTGTTTGTCGTACCGGGTTGCGATGGCGCGCCATTGTTTGAGGTGGCAGTAG
>NZ_PHOA01000184.1 GCF_003687455.1 Kocuria tytonicola | reverse complement strand
TCCCGGATGGTGGCCCGGTCCGTGCTCAGACGCATGCCCTGCGCGGCCTCGGTGATCAGCCGGGCCTTGTGGTTCACGAGCCCGGGCGGCGGGCCGCCCACGGCCTGGGGCCAGAAGTACTGCAGCTGCCGCAGCGCCGCGGAGTGGAAGGTGCGGGCCTGCACCCCCGGGGCGCCGAGGGCTCGCAGCCGCTGCCGCATCTCGTTCGCGGCACGCGCGGTGAAGGTCAGGGCGAGCGTCTTCTGCGGGGTGTACACGCCCGAGGCGATGCCCCACGCGATGCGGTGGGTGATGGCCCGGGTCTTGCCCGTGCCCGCACCCGCACGGACGCACACCGGCCCCTGCAGGGTGGTGGCCACCACCCGCTGCTCGGGGTCCAGACCGCCCAGGATGTGCTCCTCGGCGCTGGGCTCCGCGCTCACCAGTCCGTCTCCGGGAGGTCCTGGCCGAGCCAGCTCACGATGAGCGCGTGGGCGATGGAGATCCGGCCGGGCAGGGTCACGCTGCCGTCCCGGGCCGCCGCGAGCAGCTGCTTCCGCGTGAACCACCGCACGTCCAGGATCTCCTCGCCGTCCGCCTCGGTTTCCGCCGTGTGCGCCACCGCCCGGAAGCCGAGCATCAGCGAGCGCGGGAACGGCCAGGGCTGCGACCCCTGGTACTCCACGGTGTCCACCGCGATCCCCGCCTCCTCACCGACCTCGCGCACCACGGCCTGCTCCGCGGACTCCCCCGGCTCCACGAATCCCGCGAACGTGGAGTAGCGGTTCCCGGACCACAGCGCGGAGCGGCCCAGCAGGATCCGCTGACGGGAGGTGTCCGGGTGGTCGTCCACGACCGCCACGATGACCGCGGGGTCGGTGCGCGGGAAGTGCAGCGACTCGTCCTGAGGGCACCGGCGGGCCCAGCCGGAGCGGACCACCTCCGTGGGGCCCCCGCAGCGCGGGCACCGCGGGTGGTCCCGGTGCCACAGCGCCACCGCCCGGGCCGTGACCAGGAGGGAGGTCTGCTCCGGTGGCAGCGCGGTGCCGAGCGCGCGCAGACCGTGCCAGGCGGCGTCGTCGAAGCCCGGCAGCTCCGTGTCCTCCGGGACGGTGCGCAGCAGCACCCGGGTGCCGTCCGCCAGTCGGCCCAGGTGGACGTCCGGGCGGGCGGGATCGCCCGTGGCTGCGGGAGCCTCGTCCACCGGGACCAGCAGCAGGCCCTCGGGCGTGACCGGCGCGGTGGACCCGCGCAGCACGAGGACGCGAACCGCGTCCGAGCTCCGGTCCTCCGCCACGAGGTCCCGGTGCTCCCGTGCCACGGCCTCGCGGTCGAACGGGCGCCCCGCGAAGGGGAGCTGATCGGGCCCGAGCAGGGGCGCGGGGGCGCTGGAACGGTCCTGGGGTGAGATCACCCGACCACTGTAGACCGGGCCCCGGACACCCTGGACCGGCCTGTGCACAGCCCGTCCCGAGGCTCGGCCGGTAGGGTGGAGCAGGTGAGAACGACCCCCGAACTGCTAGCCGC
>NZ_PHOA01000183.1 GCF_003687455.1 Kocuria tytonicola | reverse complement strand
CGTCGGCGGCGTGCCGGGAGCGTCAGGCGTTCTGGAACGCGGGGTCCTCGCTGTAGACCAGCTCGGCCTTGCCGTCCGCGAGGTGGTAGAACACGCCGATCACCGCAGCATCCCCGCGGGAGACGGCCTGCGAGATCGCCGCGGAGTGGTCCATCAGGCGGGCGGCGGTCTGCCTGGTGTGCTCCACGACCATGTCCTGCAGGTCCGCATCCCCGGCGCGCCTGGCCTCGAGAACCGAGGGGGTGATGCGCTCCACGAGGTCCCGCTGGAAGCCGCGGGGCAGCTGCCCGGACTCCACGGAGTCCTTGGTGGCGGTGACGGCGCCGCACGAGTCGTGGCCGAGGACCATGATGAGCGGCGTGCCGAGCACCTCGATCGCGTACTCCAGGGAGCCCAGCACGGCGTTGTCGATCACCTGCCCGGCGGTGCGGATCACGAAGGTGTCACCCAGCCCGAGGTCGAAGATGATCTCCGCGGCCAGGCGCGAGTCCGAGCAGCCGAAGATCACCGCGAACGGCTTCTGGGACTGCGCGAGGTCCTTGCGGCGCTGCGCGTCCTGGTGCGGGTGCAGGGTGTCCCCGGCGATGAATCGGGCATTGCCGTCCTGCAGGGCCCGCCACGCCTCCAGGGGGGTGCGAGGGGTGTGGTCCACGGCGTCGGTCTGCGTGCTCATGCGGGAACTCCAAGGGTGCTGGACGGGTGAGGAGGTCGCGGGCCGGTGGGCACCGCGTCGCCTCCAGGGTAGACCCGCGCCGGCACGGCGAGGACGGCCCCGGCGCCGGCTGCGGGTCACGACGGCGCGGCACGCCGGGCGGCCCCCGGGTCACGACGACGCCGCTCATGCCACCGCGGGCACACCGACTCCGAGCCCACTGACCCCCAGTCCACCGACTCCAGGCCCCCTGAATCCGGGTCCACCAACTCCGGCCCCACCGGTCTCCGGGTTCACCCGCTCCGGCCCGGGCGGGCGGCGGGAGCCCGGTGCGGAGCAGGGGTCAGGAGCCGGACAGCGCCGTGGCCACGTGCTCGAAGTCCGCCTCGGGGGCCTTGCCGCTGAGCACCACGGTGGAGTCCTCCAGCTCACCGACCCACGCGGTGAACTCCTCCTGCCTGCCGTTCGCGTCCCGGTGGTGCTGGTGCCACGTGACACCGCCCAGGGTCTTCTCCCCGGTCTGCGGGATCAGCTCGGTGCGCTGCGCGAGCCACGTGGGGTTGGACTCCGTGGTCTGCGCCATGTCCACCAGGTGGTAGTCGGGGGTGAGGTATCCCACGTTCCACAGCGGCACACCCTCCTGGGACTTCTCCGTCCAGCGGGCGTAGTTGGCGCTCCAGCCCTCACCGAGTCGGGGATCCGCGGGTGCGAAGGGTGCCTGGTCCCCGGCGAACTTCGCCTCCTGGCTCACGTCCACCTGCGCCCGGTACGGCTGGGCGTCCGGTTTGGGCTGCAGCCACAGGAAGGGCAGCAGCAGCAGGATCAGCACCACCATGGAGATGACCATGCCGCGGATCGGCGCGTTGATGCGTGAGGCCTGCTTGCTGGTCAGCTGCGGGACGGGCCGCTCCTCGGCACCGGGCTCGACGCCGCCCTCGCCCTCTGTGCCGGTGCCGGCGGTTCCCTGCGTGGCGCGTGCGTCCGCGGAGCCGCGTGCGGCACCATCCCGGCCGGTGGTCCCGGTGGTCCCGGCCCTGTCTGCGGTGCGCGCGGTCCCGGTCGCCGGGGTGCCCGGCCGCGCGGAGCTGGGGGCGGCGTCGTCGGCGGACGGGGACCCAGCAGGGCCGCCCTGGGCG
>NZ_PHOA01000182.1 GCF_003687455.1 Kocuria tytonicola | reverse complement strand
CCCCTGGACACCGCACGATGAGACGACTTGTCACAGCCCCGTACAAGGACGACGAGGGCATGGGCTGCGGGGGACTGCTGGCCACGTTCCCGGACAAGTGCACCGCGGTGGTCCTCGCGGAGGGGAGCCCCACGCGGCGTCGTGAGTTCGCCCGGGCCATGGACGTGCTGGGCGTGACACGGACCCGCGAGCTGGGCCTGCCGGACGGCGCCGCGGGGGCGGACGTGCTCGCGCTCGCGCGGCTACCGGACGAGATCTGCGCGGAGCTGGAACCGGAGGAGCTGCACCTGCCGTTCCCGTCCCTGCACCAGGACCACATCGCCGCGTACGAGGCCGGGATGCGCACCGCGCGGCTGGCCACTTCCCCGGGACACTTTCCCCGGGGCACTGGGCGGCGCCGTCGGTGGTCGTGCCCGACGTGGCGGTCTGCGACGTGAACCTCTACCCGAGGGACCTGCGCTGCAGCACCTTCGCGCCGCTCACCGCGAAGCAGGCGGACCACAAGGCGCGCGTGCCCGTTCTTGTCCTCCCACGCCTTGCCCGCGAACAGGAACCGGGGCACGCTCCAGTCCTTCCCCCGCGCCGCCGTCCACTGCACCGCCGCCCGCGGCACCGCCGTCGTCGACCGTGCCGCCCCGCCCGTCCACGCCGTGGCGCTCGCCACCGGTCCCGACGACGCCGCTCGGCTCCGTTCCCTGCCCGGCCGCGGGATCGGCCCCGCTCCCCGGGAACGGCTCCCGGCACGTGGTGGGCCCGAGGCCCACGGGAAAGACCTTCGCGGGGTCCACGGCTTCGGGGAGTGGCTGGCCCCGCAGGACCGCGGACAGCCGCGGGATCATCCGGGGACCGCGAGCGCGCGCTGGACTCCGGGGTCGACCCGCTCGCCCGCGCGGGCACCGGGACCCACGACGTCGTGCCCCTGGCACCGCAGCGCCGCCGCGGGACCCGCGGGTGTCCCGGACGAAGGGGCGGGGTCGAAGGGGTCCCCGTGGAATGCGAGCCCGGGGGAGCCTTGCGCCCGGCACGACACGGTCCACGAAGGGTGCGGAATCACTCATGCGCCCACCCCAGCCAGCGGACGAGGCGTCGCCCGGGTGGGCCGCGGTGGGGCCCGCAGCGTCGTCGTCCTCGCTGCGCCCCCGTTCCGACGTGCGGCGACGGCGGGGGTACGATGACCGCCATGCCCACGAGAGCCCCGCGCCCGACGTCCCGCCGCTGGCGCGCCGTGGCCGTGGTCGCGGCGGTCGCCGTGCTGGTCATGGCCGGCGTGCTGGTCGCTGTGAACCCCTTCCGCGCGGACGCACCGGCCACGACGGACTGCACTGCCTACGGGCTCGCGGCGGACGATCCCCGGGCGCACCCCCACACGGTCACCCGGGCCACGCAGGAGACGGCCGAGGACCAGACGCAGGCGGGACCCCTGGGGCGGCTGGACCAGAGCTTCACGGACCGGGGGGTCACGAGCCGTTTCCACGTGATCGACGGCGGTGTGGACACGTCCCGGCCGGTGGGACTCGTGGTGGACCTGCACGGGGACGGGGGCGCGGAGTTCTACGAACCCGGCGGCCGCAGCACGTGCCTCGCTGCGGTGGCGGCCTCCCACAACGCACTCCTGGCCGTGCCGCTGTCCCCGGACTCGAACGGGGACCGCACGTGGTGGGAGAACATGCGTGTGAACCTGGGCTGGCTGCGAGCGCTCACCACCAAGGAATTGCTGCGGAATTCACCCGTTCAGCATGATCTCGTCACCTGGATGGGGTATTCGGGCGGGGCGGAAATGCTCAGCTACGGTGTGCTCAGC
>NZ_PHOA01000181.1 GCF_003687455.1 Kocuria tytonicola | reverse complement strand
CCGCCGGGCGGCGCGTGTATGCGGCGGCCCTGCTCGGCAGCGTGGTTCTGGGGGTGCGCAGCAACCACTGGTTCCTGTTCATGTTCGACCACCACTCCACGCTGGAGTGGGTGCTCGTGGGAACCATGTTCACGGTGGTCACGGCGGCCATCGTCACGGTCGCGTTCCTCGCGGGGGACCTGGCGCGGGGGCGTCGTCGTCGCCGGGAGCAGCTCGAGGACCGCGCGCGGCGCCTGGAGGTGGAGCGCGAGCAGGAGGTGCGCCTGGCCGCGCAGGACGAGCGGGCGCGGATCGCGCGGGAAATGCACGACGTGGTGGCGCACTCGCTGTCCGTGGTGATCGCGCAGGCGGACGGGGCGCGCTACGCGGCGTCGTCGACCCCCGAGGTGGCCGTGGAGACCCTGGGGACCATCGCGGAGACCGCGCGCGGTTCCCTCGCGGAGATGCGCAAGCTGCTGGGCGTGCTGCGCACCGAGGACGGGACGGGCACGGCACCCGTGCCGCAGCTCGAGCAGATTGAACACCTGGTGGCCTCCGTGCGCACGGCCGGGCTGCCCGTGGAGTACCTGGTCAGCGGTGAGGCGCACCTGTCCCCGGGCGCGCAGCTGACCCTGTACCGCGTGGTCCAGGAGGCCCTGACCAACGCCCTCAAGCACGCGTGGCAGGCCACGAGGGTGCGGATCGTTCTGGAGCACGGGGACGCCGGGTCCGCGGTGGAGATCACCAACGACGGCGCCGGGGCCGTCACCCGCGCGCCCGGCGGCGGCTTCGGGCTGCAGGGGCTGCGTGAACGCGTGGGCCTCTACGGAGGCACCCTGAGCGCGGGCCCGCACCCCGGGCGCGCGGACGTGTTCGTGGTCCGCGCTACCCTGCCGGGGGAGGAAACATGATGGCAGAGACCCTGGGCGCAGCACCCGTGCGCGTGCTCATCGTGGACGACCAGCCGCTCGTGCGCGGAGGCTTCCGCATGCTCGTGGACTCGCAACCGGACCTCACCGTGGTGGGGGACCTGGACGACGGCGCGGCCGCCGTGGAGGCTGTGCGCACCGCGGCGCCGGAGCAGTGCCCGGACGTGATCCTCATGGACGTGCGCATGCCCCGGATGGACGGGATCGCCGCAACCCGGGAGATCCTGCGGCTGCGCCCGGAGGTCAGGATCATCGTGCTCACCACGTTCGACCTGGACGAGTACGCCCTGGAGGGCATCCAGGCCGGCGCCAGCGGGTTCCTGCTCAAGGACGCCCGCCCCGAGGAGTTGCTGGACGCGATCCGCACCGTGGCCCGCGGGGACGCGGTGATCGCGCCATCCACCACGCGGCGGCTGCTCTCCCACCTGGTGTCCGGGGGCTTCGAGTCCCCGGGGCGGCACTCCCCGGACCGACCGTCCGCGGACGTGGCGGCGGAGACCTCCCGCACGGGGCCCGGGGGCACGACGCCACCGGAGGAGTCCCGCGGGCTCGGCGCGGCGCACGCACCCGGCCCCGGTGCCCCGCAGACCCGCGCGGGCTGCGTCGACGGGGGCGCCCCGGCGCAAGACCCGTGGCAGGACCCCCGGCTCGGCACGCTCACGGCCCGTGAGCGCGAGGTGTTCGAGCTGATCGGCGAGGGGTGCTCCAACGGGGAGATCATGCAGCGGCTGTTCCTGTCCGAGCCCACGGTCAAGACGCACGTGTCCCACATCCTGTCCAAGCTCCAGGCGCGGGACCGGGTGCAGGCCGTGGTGATCGCGTACGAGACCGGTGTGGTGCTGCCCGGCTGAGCCCCGGTTCCGGGCCCGGTCTCATACCCCGGTATGAGCGGACGGCTCCGGTGAGACCCGCGTCACGGTGGGGCGGGCACGCGGTGGGCCACAGATCGTACCCCCGTCCGATGTGTGCCGCCC
>NZ_PHOA01000180.1 GCF_003687455.1 Kocuria tytonicola | reverse complement strand
GGGTGGCACCGGGCGGGGCCGGGTCCGAGGGCGTTGCGCTCGGACGGTCGCTGCTCTGCCCGGGGGAGCTCGGGCTCGGCGTGGCGCTCGCCGACGAGTCCTTGCCCGCGCCCGCCGGGTCCGGGGCGTTCTCCGGGGCGTAGTCCGGGGTGGAGGGCACCCCCGGGGTCGGCTCGAAGCGCACCCACCCGACGCCCTGGAAGTACAGCTCCGGCCAGGCGTGGGAGTCGCCGGTGCCCACGGGGAAGGACCGGGCGCCGTCGGCCCCGGTGGTCGGAGCCGTGGGGAGGTAGCCCACCGCGACGCGGGCGGGGATGCCCATTTCCCGGGCCATCAGGGCCATGGCGGGCGCGAAGTGGCCCGAGTACCCGGCGTGGGTGGCCATGAACTTCTCCAGGGAGGCCGTGCCGCCCGCGTCGTAGCCCTGGGCCAGCGGGGCGTTGACGTCGTAGCGGAAGTCCCGGCGCAGGTGGTTCTGGATCGCGAGCGCCCGGTCGTAGTCGGTGCGGGCGCCGTCCGTGTACTGGCGGGCGGCGTCCGCGACGGCCTGCGGACGGTCGGCGGGCAGCTTCAGGTACGGGGCCAGGGCATCGTCGGACGCGGCCGAGGGGGCCCGGCGCAGGGAGTCCGGGGTGGCGTGCGGCAGCGTGGAGGTGACGGTGTAGCTCGCCCCGGACATGCCCGCGGCGGAGCTGTGGACGGAGAGGTCCCGCGGGCTGAAACCCCAGCCGTCGTCCCCGAGCCCGGTGACGTCCACGGGGGCGTACGGTGCGGGGAGCCAGTGCTCGGTGTAGTCCTCGAACGTGACCTTGGAGGTGACCTCGGTGCCGCCGGGCACCGCGGCGTGCGCGGCGGCCGGGAGCCGGGTGAGGTCCGCGTCCAGGTTCTCGGTGTCCGGGAACCACTCGTCCTGGGAGAAGTCCGAGAGGGTGAGCAGGCGCATGTACTGGGCGCCGCCGTCCGAGGTGGTGTAGCTGAAGCGCCGCGCGCGCTCGTCGGAGCGCAGGTCCTGGCCCACCGCGCGCAGCGGCCCCACCCCGGCGGCCCGTTCCGAGGTGAGGGAGCTGCCCTGGGGGAACGCACCGTTGAAGAAGCCGGGGATCACCGAGGGCACGAGGAGCACCACGGCGAGCACCCCCGCGACCACCAGCAGGGCGCGGGGACCGCCACCGGGAGCGGGGGCGATCTGCCGGGCACGCGTCGCGCCCCAGCGGCGGGAGCCGGCCAGCAGGGCCAGTGCCGCGAGCGCGGCCGCCGCGAGACCCGGGGTGCTCACGCTGCCGGGCAGCGTGAGGGCGGGCACGAGCAGCAGCGCCAGGACGCCCCAGCAGGCGAGTCCTGCCGTGCGCAGGCCCACCAGGACCGTCTCCATGAACACCGTGACCAGTCCCACCAGGACGCACAGCACGAACGACAGGCCGGGGTCCGGTCCGTACGGTGCGCCCTGGCGGGAGACGAAGTCACCGGACTGCGCCCACAGGGCGGAGGCCGCCGTGAACGTCCCGCCCGTGGGGATGAACCCCAGCAGCGCGCGGTCGTTCAGGTGCACCAGCGTCAGCGCCAGCAGCAGCGCGGCGAGCCCCAGCAGGGTCACGAGGGCCGAGGGCAGCCGCAGCCAGCGGGCCGCGCCCGTCACGAGCAGCACGGTGAGCACGGTCGCCGCCACGGGGATCACCCACCAGAGCCCGTCCAGCGCACCGGCCATGCCCACGCAGCCCAGCGCGGTCACCACGAGCAGCAGGAGGCTCAGCGGCACCACGCGGGGACGGGGGAGACGAGCCGGGGCGCCCACTGCGGCGGTTCCGGTGGTGCCGCCGCTCCCGGTGGCGCGGTCGAGGGGGCGACGCCGCGGCATCGCCCCGCCGGGACGCTCACCCCCGCGCGTCCCGCGGGGCGCGCGGGCGTCGTCGGCGGCGCGGTCCCACGGGGAGCGGCGGGGGG
>NZ_PHOA01000017.1 GCF_003687455.1 Kocuria tytonicola | reverse complement strand
GTCCCGTACCCGCCGGCCGAGACCCCCGCGGCAGCTGAGCCGTACCGCCCTCGCCTGCCCATCCCCTGGGCGGTGCTGCGGGACGCCTCCGGTGCCACCGTGACCCTGCGGGGGCTGGCCGCGACGCATGCCCGGGCCCTGGTGGGGGTGAGCTCCACGTGCGGGTGGTGCGCGCCCGTGGTGGAACGGATCGTCGCACTCTCCGGCAGCACGGGGCCCGTGGCACTGCACGCCGTCGTCCCGGAGCCCGACGAGCTCGAGCGGATCCCCGGGGCCCTGCGAGAGGCGGCGCTCGTGGACGCGCACCGGGACCTCGTGACCGTGTTCGAGCGTCCGGGCACCCCCTGGGCCGTGGTGCTCGGGGCGGACGGGCTGCTCGCGGGCGGGCCCGTGTCCGGCAGCGGACCCGTGATCGAGCTGCTGGACGAGCTCGCGGAGCGCTTCGGCGCGTGACGCACGGCAATCCGCCGCGTCCGCCCGGATGTGACTAGGGTTACATTCCGTGACGACACCTGAGACCACACCCCAGACCCCGGAGCCCCTCGCACCCATGGGCTCCATCCACCGCGAGAAGACCCCGGCGGACGAGCTCGCGGAGAGCTACTTCCACGAGCGGCTGACCCTGGACCCGAGCGAGGCCACCTTCCACGGCTTCCCCGGGCACGAGACCGAGTACCCGGACTTCGGCCCGGCCGGGCGCGAGGCCGCCGCGGAACTGGTGCGCCGGACCCTCGCCCGCCTGGACCGTGTGGAGCCGCGGGACGACGTGGACCGTGTGACCCTGCACGCCCTGCGCAACGACCTCGAGCTGCAGCGGGACCTCCACGACGCCAACCTGGACGTGTCCGTGGTGAACAACATCGAGTCCCCCGTGCAGGGCATCCGCCAGGTCCTGGACGCCATGCCGCGCGAGACCGAGCAGGACTGGCGCCACATCGCCGGGCGCATGGCCAACGTGCCCGCAGCCCTGACCCAGTACCGCGAGGGACTCGACGAGGCCGTCTCCCTGAACCGTCCGCCGTCGGCCCCGCAGATCGTGGAGGCCTCCCAGCAGGCCGAGCAGTACGCGTCCGACGAGGGCTTCTTCGCCACGCTGGCCGCGGACCCGAGCGCCCCCGAGGACCTCCGCGAGGAGCTCGCCCGCGCCGCCGACGCCGCCCGCCGGGCCTACCGTGACATCGCCCGGACCCTGCGCGAGGACTTCGCCCCCGTGGCCCGTCCGTCCGACGCGTGCGGGCTCGAGGACTACCGGTTGCACCTCGCCTCGTTCCTGGGCGCGCGCCGCGAGCCCCGGGAGATCTACGACTGGGCCGTGGAGCGGCTCATCGCCCTGGACTCCGAGCAGCGGGACGTCGCGGACCGGATCCAGCCCGGCGCGAGCATCCAGGAGGCCATGGCCGCACTGAACGCGGACCCGGCACGCCAGCTGCACTCCCCCGAGGAGCTGCGGGCGTGGATGCAGCAGCTCTCGGACACCGCCCTGGACGCGCTGGCGGACACCCAGTTCGAGATCACGGAGCCCATGCGCACGCTGGAGTGCCGCATCGCCCCCACCCAGGACGGGATCATCTACTACACCCCGCCCAGCGCGGACTTCTCCCGTCCCGGGCGCATGTGGTGGTCCGTGCCGGAGGGCGTGAGCCAGCACAACACGTGGGAGGAGACCACCACCGTCTACCACGAGGGCATCCCGGGCCACCACCTGCAGTGCGCCACGGCGCTGGCCAACGCCGGGGAGCTCAACGAGTGGCGCCGCATGGGGATCTGGGTCTCCGGCCACGGCGAGGGCTGGGCCCTGTACGCCGAGCGCCTCATGGACGAGCTCGGGTTCCTGGACGACCCCGGGGACCGGATGGGCATGCTCGACTCGCAGCGGCTGCGCACCATCCGCGTGATCTTCGACGTGGGCTTCCACTGCGGCTTCGAGATCCCGGAGGCCCTCGGCGACATGCTCGGCGGCGCCCGCGCCGGTGAGGTCTGGACCCCCGAGGACGGCTGGAAGTTCCTGCGCCACAACGTGGCCATGGCCGAGTCCACCCTGCGCTTCGAGTGGCTGCGCTACATGGGCTGGCCCGGGCAGGCGCCCTCCTACCGCGTGGGGCTGCAGATGTGGCTCGACGCCCGCGAGCAGGCCATGGCGCGGGAGGGTGAGGACTTCGACCTCAAGCGCTTCCACAGCCGTGCGCTGCGCCTGGGCTCCGTGGGTTTGGACACACTCACGTACGCACTGGCGCTCTAGGCCGCGATCCCCCGGGGAACTCCCGTTGCTCGCCCGCAGAACGGGCGTCACAGTTCGTCATGCGGCCTGGGCGGTCCACACCGCCCAGGCCTACTGTGACCAACATGAATTCCGCAGAAAGTACCCGGCGTCTCCCGCGGTGGACGACGTCCTTCGGGTGGCAGATCCTCGCAGCGCTCGTCCTGGGTGTCCTCCTCGGGTCCCTGGCCGCCGCCATCGGCGGGGACCCGGAGGAGGACCCCAACTGGCTCATGACCACGCTGGACACCATCGGCTCCAGCTACGTGACCATTCTCAAGGCCGCGGTGGTCCCCCTCGTGGTGACCGCCGTGATCACCTCCATCGCGAACCTGCGTGACGTCTCCAACGCGGCGCGGCTGGCGTGGAAGACCCTCATGTGGTTCGCCATCACCTCGCTGATCGCCGTGGTGATCGGCATGGTGCTCGCCGTGGTCGCGCAGCCCGGAGTGGGCACGGGGCAGGCGCAGCCCGAGGCGTACTCCGGCACGGAGGGCTCGTGGCTCGCGTTCCTCAAGGGCCTGATCCCCGTGAACTTCCTGGGTCTGGAGACCACCTCGAAGGTCCTGGACCCGGAGACCGTGACCACCAAGGTCAACTTCAACGTCCTGCAGATCCTGGTGGTCTCCCTGGTGGTGGGCATTGCCGCCCTGAAGGTGGGCAAGGAGGCCGAGCCGTTCCTGCGGCTCATGAAGTCGGGGCTGGCCATCATGCAGAAGGTGGTCTGGTGGATCATCCGCCTGGCGCCGCTGGGCACCCTGGGGCTGATCGGCACCGCCGTGTTCGAGTACGGCTGGACCTCCATGGGCTCGCTCGTGAAGTTCGTGCTCACCGTGTACGCCGGGCTGCTGCTCGTGGCGTTCGTGGTCTACCCCGTGCTGCTCAGGCTCAACGGGCTGTCCGTGAAGCAGTTCTTCGCCGGCGTGTGGCCCGCCATGCAGCTGGGCTTCGTGTCCCGCTCCTCCCTGGGCACCATGCCCGTGACCCAGCGCGTGAGCGAGTCCAACCTGGGTGTGCCCTCCCACTACGCCTCGTTCGTGATCCCGCTGGGCGCCACCACCAAGATGGACGGCTGCGCGGCCGTGTACCCCGCCGTGGCCGCCATCTTCGTGGCCCAGTTCTACGGCGTGGACCTCACGCCCATGCACTTCGTGCTGATCGCGCTCGTCTCGGTCCTGGGCTCGGCCGCGACGGCCGGGACCACGGGTGCCACCGTGATGCTCACGCTCACCCTGTCCACCCTGGGCCTGCCGCTGGACGGCGTGGGGCTGCTGCTCGCCGTGGACCCCATCCTGGACATGGGCCGCACCGCACTGAACGTCACCGGCCAGGCGCTCGTGGCCACCATCGTCTCCCACCGGGAGGGCATCCTCGACCGGCCGCGCTACGACGCGCCGCTCTCCGGGCGCCCCTTCAAGGACGACGACGCCGCCACGGCCCCGGACGCCTCCCTCCCCGTTCCGGAGCCGGTGGGCGCAGGCGCCGCCGCTGGTGCCGAAGCCGGAGCCCACGCGGCCACCCCCGTCCCCGAGACGGACGGGCAGCGCACCGAGTAGCACGCCGCAGCGCCACGATCTGCGGGCGCAGGGCGGTCCGGGTTGCTCCCGGGCCGCCCTGCCGCATGATGGGAGCCGCGAGGTGCTGCGAGTGCCGCACGGACCCCTGGTTGCGCGTCCGACAGCGGGCCTATGATGTGATGCACGTCATACGACAACCACAGGACGGTCACCATGAGCGTGTACGCACAGCCCGGCAAGGACGGCTCCGTCGTCTCCTTCAAGCCCCGGTACGAGCACTTCATCGGCGGGGCGTGGGGGCCCCCGGTCAAGGGTCGGTACTTCGAGGACGTCACCCCCGTCACGGGGCAGCCCTTCACGGAGGTGGGGCGCGGAACGGCCGAGGACGTCGAGGCGGCGCTGGACGCCGCCTGGGCCGCGGCGCCGTCGTGGAACGCGTCCACGCCCACGCAGCGCGCGATCATGCTCAACAGGATCGCGGACCGCATGGAGGAGAACCTCGAGCTGATCGCGGTGGCCGAGACCTGGGACAACGGCAAGCCGGTGCGGGAGACGCTCAACGCGGACATCCCCCTCGCCATCGACCACTTCCGGTACTTCGCCGGCGCCATCCGCGCGCAGGAGGGACACCTGTCCCAGCTGGACGAGGACACCGTGGCGTACCACTTCCACGAGCCCCTGGGAGTGGTGGGCCAGATCATCCCCTGGAACTTCCCCATCCTCATGGCCGTGTGGAAGCTCGCCCCGGCGCTGGCGGCGGGCAACTGCGTGGTGCTCAAGCCCGCCGAGCAGACCCCGGCCTCCATCCTGGTGCTCATGGAGCTGATCCAGGACCTGATCCCGGACGGCGTGGTGAACATCGTCAACGGCTTCGGCGTGGAGTGCGGCAAGCCGCTCGCGTCCAACAGGCGGATCCGCAAGATCGCGTTCACGGGTGAGACCACCACGGGGCGGCTGATCATGCAGTACGCCTCGGAGAACATCATCCCCGTGACCCTGGAGCTGGGCGGGAAGTCCCCCAACATCTTCTTCGAGGACGTGGCCCGCGAGCGCGACGGCTTCTACGACAAGGCGCTGGAGGGCTTCGCGTTCTTCGCCCTGAACTCGGGCGAGGTGTGCACGTGCCCCTCGCGGGCCCTGGTGCAGGAGTCCATCTACGACTCCTTCCTGGCGGACGGCATCGAGCGCGTGAAGCAGATCAAGGCCGGCAACCCGCTGGACACGGACACCATGATCGGCGCGCAGGCCTCCACCGACCAGCTGGAGAAGATCCTTTCCTACCTGGACATCGGCAGGAAGGAGGGCGCCAAGGTCCTCGTGGGCGGGCAGCGCGCGGAGCTCGAGGGCGACCTCTCCGGCGGGTACTACGTGCAGCCCACGGTGTTCGAGGGCACCAACGACATGCGGATCTTCCAGGAGGAGATCTTCGGGCCGGTGCTCTCGGTCGCGAAGTTCGCCTCCTACGAGGACGCCATCGGGATTGCCAACGACACCCTCTACGGGTTGGGCGCGGGTGTGTGGTCCCGTGACGGCAACACCGCCTACCGGGCCGGGCGGGCCATCCAGTCCGGGCGCGTGTGGGTGAACCAGTACCACAGCTACCCCGCGCACTCGGCGTTCGGCGGGTACAAGTCCTCGGGCATCGGGCGGGAGAACCACCTGATGATGCTGGACCACTACCAGCAGACCAAGAACATGCTCGTCTCCTACACCGAGACGCCGCAGGGCTTCTTCTAGACCGGAACGGCGGGAAGCACATGGCAGAGCAGGCAGCGCGGGGAGCGACCGGGGCCCCGGGACGCACGGAACCGGGCACGAACGGGGGCACCGGCGTCGGCCCGGCAGGGATCGACGTGGCGCTGGAGGCCGCTCCGGCCGTGCCCGGGGAGACCGCGTCCCGGGTGGGCTTCACGGCCGCCGCGGTGGATCTGGTGCGCGAGCTGTGGCGGGAGCACGGCCCCCTGATGTTCCACCAGTCCGGGGGTTGCTGCGACGGCTCCGCGCCCATGTGCTTCCCCGCCGGGGAGTTCCGCACGGGGGACGCGGACGTGCTGCTGGGAACCGCGCACCTCACCACGGCAGCGGGTGGCGACCTCGGCCCCGTGGAGTTCTGGATCTCCGCGGAGCAGTTCGAGGCGTGGCGCCGGACCCGGCTCGTGATCGACGCCGTCCCCGGGCGGGGCTCCGGGTTCTCCCTGGAGACCCCCACGGGGCACCGCTTCCTGACCCGCAGCGAGCTGTGCACCGTGGCGCCCTGAACCGGCGCTCACGCGGGGCACTGGGCAGATCCGAGATCCCCTGGCGGCGCGGGCGGAGTTGGCCCATCCCGAGATCCAGGCGGTGGCGCGCTCACGGGGTGGATGCGCTGCTGGTCACGGGGCGCGCTGCGGACCCCCACCTCCGGATCATCCGCGCGAGCCTTCGGGGCGCCCGGGCAGAACGGCTCCCGCGAAGACACGGTGGTGCTGTCAGGCAACCCCACGTCGGTTCAGGGGCCTCCTCCGGGCGAGGACCACGCCCGCACTCCTGAGCACAGCCACGGCGCCACCCGACGGGACCACTTCTCACGGGGCACGGTTCCAGCCGGTCTCTGCCCTGCCCGGAGGGGAACGAGCGCCCGCCCGCAGACCACGCCCGCAGCATCCGGCCCGCCGAGCTCACGCGGGGTCCCCGCGCGATTCGACCAGCGCTCCGGAAGCCTCGCTTCGAGCGCGCTGACCCGACTGACCCCCGCCATCAGGGGCAGCCCCTGCACCGGGCGCAAGTGGGCCCGCGGCCCCAGCACGTCGGCGAGTTGATTCGTGAGCACGAGCTGGGCATCGAAGTCCCCGACCCGCTCCGACAGGTGGCGCAGCAACGCACGGTCGGTGTGGACGTCGTCCGCCACGATCACGGTGCGCAGCCCGGTCTCGTCCAGGAGCTGGGGAAGGCGGTCCCAGTGGCGCAGGTTGCACACCACCGTGCCGTCCGCGAGCGCGAGCGCACCCGGGGCGTCCGGTTCGGCGCAGGCGATGGCGCTCACGCGGTAGCCGGCTGCGGGGGTTGCGCGGATGCGCTCGGCCGCCCAGGTCACGCCGGCTCGGGAACCGATCAGCAGTGAGTCCTCGATCATGGCACCGCCACGGCGCATGCGCACGAGCACCTGACGCATGCCCCGGCGACCGACGAGCAGCAGGACCACACCCAGCGACAGGGCAGTGAAGAGGAAGCCACGGGCGACGTCCATCCGCATGAGCACAGCCACCGCGGACAGCACACCACCCAGCATGAACGCGGCGTGGGCTACACGGCGGTACTCGTCACCCCCGATGCCCAGCAGGGCGTGCGAGTACGCCCCGCAGACCACGAGGGCGAGGATCCAGCTCGCGCCGATCAGCGTCGCGAGGAACGGGGGGCTGAGCCAGGCCACCCCCGTCTCCGCGACGGACGCGGCGCCGTCGGGCCTGAGCGTGGTGGCCACGACCATGGCGGTGCCCACGGCGAGGACATCGCACAGCAGGGCAAGACGTCGGTACGGGACCCACCACGGGTGGTGCGGGCGGGGAGATACGTCCCGGCCCATCACGGCGCGCAGGAGGCTGCTCCGCGAACCGACGGGGTTTCTTGCCTCACCCAGGCTCATGCAGCCACCTCCCAGCCCACGGAATTCACACGCCACTCTAACCATGCCCATGCATGTGCGTGCACCTGTCCCCATGTCTGACGTGCTTCTTCCCCCGGGGCTCGGGGCCCCGGGCCCGGGGAAGCGGCGGTGCCTGAGCCCGCGGCGACGCCAGGCGACGGGGGTCGCCCGCGCGCTGCGCAGCCGAGCGGGCGCCGTCGGCCGAGGACCGCGCGATCCACCGCATGCGACCGGGGCGGCTGCCCGTGACGGTCGCACCGGGTTCGCGGACAGCCCGCACGCGGACCACCCCACCAAGGAGGCCGTGGCGCACCTGGTGCGCCCGGGCGTTCTGCACCCCGGGCCCGCCCTCGGCCGAGCGCCGTAGAGTGGCGGGGTGGAACCCTCACTCGTGCTCGCATCCCAGTCCCCGGGCCGCGCGGGCCTCCTGCAGAAGGCCTGCATCCCCTTCGACACCGTGGTCTCCCACGTGGACGAGGACGCCGTGGTGGCGGCGGAGGGCCCGCTCTCCCCTCCGGACACCGCCCTGCGCCTGGCGCGTGCCAAGGCCGAGGCCGTGGCCGCCCTCCCCGGCGGCTTCGGGCGTCTCGTGCTGGGCTGCGACTCGGTGTTCGAGCTGGACGGGCGGTGCTACGGCAAGCCGCACGATCCCGCGGTGGCCGTGGAGCGCATCGGCGCCATGAGCGGCCGGGTGGGCACCCTGCACACCGGCCACTGGCTCGTGGACGCCCGCCGGGCCCCGGCGCTGGGCGAGGGCTCCATCCGCTCGGCGCACGTGCACTTCGCACCGCTGAGCGCCCAGGAGATCCGGGACTACGTGGCCACGGGCGAACCCCTCGAGGTCGCAGGCTCCTTCACCCTGGACGGGCGCGGCTCGCTGTTCATCGAGCGGGTGGACGGGGACCCGAACGCCGTGATCGGGCTGAGCCTCGCGGCGGTCCGCGAGCTGCTGCGCGCGGTGGGTGTGTCGATGACCTCGTGGTGGGACGCCACGGCACAGCGCAGCCCGTCCTGAGTTGTAGGACTCCCACACATCCCGCGCCCCGGCCCCGCCACACTTAGGCGTTCCCCCGCGCGGGGCACTAATCTTTCGGCAGAGAGTCGACAAGGAGTTCTGACGTGACAACCACCCCAGGGCAGGCAGACGCCGCCGCAACCCGTCCCCTCACCAAGGTCCTCGTGGCCAACCGCGGGGAGATCGCGGTGCGCGTGATCCGCGCCGCCCGTGACGAGGGCATCGCCTCCGTGGCGGTGTACGCGGACCCGGACCGGGACGCGCTGCACGTGCGCATGGCGGACGAGGCCTACTCCCTGGGCGGAACCACCGCGGCGGACTCCTACCTGCGCATTGACAAGGTGCTCGACGCCGCGCGGCGCTCGGGCGCCGACGCCGTCCATCCCGGCTACGGCTTCCTCTCCGAGAACGCCGAGTTCGCCGCCGCCGTCATCAGCGCGGGCCTCACGTGGATCGGCCCGCCGCCCGCGGCGATCGCCCAGCTCGGCGACAAGGTGGCCGCGCGCCACATCGCCGAGAAGGTCAACGCCCCGCAGGTGCCCGGCACACCGGACCCGGTGTCCTCCGCACAGGAAGTGCTCGACTTCGCGGACGAGCACGGCCTGCCCATTGCCATCAAGGCGGCCTTCGGCGGCGGCGGCCGCGGCATCAAGGTGGTCCGTGAGCGGGACGCCATCCCCGAGCTGTACGAGTCCGCCGTGCGCGAGGCCACCGCGGCCTTCGGTCGTGGCGAGTGCTTCGTGGAACGCTTCCTGGACGCGCCCCGCCACGTGGAGACCCAGTGCCTCGCGGACCAGTACGGCAACGTCGTGGTGGTCTCCACCCGCGACTGCTCCCTGCAGCGCCGCAACCAGAAGCTCGTGGAGGAGGCCCCCGCCCCGTTCCTGAGCGAGGAGCAGAACCGTCGGCTCTACGAGTCCTCCAAGGCCATCCTGCGCGAAGCCGCGTACCAGGGCGCCGGCACGTGCGAGTTCCTGGTGGGCCAGGACGGCACCATCTCCTTCCTGGAGGTCAACACCCGCCTGCAGGTGGAGCACCCCGTGTCCGAGGAGGTCTCCGGCCTGGACCTCGTGCGTGAGCAGTTCCGCATCGCCCGCGGCGAGGCGTTGGGCTACGACGACCCCGAGATCCGCGGGCACAGCTTCGAGTTCCGCATCAACGGCGAGGACGCGGGCCGCAACTTCATGCCCTCCCCCGGCACCCTCACCACGTTCACGGTGCCCTCCGGACCCGGCGTGCGCGTGGACTCCGGTGTGGAGGCCGGTGAGACCGTGGGCGGCAGCTTCGACTCCATGCTGGCCAAGCTCATCGTGACCGGTGCCACGCGCACCCAGGCACTGGAGCGCTCCCGCCGGGCGCTGCAGGAGCTCACCATCGAGGGCATGCCCACCGTGGTGCCGTTCCACCGCGCCGTGGTCTCGGACCCGGCGTTCGCCACGCCGGACGACACCCCGTTCACCGTGCACACCCGGTGGATCGAGACCGAGTTCGACAACCAGATCGAGCCTTTCTCGGCCGCCCCCGAGCCCTCCGCGGAGGAGCCCGAGCGCCAGAGCATCGTGGTGGAGGTGGGCGGCAAGCGCCTGGAGGTCACCATGCCCCAGCTCGCGGGAGCCGCGCGTCCCGCCGCCGCCCCGCCCAAGGCCCGCAAGCAGCGTGCCGCCCGGGGCGGGGCTGCCGCCCGCGGTACCTCCGGCGACTCCCTGACATCCCCCATGCAGGGCACGATCGTGAAGATCGCCGCGTCCAACGGGGACGAGGTGGCCGAGGGTGATCTGATCGTGGTGCTCGAGGCCATGAAGATGGAGCAGCCGCTGACCGCCCACAAGTCCGGCACCGTCAAGGACCTGGACGTCTCCGAGGGGGACACGGTCTCCGCGGGCACCGTGCTTGCGAGCATCGTCTCCTGAGCCCGCGCGCCTCCGAGGCCCCGCACCGCCGCCCCGCCGGTGGGGTCCGGGGCCTCGCGCCTGCCGGCGTCCGGCCACAACATCGGCCGTCAAGAGGTTGTCTCACGATGCGGACACCCGAGTTCACCATGCGGTCACCGCACCTCTATCTTGTAGACATTCTTCGATCCGTCTTCGTGTGAGGTGCACCATGTCTTCAACCGCGTCCCCCGTGGAATCCGGTCCCCCCGCGGCCCCCGTCCGCGTGCCCAAGAGCCGCGTGATCCTGGCGTCCCTCGTGGGCACGACCATCGAGTTCTACGACTTCTACGTCTACGCGACCGCCGCCGTCGCGGTCTTCCCCGCCCTGTTCTTCACGGGTCACGACGACACCGCCAAGCTGTTGGCCTCCATGGCCACGTTCGCCGCGGCGTTCTTCGGCCGGCCCATCGGCGCCGTGATCTTCGGCCACTACGGTGACCGGATCGGGCGCAAGGCCACGCTCATCGGCGCGCTGCTCACCATGGGCATCGCCACGTTCCTGATCGGCGTGCTGCCCACGTACTACCAGATCGGAATCTGGGCTCCGCTGATCCTCACCATCCTGCGCTTCTGCCAGGGCGTGGGCCTCGGTGGCGAGTGGTCCGGCGCGTCCCTGCTGGCCACCGAGTACGCCGAGGAGGGCAAGCGTGCCCGCGCGGCCATGTGGCCGCAGCTGGGTGCCCCGTTCGGTTTCATCCTGGCCAACGGGTTCTTCCTGCTGCTCACGGTCGTCATGCAGTTCGGCACCGCGGGCCAGGGCCTCGGCACCGACCACCCTTTCCTGGCGTGGGGCTGGCGCATCCCGTTCCTGGCCTCCGTGGTGATCGTGCTGCTGGGCCTGTGGGTGCGCGTGAAGCTCGAGGAGACCCCGGTCTTCCAGCAGGCGGAGAAGCGCGGCGAGAAGGTCCAGGCGCCGGTGCTCGTCGTGTTCAAGACCTCGTGGGTGCAGATCGTCCAGGGCACGTTCATCATGCTCGCCACCTACGTGCTCTTCTACCTGATGACCGCGTGGGTGCTCTCCTACGGCATCGGCAAGCCCGCCGCGGGTGGACTGGGCATCCAGTACCGCACGTTCCTGGTGCTCCAGCTGCTCGCCGTCCTGCTGTTCGCCGCCATGGTCCCGGTGTCCGGGTGGCTCGCGGACCGCTACGGACGCCGCTCCTCGCAGCTGGTGATCACCGCCGCGATCCTGGTCTTCGGTCTCGCGTTCGGCCTGATCATGGACCCCGCGCTCGTGGGCACGGGTGAGAGCGCCTCCCTGGCCCGGGTGCTGGTCTTCCTCACCGTGGGCATGACGCTCATGGGCCTGACGTTCGGCTCGATGTCCGCGATCCTGCCCGAGCTGTTCCCCACCAACGTGCGCTACACCGGCTCCGGGATCGCCTACAACGTCGCGTCGATCCTGGGCGCGGCCATCACCCCGTTCATTGCCGTGAAGCTCAATGCGAGCTTCGGCGTGGGCTCGGTGGGCCTGTACCTGTCCTTCGCCGCCGTCATCACGCTCGTGGCCCTGTGGTTCTCCCCCGAGACCCGCCACGTGGACATGCACACCGTGGGCTCGCGGGTGGTCGTCGACTGACCCCCGCCCCCACCCGCGCTGCGGGTACGACCACGCCGCCCATCACGGTGCCGCTGCCGCGGCGCGCGAAGATCTTCACGAAGCCGTCGTCCACGGCCATCATCTTGGCGCGCGGGTTGGTGGCCAGGTTCATGGTCATGCCGGTGAACATGGCGGGGTCCGCCTCCACGTCCTGCTGGGTGATGCCCACGGACGCGATCTCGGGCGAGGTGAAGATGTTGGAGGCCACCTCGTCGGTGCGCAGCGGGTGGACCGTGTCCCCCAGGATGTGCGCCACGGCAATGCGGCCCTGCATGGCCGCGACGGACGCGAGCGGCATCACGCCAGTGCAGTCGCCCGCGGCGTAGATCCCGGGGGCGGTGGTGCGGGAGACGGTGTCCACGCGGATGTGGCCGGACTCGGTCATGGCCACGCCGGCCTCCTCCAGGCCCATGTCCGCGGTGTTGGGGATGGAGCCCACGGCCAGCAGGCAGTGCGAGCCGCGGATCTTGCGGCCGTCCGAGAGGGTGACCCGGACGCCGTCGCCGGTGTTCTCCACCGCGTCCGCGCGGGAGCGGGAGAGCACGCGCAGACCGCGGCGCTCGAAGACGTTCTCGAGCACCTGGGCGGCGTCCGTGTCCGAGCCCGGCAGCACCTGCTCGCGCGAGGAGATCAGGGTGACCTCGGAGCCCAGGCCGTTGTACGCGGAGGCGAACTCCGCGCCGGTCACGCCGGAGCCCACCACGATGAGCTTCTCGGGGATCTCGGTGAGCTGGTAGATCTGCTTCCAGTTGAAGATCCGCTCGCCGTCCGGCTTGGCGGTGTCCAGTTCGCGCGGGTGCGCGCCCACGGACACGAGGACCACGTCCGCCTTCAGCTCGTAGGGCTCGTCGTCGCCGGGCTCCACCACCACGGTGTAGCGGTCCACGATCTTGCCGCGGCCCGGCACCACGCGCACACCCACGCGCTCCAGACCGCGCTTGATGTCCCGGGACTGGGTGGCGGCCAGGCGCAGCAGGCGCACGTTCACCTTGTCCAGGTCCACACGGAGGTTGTTGAGCTCCTCGGTGGCGTCGAGGTCGTCCCCCACGTGCACACCCAGGTCACGCGCGGACGCGAAGCGGTTCATGGTGTCCGCGGACGCGATGAGCGTCTTGGACGGCACCACGTCCGTGAGCACGGCGGAGCCGCCCATGCCCTGCTCCTCCACCACGGTGACGTCCGCCCCCAGCGACGCCGCCACGAGTGCGGCCTCGTACCCGCCGGGGCCGCCGCCGATGATCACGAGCTTCTGGTCCGCGAATTCCCTCTGCACAGTCATGTCTGCCATGGGGCCCAGCCTACCGGGGCACTCCCACACGCTGACGCGGCGAGGACGCTGTCCTACAGTGGGCCCATGACCACCACCACAGAGACCACGGACCCCTTCGACCTGGCCCGGCAGGCCGCGGACGCGCTGCGCGAGCGCACCGGTGTGGCCACGCACGACGTCGCCCTCACGCTCGGCTCCGGCTGGGGCGGGGCCGCGGAGCTGATCGGCGAGACCGTGGCGGAGGTCCCCGCCCACGAGATCCCCGGCTTCTCCCGGCCCGCGCTGGAGGGCCACGGCGGCACGCTGCGCTCCATCCGGCTGGCCGGGGGCTCCCACGCCCTGGTGATCGGGGCCCGCACCCACTTCTACGAGGGCAAGGGTGTCCGCGCGGTGTCCCACGGTGTGCGCACCGCGGCCGCCGCGGGGGCGACGACCATGATCCTCACCAACGGCTGCGGCGGACTCCACCCCGAGTGGGCCCCCGGAACCCCCGTGCTGATCCGTGACCACCTCAACCTCACGGCCCGCTCCCCGCTGGAGGGCGCCACGTTCGTGGACCTCACGGACCTCTACTCCCAGCGGCTGCGGGAGCTCGCCCGCTCCGTGGACCCGTCCCTGGACGAGGGCGTCTACGCCCAGTTCCCCGGCCCGCACTACGAGACCCCGGCCGAGGTGCAGATGGCCAAGGTGCTCGGTGCGGACCTCGTGGGCATGTCCACCGCACTGGAGGCCATTGCGGCACGTCACGCCGGGCTGGAGGTCCTGGGGATGTCCCTGGTGACCAACCTCGCCGCGGGCATCGGTGCCGAGGCCCTGTCCCACGAGGAGGTGCTCGAGGCCGGCCGCGCCGCCGGGCCCCGCATCTCGCGCCTGCTCGCGGACATCGTCGCGCGGCTCTGACTCCGGCGAGGTTCCGCGGGCGAATGCCAGCGCACGCGGGCGCTACCCACTAGACTGGCGGCAGAACATTAGCGGGCCCGCTGCGGCGGTCTGAAAGGGTGAACTCATGGTCAGAAGATCAGAAGCCGAGACGAGCGCGAGCCGTCAGCACGCCGCCGGGCGCACCGCGGAGGACGGCAGCCACGCGGTGGGTGGGCAGGAGCACACCGGGCGCAACGCGCACCAGCCGCACGGCCGCCGGATGCCGCAGTACTCGGGCGAGGGCGATGTCGTGAAGAACGCCATCCTCTTCGGCGGCGGCGTCATCACCATCCTGGTGAGCCTGTACCTGTTCAGCACCTACCCGAGCAGCCCCTGGCTGTTCTTCGTCGGCATCCTGGCCTACGGTCTGGCCCTGATGGTCCCCACCCTGTTCCTCAACGGCAGCACCGCCTCCCACTCCACGGGCGGCACCGAGACCACGCTGGACCTTCCCCGCAACGCCTCCCAGATGGCCCAGCGCGCCGTGGGTGACGGGGAGCAGAAGCAGGACCGCGCCGTCTGATCCGCACCCTCCCCCGAGAGCCCCGCTCCGTCCCCGTGACGAGCGGGGCTCTCGCGCATCCCCGGGTCCGGACGACGACGCCGCGGAGCGGGCTGCGGTGGCGGGCTGCGGCGCGCCTACCCCTCGGGGTGGCTGGTGGGGCGCCGCCCGCCGAACGCCGCGGCTGCCTGACGGGCCACCGCGCGTGGTGCCGCGGGAGCCGTCGAAGGAGATGCTGTGCTGCACGAAGGGGGCGTCCGGCAGGCCCGCGGTGGCGTCCGTGAGGCGCTGTCCATCGTCCCGTGCGAGGTCTCCCGAGACCTCGTCCGTGACCGTGTGGTCCGTGCACTGCGGGACGTGGGGCACGAAAGTTGGCGCCGATGAACCCGGCGCCGCCGGTCACGAGCAGAGGGCCCAGGGTTCTTCACCCTGGGACCCGCACCCGGGGGCACGGGACGCCAGCACGTCCCGGTCCGGCACCCCGGTCCCCACGGCTCACCGACCACGGCCGCACCACGAATGGGCGTCGTGACAGGCCCCGGGGTCGCACCGCGGCGGCGGTCGAGCAGACCGTGCCCGGGGGTGCGCGGGCCCCGACCCACCACCCGCGCCGGGACTATCCCCGCGCGGCGGCGGCGTCCTCCCCGGCGGCAGGTTCGAGCACGGGGAATACCGCGTCCAGCACCTCCCGGGCCCACGCGAGGATGTCCCCGTCCACGAGGTCCTTGCCGCCGATCCGCGCGGTCTTGGGCTTGGGGATCAGCACCATGCGCTCCTCGGTGCCCGGGACCGGGCGCACCTGCGACCCCGGGTAGAGCCGCGTGAGCCGCATCTCGCGGGACTCCGCGAGCTCCGCCGGGGAGAAGCGGATCATGGTGCCCTGGGTGGCCACGTCCGTGAGACCGGCGGCGCGGGCCCTGATGCGCAGGCGTGCGACGTCCAGCAGGTTCTGCACCGGGGTGGGCATGGGCCCGTAGCGGTCCGTGAGCTCCTCCCCCGCCTCGGCCACGGCCTCCTCCGTGGTGGCGTTCGCCACCGTGCGGTAGGCCTCCAGGCGCAGCCGCTCGCCGGGCACGTAGTCGTGCGGGAGGTGGGCGTTGACGGGCAGCTCGATCTTCATCTCGGCGGGGCCGGTCTCCTGCTCCCCGCGGTACTCGGCCACGGCCTCGCCCACCAGGCGCAGGTACATGTCGAAGCCCACGCCCGCGATGTGACCGGACTGCTCACCGCCCAGCAGGTTGCCCGCGCCGCGGATCTCGAGGTCCTTCATGGCCAGCTGCATGCCAGAGCCCAGCTCGTTGTGCGCGGCCACGGCCTTCAGCCGTTCCAGGGCGGTCTCGCTGAGCGGCTTCTCCACGGGGTAGAGGAAGTAGGCGTAGGCGCGCTCCCGCCCGCGTCCGACGCGACCGCGCAGCTGGTGCAGCTGCGAAAGCCCGTAGCGGTCCGCGTGGTCCACGATCAGCGTGTTCGCGTTGGCGATGTCCAGACCGGTCTCCACGATGGTGGTGCACAGCAGGACGTCGAACTTCTTCTCCCAGAAGTCCACGATGATCTGCTCCAGCCGGGACTCCCCCATCTGCCCGTGGGCCACGGCGATCCGCGCCTCCGGCACCAGCTCCGCGATCTCCTTGGCGCGGGCCTCGATGGTGGAGACCCGGTTGTGGATGAAGAACACCTGGCCCTCGCGCATGAGCTCGCGCCGCACGGCCGCGGAGACCTGCTTGTTGGTGTAGGGCCCCACGTACGTGAGCACGGGGTGGCGCTCCTCGGGCGGGGTGGCCAGCGTGGAGGTCTCCCGGATGCCCGTCATGGACATCTCCAGGGTGCGCGGAATGGGCGTGGCGGACATGGCCAGCACGTCCACGTCCGTGCGCATGGCCTTGAGCTTCTCCTTGTGCTCCACCCCGAAGCGCTGCTCCTCGTCGATGATCACCAGCCCCAGGTTCTTGAACTGCATCTCCTTGCTCAGCAGCCGGTGGGTGCCGATCACCACGTCCACCGCGCCGCTGCGCAGCCCCTCCATGGTGGCCCTGGACTCCTTGGCGCTCTGGAACCGGGAGAGCGTGGCCAGGCGCACGGGGAAGCCGGAGAAGCGCTCCGCGAACGTCTCCGTGTGCTGCTGAGCGAGCAGCGTGGTGGGCACCAGCACGGCCACCTGCTTGCCGTCCTGCACCGCCTTGAACGCCGCCCGCACGGCGACCTCGGTCTTGCCGTAGCCCACGTCCCCGGAGATCAGCCGGTCCATGGGGATGGGCCGCTCCATGTCCGCCTTGACCTCGTCGATCGTGGTGAGCTGGTCCGGGGTCTCGATGTACGGGAACGCCTGTTCCAGCTCGCGCTGCCACGGGGTGTCCGGGCCGAAGGCGTGGCCCTTGGACGCCATGCGCGCGGAGTACAGCCGGATCAGCTCGTTGGCGATCTCCTTGACGGCCTTCTTGGCGCTGCGCTTGGTCTTGTTCCAGTCCGCACCGCCCATCTTGGACAGCGACGGCGCCTCCCCACCCACGTAGGCGCTCACCTGGTCCAGCTGGTCCGTGGGCACGAACAGCCGGTCCTTCGGCCCGTTGCGCTTGGAGGCCGCATACTCCAGCACGAGGTACTCGCGCACCGGCTTGGGCTGGCCGGGGGCCGTCATGGCGCCGGCAATGGGCCGCTGCACGAGCTCGATGAACTGCCCGATGCCGTGCTGCTCGTGCACCACGTAGTCACCCTTCTGCAGGGTGAGCGGGTCCACCTGGTTGCGCTTGCGGCGCTGCGGGAGCTTGCGCTCGCCACGGTTCTCGTACGCGGTGGAGCGCCCCAGCACGTCCGCCTCCGTGAGCAGTGCGGTGCGGGTGGCGTCCAGCGCGAAGCCGCGGCCGGCGCGCGCGGTGGTGAGTTCGACGACGCCCGGCTGCGGGGCCTGCGTGATCGAGTCGTGGCGGGCGGCGGGGATGTCCGCGCCGTGCAGCAGCTCGCTGAGCCGCTGCAGCGGTCCGGGCCCGTCCGTGACGAGCACGATCCGCCACTCCTCGCGCATCCGCTGCGCGAGGAACTCCAGCACGGCGGCCACGTCACCCGAGAACCGGGTGGGTTCCCGCGCCGCGACGGTGAGCGTGTCCGCGTCCGTGTCCGCCAGGCGCACCTCCTCCTCGGAGGTGTCCGCGTCGATCTCGGACGTGGTCACCGCGTTGACGTTCAGCCCGGTCACGGACCACCAGCCCACGGAGCGCTCCAGGGCGAGCTCCCGCACCTGCGCAATGGTGTGGAAGGAGCCGGAGGAGAGCGTGCGGGACGCGCCGTCGTCCGTGTCGAGCGCGGCGTCGAGGTCCAGGGGTGCGTCGCTGCCGCCCGAGGCGGAGTCCCACGCGGCCATCAGGAACTCCTCGTTGGTGGCCACGAGGTCGTGGGCGCGCGCCCGCACCTTCTCGGGCTCCAGCACCACGGTCATGGACCCCTCCGGCAGCAGGGACATGACCTGGACCATCTCGTCCGCGAGCAGCGGCGCGAGGGACTCCATGCCCTCCACGTACTGGCCACCGGCAATGCGCTCGAGCATCTCGCGTCCGCCTGGCAGCTGCTCCTTGAGCTTGGCGGCGCGGGACTGCACGGACGGGGTGATGAGCAGCTCGCGGCACGGCGGGGCCACGATCACCGAGGGGTGCTCGGCCGTGGTGAGAGTGCGCTGGTCCGCCACGGCGAACCACCGCATCTCGTCCAGCTCGTCCCCGAAGAACTCCGCGCGCACGGGGTGGTCCAGGGTGGGCGGGAAGACGTCCACGATGCCGCCGCGCACCGCGAACTCACCGCGGCGGGTGACCATGTCCACGCGGGAGTACGCGGCCCCGGCGAGGTCCGCCACGAGCTGCTGGAAGTCGTAGTCCTGCCCGGTGCGCAGGGTCACGGGCTCCATCTGGCCGAGTCCCGCCACCACGGGCTGCAGCACCGAGCGCACCGGGGCCACGACCACGCGCAGCGGCTGCTCGGAAGGGTCGCGGCGCTCCAGCCTGCGCAGCACGCTCAGCCGCTGGCCCACGGTGTCCGAGCGCGGCGAGAGCCGCTCGTGCGGCAGGGTCTCCCAGGACGGGAAGTTCGCGATCTGCTCCGCCGGCAGATAGGCGCCCAGGCCGGCCTGCAGCTCCTCGGCCTCGCGTCCCGTGGCGGTGACGGCCAGCAGGACGGGCCCGGCGGCGGCGTCGTCCGTGGTGCCGGCTCCCCGCGCGGGGATGTCCGTCCCCGGCACCGACGCCGCGGGGGCGCCGTCCGCCATCCCGGCGGCGATCTGCGCGAGCACGGGGGCGCGCAGCCCGTCCGTGGCGCTGATGATCGTCTCCGCGGAACGCTCCGCGAGCGGACGGGCCGCCTGGGTGCGGATGTTCGCGAAGCTGCGGTCCTCGGTGAGCGCGGTGAGCAGACCGGTCAGGGACATGGGTGGCTGGCTCCTGGTGTCGTGGACGTTCGGGTGCCGCCGGTGCGAGGCGGCACGTGCGTGGGATCGCCACGGTGCGGTGGCCGGGTGCGGCCAACCGTCCCGGGGGTGCTGCGGTGCCGACACCCACGGGCGCCGGACATGCGGACGGGCCACCGCCCGGCTCCCGGGAGCCTGCCCACCGGGGTCCGGTGGGCGCGCGGTTCGGGGCAGTGGTCGGGCGGATCGCGCCCAGCCTACTCGCGCCCTCGGACACGCACAGCGCGGTGCCCCGCCCCGGGGATCCACCTGCTGGGCCCCCGCGCTCCGGGTCCCCGCTTTCCGAGCCCGCGCGCGCCCGGCCCCCGGGACGTGCCGAGGCCCGCCCGGCGGCCATCAACCGGCGGCCCCACCCAGCGCTGCGTGCGGGCCGCGGGGCCGCCGGTTGGTGGCGGCTCCTACCCTGGAGCCATGAGCGCACCTTTGAAGCCCGTCCTGTCCGGCACCACCGTGGCCGTGACCGCCCACCGCCGCGCCCAGGAGCAGGGTGGAGCGTTCGAGCGCCACGGGGCGCGGGTGGTGTACGCCCCCGCCCTGAAACTGGCACCGGCTGACGAGGACGACGACGTCCTGGCCGCCGCCCGGGACACCATCGCGTCCGCGCCGGGCACCGTGCTGGTCACCACGGGCTACGGCGTGAAGCGCTGGCTCGCGGTGGCCCAGGAGCACGGTCTGCGGGAGGACCTGCTGGCCGCGCTGCGCGCGAGCACCGTGCTCGCCCGAGGCGCCAAGGCCAAGGGGCAGCTGCAGGCCCTGGAGATCCCGTGCGCGTACACCGGGGCCTCCGGCCGCACCTCCGAGCTCGTGGACCGGCTGCTGGCTGCGGAGCTCTCCCCCGGCCAGACCGGCACTGCGGCAGCCACCGCCACGTCCGCCACTGCGATCTCGGGGGCGGGTCCCGGAGCGGCGGCCCCTCACGTGGTGGGCCCGGAGGTGGTGGGCCCGGTGACCGTGCAGGTGCACGGCACCACGGACGAGGAGCAGCTCGAACGGCTGCGCGCCGCGGGCCTGGACGTTCGGGTGGTGGCGCCGTACCGGTGGGAGTCCGCGGACGAGGGTTCCCGGCTCGCGGACCTCGTGCACGGCATCGTGGCGGGCCGCGTGGACTACGTGACGTTCACGGCCGCTCCCGCGGTGGACGCCCTGTTCGACGCCGCCCGCTCCCTGGGTGCCCACGACCCGCTGGTCGCCGCGCTGCGGGAGGGGCGGTGCGCCCCGGTGGCCATCGGCCCGGTGTGCGTGCAGCCGCTGGAGGAGGCCGGGATCGACGGTGCCGTGGTCCCGCAACGGTTCCGGCTCGGGGCCATGGTCCGCGCCGTGTGCGATCACGCGGAGGCAGCGGCCTCCCGGTAGTGCTCCACCACGAGGTCCACGAGCTCCGGCGGGACCTCCCCGTCAGCCACGAGCAGCGGCTGCGCGGCGACGTCGGCGGCCGCGGCGAGCACCCGGCCGTGGAAGTAGCCCGGCGCCAGCAGGTACGGGGCGAGCAGGACGCGCCCGGCGGCGTCGTCCGGGCGATCCCCGGAGCCGGGGACCGCGCCGAGAGGTGCGGAGGGGGTGTCCGTCCGTGTCCGGGAAGCCGGGGCGGAGGCGGCGCCACGGCGCGCAATCTCGGCGCGGGCAGCGGCGAGCGCGTCCGGCAGGGACGGTGCGGCCGCGGAGAGGTACGCGGCGCTGACAGGGCGCTCCAGCTCGGCGGAGAGCAGCTGCGCCATCCGTTCGCAGTCCTGCCCCGCCCGGGGATCGGAGGACCCGGCGGCCACCATGACCACGCGGTCCCGCGCGGTGAGCGGTGGCGCACCGGCGGCGTCCAGGGCCTCGGCGAGCCGGCGGGCCAGCACGGCGGCCAGGCGCGGGTCCGGGCCGAGGGCCGCGGCCACCCGGTGCCGCGGGGAGCCTGCCACCGCGCGCGTCATGTCCACGAACACGTGGTACCCCGCGGACAGCAGCAGCGGCACCACCACGGCCTCGTGCTCCGCGACCTCGGCGGTGCGGGCCTCGAGGTCCGGCTCCTGGACGTCCACCCACGTGTCCACCACCCGGGTCCCGGGCAGCCGGTCGCGCACGGCGGCCACGAGGGCGGCCACGGCGTGCTGGCCGCGCGGATCACGCGTGCCGTGGGCGCACGCGAGCAGGACGGGCGGAGGCGTGGCGGGACTGTTCACGCATCCCATTGTGGCGGCTCCGGCGGCGGGGACGCACGCGCGCGCTCGGGTACGCCAGTGCGCAGGACGTGGCGGAGTGGGTGGCGGACGGGACGCGCGCGCTCGGGTACGCCACGTGGGGGAGCGCGGAAGAGCCGGACGCGCCGGTGGAGGTCCGTGCCGGTGGACGTGCGTGCCGGTGTGCGCGGGGAACGTGCCGGGACAAGGTGGTGGCCCGGCGGCGTCGTCGCCGCGCGCGGCCCCGTGCCCGTACCGGGCGGCGTCAGCGACGCATGGCGTCCGTGTACCCCACGCTGGCGTCCACCGCGCGCTGCCGGGACACGAGCCACCGCATGCCGCCCGGCAGCCGGGCGATCCGCGCCTTGAGCGCGACCCGCCGCTGGCTCGGCATCATGGCCGCGGCCGTCTCGAGCAGGCGCCGGGCGTCCTGGGTGCGTCCGTCCCGCATGGCCTGCTCCGCGTCCGACGCCGCCGCGAGCGGGGATCCCTCGCGCAGCCGCCGCAGCAGCTTGTCCCGCTCCCCGGGGCTCAGCTCCTTCTCGAAGCGCACCAGCGTCTTGCGCAGCGCCATCTCCTCCCCCGCGGCCATCCGGTCCCGCTGGGACTGCATGGACCCGCCGGACCACGCCAGGATGGAGGTGACCCGGTCCACGCGGTCGAAGCGCCAGCCCGAGTAGATGGCGCGCAGCCACAGCTCCCAGTCCTCCACGAACACCTGTTCGGGGTCGAAGGCCCCCACCTCCTCGAAGAAGCTGCGGGGGAACAGCCCGTACAGGCTGCCGATGTTGTACTCCAGGATCACGCTGCGCTGCTCCTCCGGGCCCGGCATGCGCTCGCGGTACTGCACTCGCTCGGGGTTGATCCCGGAGGGGGTGCACAGCCAGCCGTTGGCGTAGACCACCGTGCGCTCGCGCCCGGGGTGCTCCTGCAGCTGCTCGTAGCGGGCCAGCAGGGTCTCCAGGTGGTGCGGCAGCAGCTCGTCGTCCGCGTCCAGGAACGTGATGAAGTCCCCGGAGACCAGCCCCAGGGCCCGGTTGCGGGCGGCACCGCAGCCCGCGTTCTCCTGCGTGAGGACCTGCACCGTGCGCCCCGGGCGCTCCACGGTGGTGTAGCCCGCGAGCACCTCGGCCGTGTGGTCGGTGGAGCCGTCGTCCACCACCAACACCTCCACCCGCGGGTGGGTCTGGCGCAGCACGCTGCTGATCGCCTGCCCCACGAGCTCCTGGCCGTTGTAGACGGCGATGACCACGCTCACGAGCGGTGCGTCCGCCGTGCCTGCCGTGGTGGTGTCCGGTGTCATGCTGCCCCCCGTGCTCGGCCCCTGGCCGCGGTGCTCCGCGACCCGCACAAGTCTAGGAAAACCGGGCGGCCCCACCCGCCCGAATCCGTCCACACAAGGGGGCACGTTTGTCCCGAACACACCATTTCCGGCGGTCCCGGCCCGGGAAGCTGGCTAGAGTTCTGGTGCAACCACGATGGGGATCTGGGGACCCCTGTGTGCACCCGAGCGCGCCGCGCCGTGCACCGGGGCCGAGGGGGAGAAACATGAACTTGAGTCAGTACGTCCGATGCTTGAAGCAGCTGTGGCTGCTGGTCCTGCTCGCCACCGTGGTGGGTGCGCTCGCCGGAATCGCCTCGACCCTCGTGGTCCCGAAGTCCTACGAGTCCCAGTCGCAGGTGTTCGTGAACGTGGCCAACCCGCGCTCGGTGACGGATCTGCAGATGGGCGAGCAGTTCGCCGTCGCCCGCGCCGGGTCCTACGCCAAGGTGGCCACCACCAACTCCGTGCTGCAGCCCGTGGTGGACCGCCTGCACCTGGAGGACACGCCCGAGGAGCTCGCCGCCAAGAACGTGGTGGTCACGAACGAACCGAACACCGCGATGATCACCATCACCGCCACGGGGGACTCGGCGCAGCAGGCCGCGAACCTGGCGCAGGCCACCGCCGAGAGCCTCGTGAGCGTGAGCCGGGGACTGGAGACCGTCCCGCAGTCCCAGGACGGGCTGCAGCCGGCGAACGTCAAGCTCAACGTGGTCCAGCGGGCCGCCGTTCCGGAGAAGGCCGCCGGGCCCTCCGCGGCGGTCAACACCGCGCTCGGAGCGCTCGTGGGTCTGGTCGTGGGGCTGCTGCTGGTGCTGTGGCGCGGGCGCCCCGCCGCCGAGCGCCGGACGTCCCACCGCGCGGACGCGGCCACCACCCGGGCCCACGAGCACGTCGCCGACGATGAGCTCTGAGTCCGGCCTGCCGGGGTGCCCCCGGGACATCGTGGTCGTGTGCCCCACGGAGTACGGCGGGCAGCTGGAGCATGCCGCGGACCTCGCGCTCGCCCTCGACGCGAGCCCGGACGTCGCCGCGGTCTCGCTCGTCTCGCGCCCCGGGGCCCGCGAGTACCTCGGCTGGGCGGCGGAGCACCCGGTGCGCGTGGTGGAGACCGTGCCGCCCCGGCGCACCCGGGTGCCGCGCTCCGCCCCCGGCAGGGCGCTGCGGGCCGGTCTGCAGGTGCTGGACCTCGTGCGCGAGCACCTGGCCGTGCGCGCGGTGGCCGCCCGCGCGAGCCACGACGCCGTGCTCGCCCTGGACTCCACCAAGTACCCCCTCCCCGCCGTGCTGCGGGCGCGCCGCGCGCAGCGCACCGCGGTGTTCGTGCACAACGCGCAGCCGCACTTCGACCTGGGCTCCGCGGGGCTCCGGGAGCGCGTCCTGCTCTGGCTGGACCGGGCCTGCGCCCGCCGCGCGGACCGGGTGGTCACCCACGGCCGCGAGCAGGCGGAGATCATCCGCGGCTACACCACCCGGCCCGTCACCGCGGTGGACCTGCCCGTGTCTTCCCGCCTGGACCCGGGGGCCCCCGCCGCGCCGGCCGCCGCAGCGACCGGGCCCTATGCGCTCTGCATCGGCGAGGTGCGCGCCAACAAGGGCATCGAGCTTGCCGTGGTGGCCGCGGGCGAGGCCGGTGTGCCCCTGCTCGTGCGCGGCAAGGCGGAGAGCCCCGAGCTGGCGGCGGAGCTCGCCGCGCTCGCCCGCCGCCACCCGTCCGTGGACGTGGTGGACCGCTTCCTCTCCCGGGACGAGTTCGCGGGCTACGTGAAGGACGCCGCGGTGATCGTGCTGCCCTACACCCACTTCGACGCCCACTCCGGCGTCCTGGCCAAGGCCGTGGGGGCGGGCACCCCCGTGGTGGCCTCGGACCTCGCCTCCCTGCGCGCCCAGGCCGGGGACTACGCCGGCTTCCGCGCCGCGGACGTCCACGACGCCGCGGCGTTCGGCGCCGCCCTGCGGGACGCGTTCGACGACGCCGTCCGCACCCGCGGCGCGCCCCCGTCCGCGCCGGGGGGCGCCACCCCGGGCGCCGACGTGCACGCGGACTGGGGGCCCTCCGTGGCCGCCGTGCTCGGGACGGAGCGGGCGTGAGCACCGTGGCGCAGCCGGGCCTGCTGGCCGGCCGGAGCGGCACCGGCCCCCGCCGCGCGTCCACCCGTTCCCGCGGCGCGGCGCTCGTCACCCCGGGAACGGCCCTGGACCGCGCACTGTCCGGTGCGCTGATCGTGCTCTCGGCCCTGCCCTACGCGGCCGTGCCACTGGGCTCCAACACCAACCTGCCGCTGTCCAGCGTGGTCTGCGTCCTGCTGATCCTGCGCTGCGCCCGGCACATGCCGGTGATGTGGACCGCGCTGCTCGTGGGAGTCGTCCCCTTCGCGGCCTCGGCCGTGCGGATGTTCCTGAGCCCCGTCCCCGTGCAGGTCGCGGGATCCATCACGTGGCTCGTGTTCACGCTGCCCCTGGCCGGCGCGGCCGCCGCCATCCTCTTCCTCGGGCCGCGCGCCATCTCGTGGCTGAGCTGGACCATGCTGCTCAGCGCGGCCTACACCCTCGTGCAGAAGTACGTGTTCTTCGACGTGGTGGGCGTGATCCCCTTCGAGGGCCTCTACACCATCCCCGGCTACGCGAACGTCTCCGACTTCAGCGAGACCTTCCTGACCTACGTGCGGCGGCCCTTCGGGCTCTTCCCCGAGACCTCCTTCATGGTGGGCTCGCTGTCCCTGATGGCCATGGCCCTGGTGGTCGTGCTGCGCCACCACGGCCGCCGCATGACCCCGCGGGACGTCCTGGCCATGGCCCTCGTGCTCTGGGCCGTGGCGGTCTCCGGCTCGGGAGCCGCGGTGGTTGTGCTCGGCGTGGTGCTGATCGCCGCGATCGCCCCCTACGCCGTGCGCCGGGCCTGGGCCGCGGTGCTGCTGGTGCCCCTGGGGCTCGCCGGAGCGGCCTACGTGGGGCTGGACGTCCTGCGGGACCGCAAGGAGTCCTTCAACTGGTCCTGGGCGGACCGCGGCTCCTCGATCACGGCCTCGGTGCGCCACCTGGTCTCGGATCCCACCACGTTCCTGTGGGGCGTGGGGCGGGGCCGGTCCAACGAGCTGTTCCTCAGCGGGCGCATGCCCCTGGGGGACCTGCAGCACTACAACCCGCTGCCGGACATCTACTCCGTGATCGGCCGCGTCCTGCTGGAGAGCGGCATGGTCTTCGGGCTCGCCCTGGTCCTGGTCATGGCGGTGCTGTGCGTGCGCTCCGGCGGGCGCAACCCCCTGTGGCTCGGCGGGTGCACGCTGGTGGTGTGGCTCGTCGTTGCCGGGGCCACCACGAGCTATGACTCCGCGTTCTGGGTGTGGGGCATCGCCGGGGTGTGCCTGGGGCTGGAGCTCTCCCGCCCCGCGGCTGCCGGCAGCGCGGGCGCCGGTGCGGACGACGCCGCCGGGCCGGGCACCTGATCCACTCCGGCGCCACGCCACGCGGCTCCTGCCAACGAGGGCTGCGCCCACGAGGGACAGGGCTGTCGTGCCCGCGGGCGCCGGCATCGCCACACCATGCACCGTCCACCTCCGCAGAAAGGCCCGCACCGTGCGCGTCCTCCACATCGTCAACGACGCCGAGACCGGCGGCGCCCAGACGCTCATCGAGCAGCTGCTGCTCACCCGGCGGCCCGAAGACGAGGCGCACCTGCTCGTGCTGCTCGGCCCGGGAGCCCTCTCCCCGCGGCTCGAGGCCGCGGCCACGAGCACAACGTACGCGCACATGACCCGCAGGGACCTGCTTCCGGTGAGGGCCGCCCGTGCCGTGCGCCGGCTCGTGCGGGAGCACCGGATCGACGTGGTGCACTCCCACCTCCAGCAGTCGGACCTCGTCAACGAACTGACCCCGCACGGCGCCGCGAAGGTCACCACCCTGCACTCGAGCCTGAACCTGGCGTCGAGCCGCGTGGCGGGCGTGGTCTGGCGGCTCGCCGCCGTCTTCTCCTCCCGCCTGGACGCGGTGGTGGCCTGCTCCCCCACCGCACGGGACTTCGCGGTGGACTTCGGATACCGCTTCCCCGGGGAGCGGATCCTGGTGGTTCCCAACGGCACCACCACTGCAGCGGCCCCCGCTCCCGAGCCCCCCGGGGACCCCGTCCTGCTGCATCTGGGGCGCCGCGTGCCCGCCAAGGACCACCCCACCCTGTTCCGGGCGTTCGCCCAGACCCGGGAGCGGCACCCCCTGGCGCGCCTGGTGTGCGCCGGCCACGGGGTGGATCCGCACAACCGCGTGCTCACGGACGAGCTGGCACGGCTTGGCCTGACCGACGCCGTGGAGCTGCTGGGGTCCGTCTCGGACGTCCGCTCCCTCATCCGGGCATCCCACGCCATGGTGTTCTCCAGCAGCGAGGAGGCCCTGCCCATGGCCGGCATCGAGGCGCTGAGCGAGGGCGTTCCCGTGATCACCACGGACACCGGGGACACCCGGGTGCTGTCCGTGGAGCCCTTCACGCTGGTCCCGCCCCGCGACCCAGAGGCCCTGGGCGCCGCACTGACCCGGTTCCTGGACCTCACCCCGACGCTGCGAGAGGGCCTGCGGCACCGCAGCTGGGAGCGCGCCCGTGCGGACTTCGACGCCCGGGTGACCGCGCGCCGCTACCGCGAGCTCTACGAGGAGCTCACCACGGCGTCCTGAGCGTCCGCCGACCGGGCGCTGTTCAACTCCCGGTCGCGGCGCCGGATCCGGCGGAACGCCGCCAGGAACACCGCCCCGAGTGCCGCGCCGCACACCCCGATGGTCAGGACGTCGGGCAGGACCCGGCCCGCCAGGACGAACACCACTGCACCGGCGGCTGCGGCGAGCAGCATGAGGACCCAGGTCCGCAGATCCGCCGCTCCGGCACGGCTGGACTCCGCACGCTCGCTGAACACGAGCTGAACGGGGACGGCCAGCAGCAGCGGCGCAGTGGACGCCGCCATCACCACCTCCAGGTTCCCGGTCTGCGCGGCGAACCACACGGCGGGCAGGGTGACCACGAGAATCCCCAGGCTGATCAGCGAGGCCACGAGGGGACTGCCGCGCAGCGTCATCACCAGGTTCGGCACCTGCCCGAGGGACTCCCCCAGCACACCGAGGACCACCATGGCCAGGGCGGGGGCCGCGAAGGCCATGGCGGGGCCGAGCCACACGCTCAGCAGTTCCGTGGGGATCGCGAGCAGCGGGATGCTGATCATGAGCCCCACCAGCAGGGACACCGTCATGGCCACGCGGATGTGCTCCGCCGCCTCGCCGCCCTGCGACTTCTTGATGGGGTAGGCGAACGGCATGGCGATCCAGCTGATCACCAGACGGGCACTCTGGAACACGCGGATCAGCGCCCCGAAGGCGGTGGCGGCATGCAGCCCCAGGGTGGGCCCCACGATGAACAGCGGCAGCTGGTACACCCCCAGGAGGGACAGCGAGCCGATGGACAGCACGGAGGACATCCGCAGCAGGGGCCTGCCCTGCTCACGCCAGGCACCGGGCAGCGGGCGCGCCAGCCCGAAGCGGCGGTGCACCGCCCACAGGCACACCGCGGGCGGCAGCAGCAGGGAGACGCACTCCACGAGCACCAGGGCGATCAGTCCGCCCTGGAACGGGATGAGCAGGGCGTACCCGGCGGCACGTCCCAGGATGGCCACCACGGCCGCCTTGCGCTCCACGTCCGGGCGGTTGAGGGCCCACAGCACGGAGTTGCACGCGCGCCCGAGCACCGAGAAGAACAGCGTGAACCCCGCGGCGAGCAGCAGGGGAACCACGGCGTGCTGGTCCCGCTCGGGCACGTCCACCGTGGTGAGGTAGAGCGGGAAGAACACGAAGTACAGGCCCGTGAGCACCACCGCGAGCACCAGGAAGACGCCGATGGCCACGGCCACGAAACTCTGGCGCCGCCGGGCGTGGGCGGCGTCGTCCGGGATGTCCGTGAGGGTGCGCACGATGCCCGTGCCGAGCCCGAAGTCGGACATGGTGAGCAGCTGGATGGCGCTGAACGCAATCACCCACAGCCCGTAGGACTCCGCCCCCACGATCGCGATGGCGAAGGGGTAGAGCAGGAGCAGTCCGAAGACGCTCGTGAACCCGGAGACGTAGTTCCACAGGATGTTGGTCCCCACACGGGAGGCCTCGGTCTCGGGCGGGGGTGTGCGCACGGCGGGCGTGTCTGTCATGACGGGGCTACTGAGCCTTCCACTGGTCGAACAGCTCGTCGAGCTGGCGGGCGATCTGGTTGCGCGCGGTGCGCGAGAGGACGGAGTGGTCCACGGCGGGGACGTAGCGCTCCGCGATCTGCCGTCCGCGGCGCTGCAACCGGGACACGGCGCGGTCTGCGGTGGTCTCCCGGTAGCGCTCCTCGTCCTGCGGGCCCACCAGGAGCACCACGCGGCGGCCGTGGCTGGCACGCTCCAGCACGTGGTCCGGGATGGACGCGGACGGGTTGCGGGCCATGAGGTTCCACACGGGCTCCGGGGTGCGGTGGCGCAGCGCGTGCGAGGCGACCTGCTTGCCCTCGGCCAGTCGGGCCGTGGCCCATGTGCCGGCGTCGGACAGGACACCGCGGGCGGCGTCCGCGCACCGGGAGCGGCAGGCCCCGTGCACGCTCCCGGCGCCCCCGTGCGCCGGTGCCGCCGCCCGACCACCCGACGGTGCGGCGTCGGCTGCGGCCGAGGTGCTCTTCGCGCGCAGCTTGGCGTCACCGTCGTAGCTCGGGCGCAGCCCGTCGAAGAAGCCCTGGTGCATCCGCCACTCGTTCTGGTTGATGAGGATCAGGGCCTGGGCGGGCAGCCCCGCGGGCTCGCGCGTGGCCCGCAGCGTGGCCCACGCGCCGGAGCACAGCACCGTGGCCACCACGTCCGTGCGGAAGCGCTCCCCGAGCCAGCGGGCCTGCTCGCGCAGCGCCTGGGCGTTGAGGTAGCGGTAGGGGTTCGGGTCCCGGTCGGACCACAGCAGGGCCCGGTCCCCGGCGCCGTCGCGGTCCGCGCGGAGACTGACCACGCCGCGGCCCGCGAGCCGGCGTGCGGTCTCGGGCCACAGCCCGGAGCCGTCCCGGGGCTCGGACGCCCCGGGAGCGAAGAACGTGACGGGTTTGCCCGGCCACGGGGCGATGGCCCCGCCAGCAGCCTGTGCGGTGGCGTCCGCCGTGGCCGCCGCCGTGACCTCGGGGCTCGACTCGGCACCCCTGCGACCCGCGGCACCCGGCGACGCCGCGGGCCCCCGGCCACCGGTCCGGTCGGGGACCTGTCCCGCCACGGGGCCCGTGAGGATGCCCGGGTAGCCCGCGGGGTCCACGGCCACGACCTCCTCCGCGCACAGCACCCCGTCCCCCGCGAGGAACTCGTTGCGCGCGGGGCCCCTGCCCGCACCCGTGAAGGGCACCAGTCCCGGACGGGGCAGCCTCCGCAGCAGGTCCTCCAGGACGTCGTAGTGCACCCGGACGTCCAAGGACTCCACGCCGTACATGACCTTGGCACGCGGCTGGTCCGCCTCCCGGTACACCTCCACCCCGGGGGGCAGCTGGGCCAGCCGTCGCGGGTCCGGGATGCGCGCGAGCTGCTCGGCCTGCGCGTCGGTGAGCCACAGCCCCATGAGATCCACCCCGTCCCCGGTGGGGATCTCCGGCAGGGTCGCGCGGCGCAGGCGCGACCACTGGTTGGCGAAGGCCTTTCCGCTCACCGGTTCCCACGCGATCACGTGGTCGAAGTGCTCCGAGAGCATGCTCAGCAGACCGGCGCCCACCCGGTAGCCGATGCCGTAGACGGGCAACTCCTCGATGCCGCAGACCTCCCGTGCTTGCTGGGCGGCGTCCAGCACGTTCCGCAGCCACTCCTGGAGCAGGTCGTCCCCCGGGCGCAGCGCGTGCGAGTCGCCCACGCCCCGGTAGCTGACCCGTGCCACGCAGTAGCCCGCGCCCGTGAGGAGCATGGCCAGCTGCCGCAGGGCCCGGTAGCCCTGGACGTGCTCGCGCCCCGCGGGCGGTGCCAGCACCACGAGCCCCCGCGCCCGCCCGTTCTCCGGCGTGTGCAGCCACGTGAAGGTGGCGCTGCTCCCCGTGCCCGTCCACATGCCCGCGCCCGCGGTGCCCGCCGGTGCGGCGCTCGCCCCGCGCTCCGTCCGCGCCGGGGGCGTCCCGATGGTGTTCATGGTGTTCTCCCCTGTCCTCTCCCCAGTAGTTCGGTCACCGCGCGAGGGTGCGCTCCGCGAGCGGCACGCGGATGCCGTAGATCTCTCCCAGCCGCTGGCGCTGCACCTCACGGCAGTTCTCCCACAGCGCCCGGCGGGCCCATGCGGACACGGCGTCCCGCGCCCGCTCGTCCGTGATCTCCTCCCAGTGCCGCGCCACCTCCTGCGGCGAGTCGACGACGACCGGCAGCCCTGCGTCGTCGAACACCCTGATGCGCCGCACGATCACGGGGATGTCGTTGAGCGCCGCCTCCAGCACCGTGATGGGAAAGCCCTCCCAGCGCGCCGTGTGCAGGTAGACGTCCGCCCGTGCGAGGTGCTGGCGCACCTCCTCGTGGCCCACCCAGCCCGTGACCTCCACACCGTGCTCGCGCAGCAGCCGCTCCACGCCCTCGTCCCCGCCACCGATCCACAGCGGGCGCACGTCATGGCCGGCGGCGCGGATGGCGTCCACCGCCTGGGCGAAGAACACGGGGTCCTTCTGCGCCGCCAGACGCCCCGCGCCGGCGAGCACGAGCGGTTCGCCCGGCGCGGGACGGCGCTTGCGCTCACCGCACGGGCGGGCGATGTTGGGCACGTACACCGTGCGGGGTGCGATCGGCCCCCAGTGCGCCACGTTGTTCTCCGCCTTGGAGCACCCGGCGAGCACGTCCGTGCGGGCGGCCAGTGCCCCCTCGAGCAGCCAGTAGCCCAGCCGGGTCAGACGGGAGCGGTCCAGCCGCGAGAAGGACCACGCGTGCGGCGTGTACACCTGCTTGATCCGGGTCAGCGAGAGGTCCAGGTACTTGTTGTTCGTCAGCTCGCGCACCGCCCTCCCCAGCGGTGCCGGAACGGAACGGCCCGGGCGGCGTCCGGCGCCCCGCACGGTGGTCCGCTCCTCCGGTGCGGCAGGCAGCTCGGCACCCGCCAGGAGATCCCCCTGCCGCTCGGCGCGCGTGGTGGGCGCAGCGGGAGCGTTCAGCGGTGAGAGGGTGTCGTTGCGGCGGCGCGGCAGGTGTCCCACGGCCGTGCGTGCGTACACGCCGGCGTAGCTCGAGTGCGAGTGGATGACGTCCGGTTTCACCGCGCGGATGGCCCAGCGGGTGGCCTTGACGTTGGCCAGGTGTCCCCCGGGCAGCGAACGGACCGATGCAAAATCAGCGTCCCAGTTAGCCTCGAGATTCACGGCCTCGGGGCGCAGGTGGCACAGCAGGTGGTGCTCGCACTCCGGGGTGGCGCGGGCGTAGTCCCGCACGGCCGCCGCCACACCCCCTCCGAAGGCCTCCACCACGTGCAGCACCAC
>NZ_PHOA01000179.1 GCF_003687455.1 Kocuria tytonicola | reverse complement strand
GCCGAGCACGGTGGACTTCCCCACCCCGTTCTCCCCGAGCAGCGCCACGGTCTCCCCCGGTTCCACGGTGAACTCGGCGGCCACCCGCCGCTGCTCCTGGGCCACTGCCACCCGCAGCCCGGTGACCTCGTGCGCATCCTTCGTCAGGACCTCGGCGGAGCTCGAGGACGACGGCGCGTCGTCGGGTCTTCGCGGAACGCCGCCTTCGCGGGGACGTCCGGCGTCGGCGCCTTCACCGGGTGCACGAGTCTCGGCAGCACCGCGATCCGCCTGCGCAACAAGCGACGTCCCGGGACGGCCCCCAGGCGCCGGGTCCCCCGCGGGTGAACTCTCAGCGCCGGGGGCGACACCCGTCGGGGCGTCGCCCCCGAGCCGTTCCTCACGGCCGTGACCAGTCACCTCATGCGTTGCGTCGCCCGGGGCCTCGGCGCGGTCCCGCTCGAACCACCCGGTGAGGTTGCTGCGGAAGCCGGCGCCGCGGCGTCGTCGTGCGGGGGTGCTGAGACCCACGACCAGCAGCGCGACCAGGACGAGGAGGAGGGAGAGAGCCACGGCGGCGTCCGGGTCCGTCTCGCGCTGGAGGTAGATCTCCAGCGGCAGGGTGCGGGTGACGCCCTCCAGGCTGCCCGCGAACGTGAGCGTGGCGCCGAACTCCCCCAGGCAGCGGGCGAACGAGAGGGCCGCGCCGGAGAGCACCGCGGGGAGGGCCAGCGGGAGGGTGACGCGGAAGAGCGTGCGCGTGGGGGATGCCCCCAGCCCGGCGGCGACCTGTTCGTGGCGGGTGCCCGCGGTGCGCAGGGCACCCTCCAGGGAGACCACCAGGAACGGCAGGGCCACGAACGTCTGCGCGAGCACCACGGCCGCGGTGGAGAACGCGATGTCCACGCCCAGGGCGGCGAGCGGACGGCCCAGCAGGCCCGTGCGGCCGAACGTGTAGAGCAGGGCGATGCCGCCCACCACCGGGGGCAGCACCAGCGGCAGGAGCACCAATGAGCGCAGAACGGTGACCGCGCGGGCGGTGGAGCGTGCGAGCACGAGTGCCAGCGGGCACCCCAGCACCATGCACAGCGCCGTGGAGACCACCGCCGTGCGCAGGCTCAGGGACAGCGCCGCGAGCGAGGACTCGCTGGTGAGCAGCTCCTCCAGGTGCACCCAGTCGATGCGCAGCAGCAGGCCCACCAGCGGCAGGAGGATCAGCAGTGCCCCCAGCACGGCGGGCAGCAGCACCCACCGCGGTGCGGCGGAGAAACCGCGCCTCACGGTGCGCCGAAGCCCGCGTCCACCAGGACCTTCTGACCGCGCTCGCCGGTGACCAGGTCCACGAACTCACCGGCCAGTTCCGGCTCCGCGGCGTCTTTCAACGCGACCACCGGATACCTGTTGATGACCTTTTCCGTCCCGGGGATCTCGATGCTCTTCACAGCATCCCCCACGGACCTGGCGTCCGTGACGTACACGATTCCGGCATCCGCCTGGCCGCTGGTCACCTTGCCGAGCACGTCCGTGACCGCGTTCTCCTGGCTCACGGGCTGGAGCGTGACACCGTTGGCCTTCGCGATCTCCTGGGTCGCGGCACCGCACGGCACCTCCGGGGCGCACGTGACCAGCTTGACGTCCTGGTCCACCACGTCCTGGAAGCTCTCGATCCCTGCCGGGTTGTCCTTCGGCACCACGAGCGTGAGCACGTTGGTGGCGAAGACCCGCGGCTCGCCCTGCGCGAGGCCCGCCTCCGTGAGCTTTGCCATGTTCTTCTGGTCCGCGGAGGCGAACACGTCCGCCGGCGCACCCGCCATGAGCTGCTGCACCAGGCCCGAGGACCCGCCGTAGTTCACGCTCACGTCCACCCCCGGGTGGTCCTTCTCGAAGTCCTCGGCGAGCGTGTCGAAGGACTTGGTCAGGGACGCCGCCGCGGACACCCGCAGGGTCTTCTCCCCGCCCCCGCTCCCGCTTCCGG
>NZ_PHOA01000178.1 GCF_003687455.1 Kocuria tytonicola | reverse complement strand
CCCGGCTGCCGTCGCCCCGGAGGCGACCCAGCGGCGTCGTACCCGAGAAACCGAACCCCAGGAGAAGATGACATGCGCATCCTGACCGTCAACGTGAACACCACGCAGTCCATGACCGACTCGATTGCGGAGGCCGCCCGCGCGGTGGCGGAACCGGGTGTGGAGATCGTGGGACTCACACCCACGTTCGGCGCGCCGTCCTGCGAGGGGAACATGGAGTCCTACCTGGCGGCGGTGGGTGTGATGGACGCGGTGCTCGCGTACGAGGAGCCGTTCGACGCCGTGATCCAGGCGGGATTCGGCGAGCACGGGCGGGAAGGGCTGCAGGAGCTGCTGGCGCAGCCGGTCGTGGACATCACCGAGGCCGCGGCGTCCATGGCCACGTTCGTGGGCCGCAGCTACTCGGTGGTGACCACCCTGGACCGTACCGTCCCGCTCATCGAGGACCGGCTGCGGCTGGCGGGGCTCATGGAGCGCTGCGCTTCGGTGCGGGCCTCCAACACCTCGGTGCTGGACCTCGAGACGGACGAGCGCGCGGCGGTGCAGTCGATCGTGGACGAGGCGCAGCGGGCGGTCCGCGAGGACCGGGCGGAGGTGATCGTGCTCGGCTGCGGCGGGATGGCCGCGCTGGAACGGGAGGTGCGGGAGCAGTGCGGGGTGCCCGTGGTGGACGGGGTGGCCGCCGCCGTGACCGTGGCGCAGTCGCTCGTGCGGCTGGGGCTGAGCACCTCGAAGTCCCGCACGTACGCCGCGCCGCTGCCCAAGGACCTGAAGGGCTTCCCGTTCAGGCGGTGACCCGCAGGGCCAGCAACCACCGGCACCCTGACCAGGGGCCGCTGTGCGCCTCCAGCGAACCACTTTCCCTCGAAATGACTTACCGGTCGAGAGAGGTCTACAGTCACATCCCATGACTACCAACGTTGCTGCCTACCAGGCCGTCGCTTCCGGTGCTCCCCTGGAGAAGGGCACCATCGAGCGCAGGGACCTGCGCCCGGACGACATCCGCATCGAGATCGAGTTCGCCGGGATCTGCCACTCGGACATCCACACCGTGCGCGAGGAGTGGGGGCCCATCGACTTCCCCATGGTCCCGGGCCACGAGATCATCGGCCGTGTCACCGAGGTGGGCTCCGAGGTCACCTCGTTCTCGGTGGGCGAGCGCGCCGGCGTCGGCTGCCTGGTCGACTCGTGCCGTGAGTGCGAGTGGTGCCTGAAGGGTGAGGAGAATAACTGTCCAAAGGCCGTGGGCACGTACAACGGCACGGACCGCTTCGACGGCCGCCCGACCGACGGCGGCTACTCCACGCAGATCGTGGTCTCCGAGGCGTTCGCCCTGCACATCCCCGAGAGCATGGACCCGGCGGCCACCACGCCGCTGCTGTGCGCGGGCATCACCACCTACTCCCCGCTGCGCACCTGGGGC
The DNA here is from genome assembly GCF_003687455.1 of Kocuria tytonicola. Lineage (GTDB taxonomy): Bacteria > Actinomycetota > Actinomycetes > Actinomycetales > Micrococcaceae > Kocuria > Kocuria tytonicola. Next base: position 654 of record NZ_PHOA01000178.1, on the reverse strand, counting down.
GTGACCGAGGGCTCCAAGGTGGCCGTGGTGGGCATGGGCGGACTCGGCCACGTGGCCGTGAAGCTCGCCGCCGCCATGGGTGCCGAGGTCACCGTGATCAGCCAGACCCGTTCCAAGGAGGAGGACGGCCGCCGCTTCGGCGCCACGAACTGGATCGCCCGCAAGGAGGATCCCGAGGCCCTGAAGGAGCACAAGGGCGAGTTCGACGTCATCATCAACACCGTGTCCGCGCACATCGACGTGCAGGAGTTCATGGCCACCCTGCGCCCCCACGGTGCCATGGTGCTGCTGGGCCTGCCCACCGAGGCCCTGGAGGTCAGCGCGGGCTCGCTCATCAGCGGCCGCAAGTCCCTCACAGGCTCCAACATCGGCGGCATCCGCGAGACCCAGGAGATGCTGGACTTCTGCGCCGAGCACGGCGTCACCGCGGAGATCGAGCTGATCAAGGCCGAGGACATCAACGACGCCTACGACCGCGTGGTGGACTCGGACGTGCGCTACCGCTTCGTGGTGGACGCCGCGACGCTCTGACCCGACGAGCACCCACCGTGGTGCGCGCCGCGTGAACGACGTGTCCCCGGGCCGAGAGGGCCCGGGGACACGTTCGCGTCCGGCGGGCCCGCGAACGGCAGCACGGCGGGGAAGGGTGGGCAG
>NZ_PHOA01000177.1 GCF_003687455.1 Kocuria tytonicola | reverse complement strand
CCGGGCTCGCCGTGCGTCCCGCCACTCCCATCGAGCCGTACCTGGACCTGCTGCCCGAGCTGGACATGCTGCTCGTGATGACCGTGGAGCCCGGGTTCGGCGGCCAGAAGTTCCTGGACGTGACCCTTCCCAAGCTGCGGCGTGCGGCGGCCGCGGTGAAGGCCCACGGCGGCACGGTGGCCCTGCAGGTGGACGGCGGGATCACCGAGGAGACGATCGTGCGCGCCGCCGAGGCCGGTGCGGACACCTTCGTGGCGGGTTCGGCGGTGTACGGCAAGGAGGACCCCGCCGCCGCCGTGGCGGCGCTGCGGGACACGGCCCGCGCGCACCAGGGCTGAGGCGAACCACCGCCCCCGCCAGTACCGCCCCCGCCAGCACCGGGCACAGTTCAGCACCGGGCTCCCACCCCGGCTCATGGGCGGTGCCGGAGCCGTGGCATACTGGGCTCCGCAACGTGTTCCGGGGTCGGTGCAATTCCGAACCGGCGGTGACAGTCCGCGAACCGGGAACCGCGCGGCCCCCGGGCCCTGCCGCACGGTGGGTGGAGTCCAGGGGGTGGCGGGGAGCTCGGCCGATCCGGTGGAAGTCCGGGACCGACAGTACAGTCTGGATGGTAGGCACACGTGCGCACCGCCCTCCCGCGGCGCACCCCTCAGAAGGGCCACCCTTCAGCACCGGTGCCACGCGGGGTCACATGGCGGTGCCGTCCGCCGCGCGGTCTGAACCGTGGGCGTGCTCCTGCTCCCCGGAACCACCGATCGTGGCGGGTGAGAGGAGATTCCGTGGACGTCCTGCGGTGGTTGTTCGACGCACAGATCCGTGTGGGTGACGGGTTCATCCTGTGGCGCGAGGTGCTCGGCAACGTCTTCGGCCTGCTGTCCGCCCTGGGCGGGATGCGCCGCAAGGTGTGGGCGTGGCCCGTGGGCATCGTGGGCAACGCGATCCTCCTCACCGTCTTCCTGGGCGCGGTCTTCGAGACCCCCAACCCCGTGAACCTGCTCGGCCAGGCCGGGCGGCAGATCATGTTCATCGCGGTCTCCGTGTACGGCTGGGTGCAGTGGCGCCGTTCTCGCGGTGCGCAGCAGGAAGCCGTGACGCCGCACTGGGCCGGTGGCAGGCAGCGCATCCTCCTGGTCGTCGCGATGCTCGCGGGCACCGCCGTGCTCACCCCCGTCTTCCGCGCCCTGGGTTCCTACGAACCGGTGTGGGCGGACGCCTGGATCTTCATGGGCTCGCTGCTGGCCACCCTGGGCATGGCCAGGGGCTGGGTCGAGTTCTGGCTGTTCTGGGTGGCGGTGGACCTCGTGGGTGTGCCGCTGCTGTTCTCCGCCGGGTACTACGCCTCCGGTCTCATGTACGTCTTCTACGGCGCCTTCACCCTCGCCGGCTTCTTCGTCTGGTGGCGCGTGAACACGCGTCAGCGCCGCGCCGCGACGATCGGCACGGGCTTCCCGGACCTGCACCTGTCCGTGGGTGACGAGCGCCCATGACGCCCCCGTCCCACGACGCCGCGGTGGAACCCGAGCCCACGTTCACCTCCGCCGAGCACACCGCCATGCGCTCCGCCCTGCGGGCCGCAGCACGGGGAGTGCGCGGGGCCAATCCCGTGGTGGGTGCGGCGGTCCTGAGCGCCTCCGGCGAGGTCCTGCACGTGGGCCACCACCGCGGTGCCGGAACGCCCCACGCCGAGGTCGACGCCCTGCGGGCCGCCCGTGAGGCGGGGACGGACCTGCGGGACACCACCCTGGTCGTGACGCTGGAGCCGTGCCACCACACGGGCCGCACGGGGCCGTGCTCCGGGGCGATCCTGGAGGCCGGGGTGCCTCGGGTCGTCTACGCGGTGGGGGACGGCACGGACACCGCCCGCGGGGGAGCAGCCGCTCTCATGGAGCGCGGTGTGGACGTCCGGGCGGGTCTGCTGGCCGAGGACGCCCGGGATCTCAACGCGCGCTGGTTCCGCGCCCAGGAGCAGCAGCGCCCCTTCGTGACGCTCAAGATCGCCCAGAGCCTGGACGGCCGGGTGGCCGCGGCGGACGGCACGAGCCGGTGGATCACGGGGGAGGCCGCCCGGGGGGAGGGCCAC
>NZ_PHOA01000176.1 GCF_003687455.1 Kocuria tytonicola | reverse complement strand
GTCGCGGACTCGGGGACGTCCGCGGCGGTCTCCAGGATGTCCAGCGGGATCTCGATGTGGATGGGCCGCGGGCGCGAGTGCGCGAAGTCCCGCATGGCGTCGTGGATCATGGTCACCGCCTCGGCGCCCGAGGTCACGCGGCGGGAGACGCCCACGATCGCGTTGACCGCGGCGGAGGGGTTCTTGGTCTCGTGCAGCGAGCCGATGTCCCGGAAGTCGTGGCCCACGGGGCGCCCGGGGGAGAGCAGGATCATGGGGCGGGACTCGGCGTACGCGGTGGCGGCGCCGGACAGCGAGTTGAGCAGGCCGGGTCCGGAGGTGGTGATGACCACGCCGGGCAGCCCGCGCACCTGGGACCAGCCGTCCGCGCCGTAGGACGCACCCTGCTCGTGGCGCGTGGTGACCGCGCGGATGCCGAGGCCCCGCAGCGGCCGGTAGAACTCGAGCGAGTGGGTGCCCGGGATTCCGAAGACGGTGTCGATGCCGTACCCGCGCAGGGTCTCCAGCACGGCCGTGGCCACGGTGCGTTCGGGGCGCGACGCCGCCGGGGCCGCCTCGGTCGCGGAGGTGCTGTTCTCGGTGCTCATGCCTTGGACTCCTGGATGCGTCGGTTCCACTCGTGACTGATCTGGGGCGCCGTGGGCCTGGTCACCAGCGACACCACCACGAATACTACGGCCGAGCCCACGAGCCCCAGGTAGATGGGAGCGTTGGCCAGCACGCCGAAGCCGAGCATGCCCGCCACGGTGCCGAGCACGCCCGCGGCCATGGACCACATGGCGCCGGCCGCGGTGGCGCGACGCCAGACCAGACCGCCGAGGACGGCCACGAGCAGTCCGCCCACCAGCAGGTCGTACGCAATGGTCAGGGCCACCACGGTGGAGCTGACCAGCATGGACAGCACGGTGATCACGAGGCCCACGACCACCACGTACACGCGGTCCTTGAGCACGGAGGCCTCCTCGGAACGGGCGCGCTCCACGTCCTGCGGGGAGGCGCCGAAGAGGCCGCGCAGGGTGGGGACCACGTCCACGCGGGCCACGGTGGCCGCGGCGATGGTGGCGCCGGAGGCGGTGGACATCATGGCGGCCACACCCGCGGCGAGCACCACACCGCCCAGGCCCTCGGGCACGTGGTGCTGCGCCATGGCGGCGAACGCCTCCTCCGGGACCTCCAGGGTGGGCAGCACGGCGGCCGCGGCGGTGCCGATCAGCGCCCCGGCCACGCCGTACACGGCCACGTAGGCGGCTGCGGCCAGACCGCCCCAGCGGGCCACGCGCGGGGAGCGGGCCGTGAACACGCGCTGCCAGATGTCCTGGCCGATCAGCATGCCGAAGCCGTAGACCACGAACTGCGTGACGATCGCCTGGAACCCCATGGAGCCCATGGAGAAGAAGGAGTTGTCCAGGCGCTCGGTGATCCCGGACCAGCCGCCGCCGGCGGCCAGGGAGAACGGCAGCAGGATCGCGAAGATGCCGATGGTCATGAACACGAACTGCATGAGGTCCGTGAGCGTGATGGACCACATGCCGCCCAGCACGGAGTAGGCGATCACCACGGCGCCGCCCAGCAGGATGGCCCACGGCCGGGAGATGGGGAACAGCACGGAGAAGATGGCGGCGTACGCCGCCGTGGAGGTCACCGCGATCATCAGGGTGTACGCGAGCATCACGAACGACGACGCCGTGGCCCCGCCGCTCGCGCCGTAGCGCAGCTGCAGCATCTGGGACACCGTGAAGACCTTCAGCGACTGGATGCGGGCGGCGAAGAACACGCTGAGCACCGCGAGGCCGGTGGCGATGGCTACCACGAGCCACATCCCGGAGATCCCGTACTGGTAGCCCAGACCCACACCGCCCACGGTGGACGCCCCGCCCAGCACCACGGCCGCCATGGTGGAGGTGTAGAGCCCCGCGCCGAGGCGCCGTCCGGCCACGCGGTAGTCGGTGGCCGTGCGCGCACGGCGTGCGGCCCACAGCCCGATCACCACCATGGCCACCAGGTACAGGACGATGACGAGCACGTTCACGGGGTTTCTCCTCGGGCGGCGGGCGGGGGCCGTCCGGCGCCCGAGGAGAAACCCCGTGAA
>NZ_PHOA01000175.1 GCF_003687455.1 Kocuria tytonicola | reverse complement strand
AGCGTGGACGTGGTTGGAGTGCTCCCCGCGCCTGCGGGGAGCACCCCACCCGGGAGGGGCATGAGGGTGGGGCCTCGGGCTCATCCCCGCAGGCGCGGGGAGCACGGAACGTGTCTCCCAGCGCCCGCGCGCCCCGCGCGGCTCATCCCCGCAGGCGCGGGGAGCACCATGGCCCCTCCTAATGGGTGTAGGTGTGAGCGGGCTCATCCCCGCAGGCGCGGGGAGCACCTGATCGGTCCCGGTGCCTACCGGCCCAGCGAGGGCTCATCCCCGCAGGCGCGGGGAGCACCCCGCTTTCTCCAGCGCCCACGCACGGGTCCGGGGCTCATCCCCGCAGGCGCGGGGAGCACTTCTCCGGGCCCATCGGCTCCGAGGTGTAGTGGGGCTCATCCCCGCAGGCGCGGGGAGCACGCTGACGGGGACGAGCCCGTCACCCCCACCCCGGGCTCATCCCCGCAGGCGCGGGGAGCACCCGTTCCTCATCGACGCGGGCACCCCCCAGCAGGGCTCATCCCCGCAGGCGCGGGGAGCACTCCAGGGTACGCGTGTTCTCCTCGCGCACCCACGGCTCATCCCCGCAGGCGCGGGGAGCACGAGGACACGGGACAGGCTCCGACCGTGGGTCAGGGCTCATCCCCGCAGGCGCGGGGAGCACGGCGCAATCAGCCGGGACAGGGATCACCGGGGGGGCTCATCCCCGCAGGCGCGGGGAGCACACTCGGCTCGAGAACTCGGGCATCTCACGCTGGGGCTCATCCCCGCAGGCGCGGGGAGCACAATTCCGCGCCAACTCAGGGAAGTAGGCGGGCGGGCTCATCCCCGCAGGCGCGGGGAGCACATGTTCCGCCCCGCGGCGCAGCGGCCCGAGTGGGGCTCATCCCCGCAGGCGCGGGGAGCACCGCACCTGCCGGGTCGGGACGATCAGCCCCAAGGGCTCATCCCCGCAGGCGCGGGGAGCACCATCCACGTAGCCCTTCGTGGCGGCCTGCCACGGGCTCATCCCCGCAGGCGCGGGGAGCACAACCCCGCGAAGGGTGCGACGACGTCGGCGCACGGCTCATCCCCGCAGGCGCGGGGAGCACAACCACACATCGCCGACCGTCTGGCCCTCGTCGGGCTCATCCCCGCAGGCGCGGGGAGCACCGATGGCACGGCTCCTGGCGGCGGCTCGCCGAAGGCTCATCCCCGCAGGCGCGGGGAGCACCGGATGGTCGCGGAGTTCGTGGACCAGAACCCGGGCTCATCCCCGCAGGCGCGGGGAGCACCGAGACACCATGCGCAAGGCGCGCGGCCCGTGGGGCTCATCCCCGCAGGCGCGGGGAGCACGGGGAGGGGTTCAGGGTGTGGATGGTCTTGAACGGCTCATCCCCGCAGGCGCGGGGAGCACGGCACCATGCGGGCCGGGTTGCAGACCCCACGGGGCTCATCCCCGCAGGCGCGGGGAGCACAAGATCGCGGAGACCGGGAAGAAGATCCGGTTCGGCTCATCCCCGCAGGCGCGGGGAGCACGTCTGCGACGAGAACGCCGGGTCCAGGCCCCCGGGCTCATCCCCGCAGGCGCGGGGAGCACGTCTACACCATGACCGTGGAGGAGCATCATGAGGGCTCATCCCCGCAGGCGCGGGGAGCACGAACATCTTCAGCGCGCCAGCACCGGGCGCGGGGGCTCATCCCCGCAGGCGCGGGGAGCACATCCTGCACGGTTCCGGGGACCCCCGGATGCAGGGCTCATCCCCGCAGGCGCGGGGAGCACAGGCAGACTCAGCAGAGAAGATCCGGGGGGCACGGCTCATCCCCGCAGGCGCGGGGAGCACTTCCTCGAACGGCACGTTGCGGTGGACGACTGGGGCTCATCCCCGCAGGCGCGGGGAGCACCGGGGAACTCCGCGCCGCTCACCGGGGATGCAAGGCTCATCCCCGCAGGCGCGGGGAGCACCTGGCGGGTGGGGTGCAGATCCTCACCCAGACGGGCTCATCCCCGCAGGCGCGGGGAGCACTCGCTCACCGTGGACCCCTACCCGACCCGCCCGTGGCTCATCCCCGCAGGCGCGGGGAGCACAGGGAGGCTCGGCAGAGAAGGTCCGGGGGGCACGGCTCATCCCCGCAGGCGCGGGGAGCACTTCCTCGAACGGCACGTTGCGGTGGACGACTGGGGCTC
>NZ_PHOA01000174.1 GCF_003687455.1 Kocuria tytonicola | reverse complement strand
GGGCCGGACCTTGCGAGGTCCGGCCCGCCGTCGTTCGTGGTGGGAGGGGTATCGGGTCAGGCGGCGCGGTCCGTCCGTTCCTCGTGGTGGGCGGTTGCCGCACGGGAGCCGGCCCGTGCGGCCGGTGCCGTCCTGGCGGGTGCCGTGGCCGCGGGGCGCGAGCGGGCGGCGTCGGCGTGGGCTGCCTGTGCGGGGGCGCGACGGGTGGCTGGGGCGTCAACGGTGACGCCCTCCTGCTGCCACGAGAAGCCGAAGGCCAGTGCCGGGACCACCTTGTTGGCGAGGGACGCTCCTGCCATGACCCCCACGAACGCCACCGGCACCGCAGCCACGACGTCCAGGGGGTAGTGGGCCCCGGAGTACATGCGGGCCAGGCCCACCAGCGCCACGCCCAGGGAACCCCAGAGCAGGATGGTGCGCCGGCTGCGGGCGCGCGAGGCCACGAGGCTCAGGGCCAGGACGATGGCCACCACGGCGCCCGTGTGCGAGGAGGGGAAGGACAGGGAGCCGGTGACCGCGCCCAGGGGGTCGCCGGAGAGCTCGGGACGCGGTCGCTCCACCGCGACCTTGACGAGCCCGACGGCCGCCCACCCTGCCAGGGCGGTGATGCCGAAGCCCACGGCATCCAGGGGCCGACGCCGGATCACGGCCAACCACCCGATGACGGCCGCGATGATCAGGACCACGGCCCCGTTGGACAGGGCCATCTGCACCACGGTGGCCACGGTGTCCAGAAGAACGTTGCGATGCTGGGAGATCCCCTCGAGCAACGCGGTTTCCCCGGCGGTGATCTGCGGTGACAGCACCAGCAGACGACCGATTGTCGCTGTCAGCAGCACCACGACCAGGGGAACGGCCACGCGGTGACGCAACTGCGGCAACTGCCACGGGGACCCGCCCGGCGAGGGGGAAGAATACTGCGCCGGATTGGTCATGCACCAATGGTGACACGAGACACCGAGTGATTCCTGAACCGGGCGTGTCGTGAGCTGTGTGGCGGGCACGGCGGACAGTTTCACGTGAAACGTTTGTGGTAAAACAACCCATAGTCTTTTGATACCTATATATTCATATGTAATGGGATACAAAACCGGGGTTGCGGCCGCGTGCGCCCGGCCTTTCCTGGGAACTCCGTGTGTCGAATGCACCGCCCGAACGATGACTACACTCAGGCGTCACGAAGTGTTCGGGAACGGAAGGGACGCCGATGTCCTCCATGTCGTCTCACCCCACCACCGCGCCGGGGGGTGCCGCAGCCCCCGGCTCACAGGCGGCCCTGCGCGTGGCGAACCGTCGTCGCGTGGTGGACGCGGTGCGGTCCCTGGGGGACGTCACCCAGGCGGGCATCGCACGCGAGACGGCACTGGCGCCGTCGACGGTCTCCTCGATCGTCAAGGAGCTCACCGCGTGCGACCTCCTCGCCGTCGAGGGCGAGCACGGGGGCAGGCGGGGACAGCGCGTGCGGTTCAGCGCGAGCGCCGGCTTCCTGCTGGGGGTGGACGTGGGCCACCGTCACGTGGAGGTGGCGGTGGCGGACCTGAACCTCACCATCCGCGCCCGACGCCGCACGGACCTGCCCGCGGGGCACCGCGCCACCGAGGTGCTCGCCACCGCACGCGAGATCCTCTCCGAGCTGCGCACCGGGCTGGGGATCACCGCGGACAGGGTGCTGCGGGCGGGCCTCACCCTGCCCGCCCCCGTGGACGCGGACGGAAAGGGCCTCGACTCGCGGGCGATCCTGCCGCACTGGGCGGGGCTCGACGTGCAGGCCACCGCCTCACGTGTCCTGGACTGCCCGGTGGTCGTGGAGAACGACGCGAACGCCGGTGCCGTGGGCGAGCACACCCTGGGTGCGGGGCGAGGCGTGCAGGACATGGCCTACCTCAAGGTCTCGCACGGCGTGGGCGCCGGTCTCGTGCTGGGAGGGCGGCTCTACCGCGGAGCCAGCGGAGCCGCCGGGGAGATCGGGCACGTCACCCTGGACGAGCGGGCCGGGCTGTGCCGCTGCGGCAACCGGGGGTGCCTGGAGACCTTCGTCTCCAGCTCGGCGGTGCTGGAGCTCGTCCGCCCCTCGGGTCGGCAGCCCCGCAGCGTGCGGGACGTGGTGGACGCCGCCCTGGCGGGGGACCCCGGGTGCAGCCGGGTGGTCGCGGACACCGGGAGGCTGCTCGGCGGCGCAGTGGCGCAGCTGTGCAACCTTCTGAACCCGGAGCTCGTGGTGCTGGGAGGGGACCTCTCCCGGGCGGGCGAGCTCGTGCTGGCCCCCCTGGACGAGTCCGTCCGGCGCTACGCCCTGCACGGCGGCACGCACCCGCGGAC
>NZ_PHOA01000173.1 GCF_003687455.1 Kocuria tytonicola | reverse complement strand
CCGCTGACCCCTCCCCGGCCCCGCACGGCAGAGGTCCCCGCGCAGTGGCCGAGGGCATGGATCGACACCGCCAGGGGCGGCCGCCGGGCCGTCCACGGTGGTCCGGGAGGGGCGCAGAGTGTGAGATACTGGCGGACGATGTCCCAGCCAATCACTGCAGGAGGTACATCATGAGCAAGCGTGGACGTAAGCGCAAGGATCGTCGCAAGAACTCGGCCAACCGCGGCAAGCGGCCCAACTCCTGACGTTCTGCACGAACCACGGAACGCCCGCAACCAGTCTGGTTGCGGGCGTTCTGCTTGTCCGGGGCCGTGCCGGCGGCACGGGGTCAGGCGGCGGGGTGCTCCCCGCACTGCGCGTCGATGCGCGCCAGGATCGAGCGTTTGAGGTCCTCCGGGGCGCTCTCGCAGCAGGAGCGCTTCATGACGGAGCGGATCACGCACTCCAGGTTGTACTCGCGCTCGCACTCGGTGCACCCGGTGAGGTGCGCGTGGATCTCCTCGAGGTCCTCGGTGGTCAGGGCACCGTCCAGGTACTCGTAGATCCGCTGGATACGTTCATCGGTGCAGCCGTTGCTGCACGGTTTCTCCGTCATGGTGTCAGCCTCGATCCTTCGCCGGTGCGCCCTTGGCCCTCTTCTGGGCCTTGGACGTGTCAAATCCTCGTTCCTGGGCGTAGTCGCCCAGTTTCTCGCGCAGAAGCTTGCGGCCGCGGTGCAACCGGGACATCACGGTGCCGATGGGCGTGTCCATGATCTCGGAGATCTCCTTGTACGCGAATCCCTCCACGTCCGAGAAGTACACCGCCAGCCGGAACTCCTCCGGCAGCTCCTGCAGGGCCCGCTTCACGTCCGAGTCCGGGAGGTGGTCCAGGGCCTCGACCTCCGCGGAGCGCAGCCCGGTGGAGGTGTGGGATTCCGCCCGGTGCAGCTGCCAGTCCTCCACGGTGTCCGTGTTGGCCTGGCGCGGTTCGCGCTGCCGCTTGCGGTACAGGTTGATGTACGTGTTCGTGAGGATCCGGTACAGCCACGCCTTAAGGTTGGTCCCCGGCTTGTACTGGTGGAACGCGGAGAACGCCTTGGTGTAGGCCTCCTGCACCAGGTCCTCGGCGTCGGAGGGGTTGCGCGCCATGCGCAGGGCCGCGGCGTAGAGCTGGTCCACGTACTGCATGGCGTCGCGCTCGAAGCGCTCGCGCCGCTGCTGCGTGGACTCCTCGCCGGCGGGCACCTCTTCCGGGTGCTCCACGGTCCGGGAATCGTGAGTTCGCTGATCGTTCATCACGTCCCAGTCTAGGGCGGGTGCCGTCATGCCGAGCCGTCGCCACCTTCCACCGGGTCGTCGCCGCGCCACCGCGCACGTGCGGTGCTTCTGTCCACCCGAGTAACACGCACCGCTCGCGGGACTATTCCCGCCTCCGCGCGTCACCACCGGCCGATAGGATGGAGAGCATGCCTTCCCGGAGATGCCGGGAGTGTAAGGAGGAGCACCATGAGCATTGTTCGTCGTCTCGCCCGCCCGCTGCTCGCCACCGGCTTCATCGCCGGCGGTGTGGACGCGTTCCGCAACTCGTCCGCGACCGCCCGGCAGCTGGACCCCGTGCTGAAGGCCGTGGAGAGCGCCGCCCCCCAGCTGCGCCCGCTGACCGCCAACCGCGCCGTCGTGGCCCAGGGCCTCGCGGCCGCCCAGGTGGGTGCCGCCTCCCTGCTGGCCGTGAGCAAGCTGCCCCGCCTCTCGTCCACCGTGCTGCTGGGCACCACCGCGCTCAACGGCTACACCCAGTACCGTTCCACGGACGCCTCCACCGCTGAGGGCAAGGCCGCCCGCCGTTCGAGCCTGCTCAAGAACGTGTCCCTGCTGGGCGGCGTCATGATCGCCGCGGTGGACACCTCCGGCAACCCGTCCCTCGCGTGGCGCGCGAGCCACCTCGCGGACGACGTCCGCAAGAACGCGGTGAAGGTCGGCAAGGACACCAGGAAGAAGCTGGGCGAGGCCGAGAAGGCCGTGCAGAACGCCGTCTCCTTCTAGGTCCCGGTGCCCCACGTGACGCGCAGCGGCTTGTCGCACCCGCAGGACCCGGCCCCGTGGCCGGCCCCGTTCCCCCACGGCTCGCCCGTGAGCGGGACGGTGGCCGTTCCCGGCTCCAAGTCCCTGACCAACCGGTACCTGGTGCTCGCGGCACTGGCCGCGGAGCCGTCGGTGGTGCGCAAGCCGCTGCACTCGCGTGACAGCGCCCTGATGATCCCCGGGGTGTCCACCACCCAGGTGCCGGGGCGGGTTCCGGGCACGGTGAGTGCCAGCGCGGAGGACGAGGTGTGGCGGCC
>NZ_PHOA01000172.1 GCF_003687455.1 Kocuria tytonicola | reverse complement strand
CCGTATGACCCACCCCGCCACCACGACGCAGGAGGCCCCCGTCCCGCACGGCACCCCCGGCGCAGAGCAACTCTCCGACCCGCAGGACGGCGCCCACCGGCCGGACGGCGCCCACCGGCCGGACGGCGCCGACCGGTTGCCGGCGCAGGAGGGGATCGGAACCCGCCGGGACTACCACGCCCTGAACGCGCAGCTGAACCTCTTCGCCCCGGACGGCTCCATCCAGTTCGAGAAGGACCGGGAGGCCGTGGCGGCCTACCTCGCGCAGCACGTGGCCCCGCGCACCCGCCACTTCGACTCCGTGTGGGACCGGCTCGAGTGGCTCGTGGCGCACGAATACTACGAGGAGCAGTTCCTGCGCGCCTACCCCCGCGAGTTCGTGGAGCGGCTGCACCACACTGCGCGGGACGCGGACCACCGGTTCCAGACGTTCCTGGGGGCGTTCAAGTTCTTCACGTCCTACGCCCTGACCACGTTCGACGGCGCGGCGTACCTGGAGGACTTCGGCCAGCGCGTCGTCGCCACCGCCCTGTACCTGGGGCGGGGGGACGAGGAGATGGCGGAGCAGCTCGTGGCCGAGATGCTGTCCGGGAGGTTCCAGCCGGCCACGCCCACGTTCCTGAACGCGGGCAAGGCCCAGCGGGGCGAGCTCGTCTCCTGCTTCCTGCTGCGGCTGGAGGACAACCTGGAGTCCATCGGGCGCAGCGTGAACTCGGCGCTGCAGCTGTCCAAGCGCGGGGGCGGAGTGGCCCTGCTGTTGAGCAACCTGCGCGAGGCCGGGGCGCCCATCAAGAAGGTGCAGCACCAGGCGTCCGGGGTGGTGCCGGTGATGAAGATCCTGGAGGACTCGTTCAGCTACGCGAACCAGCTGGGCGCCCGGCAGGGGGCGGGCGTGGTGTACCTGCACGCCCACCACCCGGACGTCATGGCCTTCCTGGACACCAAGCGGGAGAACGCGGACGAGAAGGTCCGGATCAAGACCCTGTCCCTGGGCGTGGTCATCCCGGACATCACGTTCGAGCTCGCGAAGCGGAACCGGGAGATGCACCTGTTCAGCCCCTACGACGTGCTGCGAGAGACGGGCGTGCCGCTGTCCGACCAGTCCGTGACCGAGCACTACGACGAGTTCGTGGCCAACCCCCGCATCCGCTCCACGACCATCAGCGCCCGCGAGTTCTTCAAGACCCTGGCGGAGCTGCAGTTCGAGTCCGGATACCCCTACGTGCTGTTCGAGGACACCGTGAACCGCGCGAACCCCCTGGACGGCCACGTGAACATGTCCAACCTGTGCTCGGAGATCCTGCAGGTGAACACGGCCTCCGAGTACGACGCCGCGCTGGGCTACGAGACCGTGGGCCACGACATCTCCTGCAACCTGGGCTCGCTCAACATCGCACGCATGATGGCCGCCCCGGACTTCGGGGGATCGGTGGAGACGGCCGTGCGGGCGCTGACCAGCGTGTCCGAGCAGACGGACGTGGCCGCGGTGCCCTCGGTCGCGGCCGGCAACGCGGCGTCGCACGCGATCGGGCTGGGGCAGATGAACCTGCACGGCTACCTGGCCTCGCAGCGGATCCACTACGGCAGCGCGGAGGGGATCGACTTCACGGACGCCTACTTCCGCACCGTCGCGTTCCACGCCCTGAGAGCCTCCAACCGGCTCGCCATCGAGCGGGGCGAGCGGTTCGAGGGCTTCGAGCGCAGCTCCTACGCGGACGGCAGCTACTTCGAGCCGTACGTGGCCGAGCCGTGGGAGCCCGCCACGCAGCGGGTGCGGGAGCTGTTCCGGGACGCCGGGATCGCCCTGCCCACGGTGGCCCAGTGGGAGCAGCTACGGGACTCGGTGCGGGAGCACGGCATCTACAACGCCTACCTCCAGGCGGTGCCGCCCACCGGGTCCATCAGCTACATCAACCACGCCACTGCCTCCATCCACCCGGTGGCGGCGAAGATCGAGATCCGCAAGGAGGGCAGGCTCGGTCGGGTCTACTACCCGGCGCCGCACCTGAGCAACGAGAACGCGGAGTACTTCCGGGATGCCTACGAGATCGGCCCCGAGAAGATCATCGACACCTACGCCGCCGCCACCCGGCACGTGGACCAGGGGCTCTCCCTGACCCTGTTCTTCGAGGACACCGCGACCACCCGGGACATCAACCGCGCCCAGATCCACGCGTGGCGCCGGGGCATCAAGACCCTCTACTACATCCGGCTGCGCCAGCTTGCCCTGGAGGGCACCGCCGTGGAGGGCTGCGTGTCCTGCGCCCTCTGAAACCCCGCGCCTCGCCGGTGGCGCCGCCGCCCCGCTGACGACGCCGCCCGCTCGGCTCATGGGGCGACGTCGCCCTCCTGGGCCGGCTGCGCCGCCCACCCCGGGCGGGTGACGCGCCCCCCCCGGGTG
>NZ_PHOA01000171.1 GCF_003687455.1 Kocuria tytonicola | reverse complement strand
GGAGGGATTTGCGGCGGTGCATGACCACGTCCTGCGCGCGGTCGAACGCGATGGGGTGCTGGCCGTCCAGCAGCAGCTCCCCCTTCTCGCTCGCGAGCGCGACCATCTCGTCCGCGCGGTCGGTGTCCACGGTCTCAGGGTCCTCACCCATGAGTCCCAGGACCACGGCCTTGTCCGAGCCGTGGCCCCGCCCGGTGGCACCCAGGGAGCCGAAGAGCTGGGAGTGCACACGGGTCACGGAGCCCAGCAGGGCGTCGTCGGCGAGGCCCGCCACGAAGAGCCGGGCGGCCCGCATGGGGCCCACCGTGTGGGAGGACGACGGTCCGATACCCACCGAGAACAAATCAAGAGCACTGAGCGCCATGGCCACATCTCCCCACTGTCGAACGTCACCGGCGGCACGGATGAGCGGCCGGGAGTCGTGCGATCCTGCGGGGCGCGTGAGCCCGCACGGAACGGACCCACGGTACGTGGGAGGCAGGGGGTGGGCAACCTCCGAAAGGAGGGGTCCGTGGGGCGCCGACGACGTCGCGAGCGTGCTGCCGGGATCGCACACGGAGGTTCCGTGGACCCACCTCGCACATCCCCGTGAATGGGCGTGACCGCGGCGAGGACCTCGTAGAGTGACCGTGAGAACACCCGGCCGGAGGAGCCCTTGCCATGTCCGCACCATTCGATGCCCGCCTGGCAGGACACCGAGCCCTGCAGGGAGAGAAAGTACGGTTCCGGGAACTGCGCGCCGATGACCTCCCGGATCTGGTGCAGTGGTGGCGAAATCCTGAGATGGCCCTGTTCCAGAGCCTCATGGTGACGCCCCAGCCGGAGGACACCGTGGCGGACATGTTCCGCAGCTGGTCCACCAACACCGGGGCCGGCGGGGTGGGGTTCAGCGTGGTCGACAGCGCAACGGACGAGCTCATCGGCCACGTCACGCTGTACGGAGCGTCTCTGCCCGCTCGGGCAGCCACACTGGCAGTGCTGATCGCGCCGGACCACGTGGACCGGGGATACGGAACAGACGCCGTGCGCCTGCTCACGAAGTTCGGTTTCCAGGAGATGGGTCTGCACCGGATCGAGCTGCGGGTGTTCGCGTACAACGAGCGAGCACGCGCGGTGTACCGCAAACTCGGCCACGTGGAAGAAGGAACCCGCCGGGACATTGCCTTCCACGGCGGGGAGTTCCACGACGAGGTGATCATGGCCGTCCTCGCCGAAGAATGGCTTCAGTGAAAGAAGGTCTCTGATCCACTCCGGGGCGGCGCACCACCTGCGGAGACGGATCGCCACGTCTCCCGGTCGTGAAGAGCCCCACGCGACCGCCCGAGCGCTGAGGGCGGAGGCGGCCGCGTGGCGCTGGTCCGGTCAGAACTCCCAGTCCGCGTCGGTGGTGTCCTCGCCCTTGCCCATCACGTAGCTGGAGCCCGAGCCGCTGAAGAAGTCGTGGTTCTCGTCGCTGCCCGGGGACAGGGCGGCCAGGATCTCGGGGTTCACGCGGGTCTCCTCCGCAGAGAAGCGTTCGGGGTAGCCCAGGTTCATGAGCGCCTTGTTGGCGTTGTACCGCACGAACACGGCCACGTCGTCCATCAGCCCCAGCGGTTCATAGAGCGCACCCGAGTAGCGCAGCTCCAGGTCGTAGAGCGTCTCCAGCAGCCCGAACGTGAACTCCTGCATCTCCGCCCGCTCGGCGGCGGTGTGCTCCTCGAGCCCCCGCTGGTACTTGTAGCCGGAGTAGTAGCCGTGCACGGCCTTGTCCCGCAGGATCAGCCGGATCATGTCCGCGGTGTTCGTGAGCGTGGCGTGCACGGAGAAGTGCAGCGGCAGGTAGAAGCCCGCGTACAGCAGCAGGGAGGACAGCAGGGTGGAGGAGACCTTGCGCTTGAGCGGGTCCTCCCCCGCGTAGTGCCGCAGCACCTGCTTGCAGCGCTGCTGCAGCAGGTCGTTGCCAACGGCCCACTCGTACGCGGCCTCGATCTCCGGGGTGGTGGCGAGCGTGGAGAACACGGAGGAGTAGGAGCGGGCGTGCACCGACTGCATGAACGCGATGTTCGTGTACACCGCCTCCTCGTGCTCGGTGCGGGCGTCCTGGATCTGGCAGATCTCCCCCACCGTGGCCTGCACGGTGTCCAGCATGGTCAGCCCGGTGAACACCTGCATGGTCAGGGTCCGCTCCTCCTCCCGCATCCGCTGCCACGCGGGGATGTCGTTGGACAGCGGAACCTTCTCCGGGAGCCAGAAGTTCGCGGTCAGCCGGTTCCACACCTCCAGGTCCTTGCCGTCCGGCACACGGTTCCAGTTCACCGGGCGCAGGCGCGCGGACGGGTTCTTCCGGTAGGCGGGCGGGGTGATCGAGTGCTGCGGGTACAGGGGTTCGGTGCTCATGCGGGGTCCGTTCTGTCGTGTGCGGGG
>NZ_PHOA01000170.1 GCF_003687455.1 Kocuria tytonicola | reverse complement strand
GTATGGGGGTGGGGGTGTCTTAGGTGGGGAGCGTGCGACCCCTGTCGCCTTGTATATGATGCACATGCATCTACCGATGTGATTTGATGCACAACCCAAGGAGTAGTCATGGAAACAAACATGTGGCCGGGAAAAGACATCCACGACAAGATCAAGCACTGGGACGAGCGCGTCATGCGGACCCGAAATCGCGTGGCTGGGGTGCAACTCGACAAGGCTCTCGGCGGGGGCCTTGACGCCGATGAGGTCGACTGGGGTTGGTACACCCTGGACGAGGATGAAGACGTCAAGAATGGTGGAACGGTTCATATCATTGCGGGAGATCACCTCTACACCCTCCCCTGGACGTTGGGGAACTCCGCTTATCAGGGCTATGCAATCCCCGGGGCGCTGCGCGTTGAACCCTTGCGGGTGCGTAGCGTGGAGGTCGAACAGCAGTATCGCCCCCGTGGGGAGGAGACACCCGATGACCCGCCTCTCCGCGTGCGTGTTCGGGTGGAACGCGAGGAGGGCAAGCCCCTCGAATTTGGAACGGACTGGCATTCCTACTATGGAACGGATGAACCCGCTGGCAAGGTGATATTGGCCGTCGCCAAGAAGCTGGCTGCGCAAGCTAAGTAACCACGTCGTGAGCGTGATGCGCCCCGCACCATTGCAGGTGCGGGGCGCTGTCGTCCTCGTGGGTCAGGCCGCGGCCTTGGTCATCCGCACGACGCGGGCGGGGTCAGCGAATCCCCACGCGGCGCGCATCGTGGTGCGGACGCTGATCCGGTCGGAGGACCAGTGCGGGGCATCGGAGGTCTCGACGGTTGCGTCGCGGCGGACCACGGCGATCACCGCACTGTTGTCCACGGCGTACGCGGTGCCGGCCGTGAGCTGCGGTGCCACGATCAGGGGCAGGCCGTTGACGGTCGTGACCCCGGGCTGGTTCTGCTCGATGAGCGACTGGTTGGACCCGGTGGCCGTCTTCAGGGTCGCGATGGTCAGCGCGTCGTCCGGGCTGACGATGTACGCGGTGGCCGTGCCTCCGAGCTGCGCGATGGAGTACGCGGCGGCCACGAAGCTGTCGAGGTCCGCGAGGTCGAGGGTGGCCTCGGTCGCGCCGGCCAGCCCCGCGAGTCCGGTGGGCTCGGGTTTGGACAGGGACGGGACGTTCTTGGAGTTCAGGAACGAGTTGTCGAGCCGCTCACGGATACCGCGGATCATGGACTGTCCCAGCAGCTCCTGGGCGGCGGGGTCGGAGTCCTCGGCGGACTCGCGGGTGAGGTCCGACAGGGCGGCGACCTTCGAGGGGACGATCACCTCATCGCCGACGGCAATGTCGGTGGCGGGGATCTCCGCGCCCTCGGCGACCCACGCGGCGGTCGCGTGGCGGGTGATCCGCGGGAAGCGGATCTGCCGGTTGCTGGTGATGACGGTGCGGGACACGGCCGGGTTGAAGAGGATCGACGTTTCCACGAGCGGGGTGATGAGGAGGTCTTGTGCGACCTGCTCGGGAATGATCGGGGAAAGATCCTTGCTGAAAAGCGTTGACATAAGAAAGCCCTCCTTGGGCTGAATGTGAATACACAGGGTTTGTGTGTTCTCCAACGGTTCGGGCCAGCCGAATTGGTGTTGGTGTTCTCCAGCCAGGGAGGACATGAACGTTATGTGGTTGTGCGGGATTCCGCCTGGGAATCCTTTTCCAGTTTATCGCGGGGGTGAGGTGGGCCGCCACTTTCCTGTGGGGATTGTGGCGGCCCACCTGCTGATGCCCGGGGTTATTTGGTGAGGAGGTCGTTCCAGGTTGATCCGCCCTTGGCCTTGTCCCCGAAGGGGTTGGTATAGCGCTCGGCCAGGGCCCGGGCGGCTTCGACGGCGGAGACCCCACCGAAGTTCCCGGATCGGGTGCGCCCGTACTTCTCTCCCAGCTCCTCGTTGAGGGCTCGGATCTTCTCGGGGTCAGGCCTGCCGTCCTCGTCGGTCAAATCTTCGAGGGTGTGGCCGCTGGCGGTGAACGCGTCGAACGTCACGCTCATGCCACGGGCCACGATGTCCTGGGCCATGCCCTGTTTGAAGCGGTCGAGGTCTCCGCGTGCGGTGTCCAGTTCCACTTGGAGGGCCTCGGCCCGTTCGGTGGCTTCCCGGGCGGTCACACGGCGTTCTGCGGCCTCACGGCGCGCCCTGGCGAGCTGCTTCTCCAGGGGCGTGGACCGCTCGTCCTGCTCCTCGTCTCCGGGCTGCTCGGTGTCCTGGGCGGCGTCGTCCTCCGGCTGCTCCGGGCTGGTCGCCTGGGGTTCCCCGTGCTGCTCGGCGGGGGTGGTGTCCTCGTCGCGCTTCTCGTCCTGGGCGGCGGTGGTCTCGGTCATTGGTTGTCCTTCACTGTCTGGGCGGCGCGCACGATCGCAGCCGCAAGCTTCTTGGGGTCGAGGTTGCCCTTCTTGTCCAGGAGGTTCCGCGGGGTGGTGGCGGTCCAGATGTCGGACGGTCCCAGTCCGCATCGCCACGCGAGTTCCCCGACGAAGCGGGCCTGCTCCCGTGACAGGGATGGTTCTGTGG
>NZ_PHOA01000016.1 GCF_003687455.1 Kocuria tytonicola | reverse complement strand
GCCTGTCCCCGCGGTCGATCAGGAGGAACTCCTCCTCGATGCCGAACGTGGTCATGGTGCTACCGCCTTGCGTGGTCTCGTGTGGTGGGCGTGGGCGGACGGCGTCACTCGCCGCCGTACTCCTTCTCCATCTCGTCCCCCTTGGCCGCGGAGGCCTCGGCGCCGGCGGCGACGATCTCCCGCAGGCCCTTCTCGTCGAACGTGGTGATGGCCTGCTCCGTGGTGCCGCCCGGGCTGGTGACGGCCTTGCGCAGCGCCGCGGGATCGGCGTCCTCCGGGCTGAGCAGCACGCCCGCCCCGGAGACGGTCTCCTTGGCGAGCACGCGCGCGGTCTCCGGGTCCAGGCCCAGCTGCTCACCCGCGTGCTGCATGGCCTCGGCGAGGTAGAACACGTACGCCGGCCCGGAGCCGGAGACGCCGGTCACCGCGCGGATCAGGTGCTCCGGGACCTCCACCACGGTGCCCACAGCGGAGAGAACGGCCTTCACGGCCTCCAGCTGCTCCCCCGTAGTGTGCTCCCCCGGGGTCACGGACAGCACGCCGCGCCCCACGCTGGACGGTGTGTTGGGCATGCACCGCACCACGGGCTGGCCCTGCGGCAACGCCTTCTGCAGGGCATCCAGGGTCACGCCGGCGGCCACGGAGACGACCACCGTGGCCGGGTCCAGCGCGGGGGCGATCTCCCGGGCCAGGTCCAGGATCGCGTACGGCTTCACGCCCAGCAGCACGATGTCCGCACCCTGCACGGCCTCGGTGTTCGCACCGTCCTGCTCCTCGGCGCAGTACACGCTCACACCCGTCTCCCGGCGCAGCTGCTCCGCGGACGACGCCGAACGGGTGGTCGCGCGCACCGAGCCCGCCTCCCTGCCGCCCTCCAGGACACCGCGCAGGATGGAGCCGTTCATGGAACCGGCTCCCAGGAAGGTGAGGGTCGCCTCGCTCATCGGATCAGTCCTTTCGTTCCCGCGGGCGCGGAACCGACGTGCCGGTGCGGCTCACGGGGAGGTGGGGAAAGCGGGGAATGCTGCTCACGACGGTACAGCGCGCGGGGGGATCCCCGCGAGCGGGTTCCACCGCCCGCGCGCCCGCCGGGAGCGGGCGACGTCGTCCGCGGCCGTGGTGCTCAGAGCGTCATGTGCCGCCGCGCGAAGGCCAGGGACTCCGCGAGCCACTCGTCGCGCTGCTCGGGGGACTCGGCCTTGCGCGTGGAGACCTCCACGCCCACCACACCCTGCCAGCGCTGGTCGCGCAGGTACTGGAGGGTGGCCGCGACGGGCTGCACGCCGTGACCCGGGAGCAGGTGCTCGTCCGCGAGCGTCTCCCCGGAGCCGTCCGTGAGGTGCACGTGACCCAGCCGGGACCCGAGCTCCTTGACGGCCGCGAGGGAGTCCATTGTGGCGGTGGCGGCGTGGGAGAAGTCCCACGTGACCCAGTCGTAGTCCTGGCCCAGCGGGCTGTAGTGCGGCGAGTAGACGACCGCCTCCCGCCCGGCCACGCGCCACGGGTACATGTTCTCCACGGAGATCTTGGTGTCCGTCATCCGGGAGACCTCCCGCACTCCGGCCACGAAGTTCCTGGCGTACTTGCGCTGCCACCGGAACGGCGGGTGCGCCACCACCACCTCTGCACCCACCTGGTGCGTGAGCTTGGCGGCCATCTGGATCTTGGTCCAGGACTTGCCCCACACCTGCTGGGTGAACAGCAGCGTGGGCGCGTGGATGGTGGAGATGGGGATCTGGTACTTCTGGATGCTGTCCAGCAGCTGGTGGGTCAGCTGGCTCATCCGCTCGTGCGTGACGAGCACCTCCACGCTGTCGTAGCCCAGGCGCTGCGCGGCCTCGAAGGTCTCGGGCACGCCCTGCGGGTACAGCGAGCTCGTGGACAACGCCACGTGCGGACGGTAGTCACCGGGGGTTTCGCTCATGATCTGCTCACCAGGTCCTTGGGGTTGACGGTCTCGCTGGAGGAGTCCCGCACGAGCCGGTCCATGCGGCGCAGGATCAGCCCCTCGCGCAGCGCCCACGGGGAGATCTGCAGAGTCTCGATCCTGAGCATGTCCATGGCGGTCTCCGCGACGATCGCCCCGGCCACCACCTGCGCCGCACGGTGCTCGGAGACCCCGGGCAGGTCCGCGCGCTCGGCCACGGACATGGCCTCCATGCGCCGCGTCCACAGCCGCAGGTCCTCCAGGTGCATGAGCCGCTGGACGTACGGGCCCTGCGCGGACGGCGCCGCGCCGCAGATCCGGGCGAGCGAGCGGAAGGTCTTGGACGTGCCCACCACGAGGTTCGGGTGACCACCCCCGGCGATCCGGTCCACGGCCGGGCGCAGCGTGGCCCGCACGTGCTTGCGCAGCGCCTTGAACTGGGCGGGGGACGCGACGTCGGCCCCGGCCAGGTAGCCGCGGTACAGCCGCCCCGCGCCCAGGGGCACGGACGTGGCCACGCCGGGCAGGGCGTTCGTGCCGATGGCCATCTCGAACGAGCCGCCGCCGATGTCGAAGTCCAGGATCCGCCCCGCGCTCCAGCCGAACCAGCGGCGCACCGCCGAGAACGTGATGGCGGCCTCCTGGTCCCCGGACAGCTCCGTGAGCGTGACCCCGGAGACGGACTGCACGTGCTCCAGCACCTCGGCGCCGTTGGCCGCCTCGCGGATGGCCGAGGTGGCGAACGCCAGCAGGTCCTCCGCACGGTGCTCCACGGCGAAGTCCCGGGCCTCCACCACGAACGCCGTCAGCCGGTCCCGGCCCTCGTCCGTGATCCGCCCGGAGGAGTCCTGGTGGTCCACGAGCCGCAGCGCCACCTTGTGGGACGCGTACGGCTCCGGGCGGGAACCGGGGTAGACGTCCAGCAGGAGCAGGTGCACCGTGTTGGAGCCGACGTCCAGGACGGAGAGCCGCATGTGTCTTCCTTCGCTCGCGGGCGGGGCGGGCGCGTGTCCCACCCCGCGGGTTCACCGGCCGACGACGCCGCTCGCGGCGCCCCCGGCTCAGCTCGTCTTCTTCGCGGGGGCCTTCCGGGTGGTGCCCGCTGAGCCCGTGGCGGTCTTGCCCTTGGCCGCGGTGGCGCGCTTCGTCGTCGTCCCCGTGGCCTTCGCAGCCCCCGTCTTCTTGGCGGGCGCCTTCTTGGCCGTGCTCGACGTCGTGGCTGACTTCGTGGCGGTGGTGCTCTCGGAGGCCGCGCGGGCCTTGCCGCGCGCCGGGGACTTGGCCGGGGCCGGACCCTTGGCGCGCTTCTCCGCGAGCAGCTGGGACGCACGGGCGGCGGTGATCTGCTCGATCGCCTCCGCGCGCGGCACGGTCACGTTGGTCTCACCGTCCGTGATGTACGCGCCGAAGCGGCCCTCCTTGATGATCATCCGCTTCTCCGTGAGAGGATCCGCGCCGAGGTCCGCGAGCGGGGGCTTCGCCGCCGCACGGCCCCGCTGCTTGGGCTGGGCGTAGATGGTCTTCGCCTCGTCCAGGGTGATGGTGAAGATCTGGTCCTCGGAGGAGATGGAGCGGGAGTCCGAGCCCTTCTTCAGGTACGGCCCGTAGCGCCCGTTCTGCACGGTGATCGTCTCCCCGTCCGTGTCCTCGCCCAGCTCACGGGGCAGGGACAGCAGCTTCAGGGCGTCCTCCAGCGTGATGTCCTGCAGGTTCATGGAGGAGAACAGGGACGCCGTGTTCGGCTTGGGCTTCTCGATCTTCTTCGGCTTGGGCTTGCCGTTCTTGTAGTACTCCGTGGGGATCGCGTCCAGCTCCTCCTGGGTGGGCTCCGGGACGATCTCGGTGACGTAGGGCCCGTAGCGGCCGTCCTTGGCCACGACCATCCGGCCGGTCTCCGGGTTCACGCCCAGCTCGCGACCGTCCGCCTTGCCGATCTCCATCAGCTCACGCGCCTTGTCCGGGGTGAGCTCGTCCGGGGCGAGGTCCAGGGGGACGTTCGCGCGCACCGGA
Organism: Kocuria tytonicola; assembly: GCF_003687455.1. GTDB lineage: Bacteria > Actinomycetota > Actinomycetes > Actinomycetales > Micrococcaceae > Kocuria > Kocuria tytonicola. Next base: position 28,245 of record NZ_PHOA01000016.1, on the reverse strand, counting down.
TCCGTGATCTCACCGGTCTCCGGGTCCACGGTCCCGCCCGACTCCAGGTAGGGGCCGAACTTGCCCACGCGCAGCGTGATCTCGTCCGTGACGGGAATGGAGTTCACCGCACGGGCGTCGATCTCCCCGAGGTCGTCCACGAGCGGCTTCAGGCCCGGGTCGCTGGGGTTCTCCCCGAAGTAGAAGCCCGTGAGCCACTTGACGCGCTCGGCCTCGCCACGGGCGATCCGGTCCAGGTCGTCCTCGAGCTCCGCCGTGAAGTCGTAGTCCACGTAGTCGGAGAAGTGGTCCTCCAGCAGACGCACCACGGAGAACGCGAGCCACGAGGGGATCAGGGCCGAGCCGCGCACCTGCACGTAGCCGCGGTCCATGATCGTGGAGATCGTGGCGGCGTACGTGGAGGGGCGTCCGATGCCCAGCTCGTCCAGGGTCTTCACCAGCGAGGCCTCGGTGTAGCGGGCCGGGGGCGTGGTGGTGTGCCCGTCCGCGGTGACCTCGGAGGCGTCCAGGGCGTCGCCCTCGGACATCACGGGCAGCCGCTTGTCCTCGTCCTTGGCACCCTTCTTCCCGCTGTCCTGGGAGAGCTCGGGGTTCACGTCCCGGCCCTCCTCGTACGCGGCCAGGAACCCCCGGAAGGTGATGACGGTTCCGGAGGCCGAGAACTCGGCATCGGCCCCGGCGAGCTCACCGGCCGCGGATGTGGCCGTGGCCCCCAGTCGGACCGTGGCGGTGTCTCCCTTGGCGTCCTGCATCTGGGAGGCCACGGTGCGCTTCCAGATCAGCTCGTAGAGCTTGAACTCGTCCACGGACAGCTGCGAGCGCACTTGGGACGGCGTGCGGAAGGTGTCCCCGGCGGGGCGCACGGCCTCGTGGGCCTCCTGGGCGTTCTTGGACTTGGAGGCGTACACGCGCTTGGATGCGGGCACGAACTCCGCGCCGTAGAGCTCCTTGGCCTGCGCCCGGGCGGCGTTGACGGCCTGGTCCGACAGCGCCACGGAGTCCGTGCGCATGTAGGTGATGTAGCCGTTCTCGTACAGCCGCTGGGCCACGCGCATGGTGGTCCGGGAGGTGAAGCGCAGCTTGCGCGCGGCCTCCTGCTGCAGCGTGGACGTGGTGAACGGGGCCGCGGGGCGGCGCGTGTACGGCTTGGTCTCCAGGGAGCGGACCGAGAAGGTGGCGTCCTGCAGGCCGGCGGCGAGCGCCGCGGCCACGGCCTCGTCCAGCGTGACCGGGGCGTTGCCGGAGGAGGACTTGAGCTGGCCGCGGTCGTCGAAGTCCTTGCCCGTGGCCACGCGGCGGCCGTCCACGGAGCTCAGGCGGGCGGTGAAGGGACGCCCGGCGTCCTGGCCCTCCGGGCGGGAGAACGTGCCCGTGAGGTCCCAGTAGTCCGCGGGGACGAACGCCATGCGCTCGCGTTCGCGCTGCACCACCAGGCGGGTGGCCACGGACTGCACTCGGCCCGCGGAGAGACCCGAGGAGACCTTGCGCCACAGCACCGGGGAGATCTCGTAGCCGTACAGGCGGTCCAGGATCCGGCGGGTCTCCTGGGCGTCCACGAGGTCCTGGTCGATGTCCCGCAGCTGGCCGAAGCCGCGCTCGATCGCCTCCTTGGTGATCTCGGGGAACGTGAGTCGGTACACCGGGACCTTGGGCTTGAGCACCTGCAGCAGGTGCCACGCGATGGCCTCGCCCTCGCGGTCCCCATCAGTGGCCAGGTAGAGCGCGTCCGCGTCCTTGAGCTTGCGCTTGAGCTCCGTGACCTTCTTCTTCTTGTCCGGGTTCACCACGTAGTACGGGTCGAACTCGTGCTCCACGTCCACCGCGAACTTGCCGTACGGGCCCTTCTTCATGTCCGTGGGCAGCTCGGAGGGCTGCGGCAGGTCGCGGATGTGGCCCATGGAGGACTCCACCTCGTAGGCGTCCCCCAGGTAGCCCGCGATCGTCTTCACCTTGGACGGTGACTCTACGATCAGCAGGCTCTTGCCCGTGCCGGCGTTCTTGGTGGCCTTCGGTGCCAAAGGTGCTCCTCGTCGTGACCCGTGGTTGCGGGGCGGGTCTGTCTCTGGTGGTCGCCGTTCAGCGTAGAGCACGGCGCCCGGTGTGGTGCTGGCGGGTGCGGGCGTCCCGCGTCCGAGTGGTCAGCGTACGGCACACGGCGTCCCGCTCCCCGTGAGCGCGGGGCCGGTGCAGTGTCCTCACCCGGCACGGCCCGCGCTGCGGATCAGGGGCGCGGTCCTGCTCCCGGGCTCAGTCTTGCACCTCCAGCAGGAACCCGTGCACGACGAGCCCCTCGATCTCGTCCAGCAGCTGCGCCGACGGTCCCTCCGTCCAGTCCAGCAGGGCGCCCAGGGCCGTGAGGATCTGGCGGGCGGTGAGCTCGCCGTCGCACACCCCCGCGAAGCCCGCGGCCTCGCTGGAGAGGATCACCGTGCGCCGCAGTCCCGCGCCCTGCCGCAGCAGGATCAGCGAGGGGTCCTCCGCACCCGGTGCGCCGTGGCGCTCCTCGGTCACGTCCTGGGCCACGGTGTAGCGCCGGTCCAGCCAAGCCCGGTCCGTTCCGGCCGGGTACCCGTCCGGTGCTCCCGCCGTCGCACGTGGCGCTGCAGCGCCGTCGTGATCGTTCGTGGCTGCGGCCTCGCGCGCCAGGCGCACGGTCCGCTCCCACTCGGCGGCGAGCGCCGGGGCGATCGGCTGCTGGATGGGGTGGGGCACCGTCTCGAAGATCCGCGGCACGGACGACGACGCCGCGGCGTCCTTCGCCGCGGCGCTGACGGGGCGCTGGAGCCACACCATGCCGAAGCCCACCGCGGCCACGTCCCGGGACGCGAAGTCGTCCAGGTAGGCGGCGTAGGCACGGTCGAAAGCCTCCGGATCGCGCTGCTGCGAGGCGTCCTGCAACCAGGTCTCGGCGTACTCGCACGGGTCCTGCAGCTCGCGCTGGACGATCCACGCGCCGGTGTCACGGGGGATCCAGGAGTCCGGGCCGCGGGACCACGTGGCCTCGGGAGCCTCCTGGTCATCGCGCGGGATCTCCCAGTTCGCGAGCAGGTGCGCGGTCCCTCCGGGGTTCAGCACGGAGGGCAGGGTGGCCAGCAGCTCCCGCACGATCCGGTCCCCGGGCAGACCGCCGTCCCGGTAGGTGAAGCGCTCCTCGGCCCGCTCGCTCGCGGAGCGCGGGGTGATGACGAACGGCGGGGTGGAGACCACCATGTCGAAGCGCCCCCCCGCCACGGGTTCCAGCAAACTGCCCAGCACCAGTCGCACCCGCTGCTCCGGGTGCTCCGGGTCCAGCCCGAGGGCCGCGGCGTTGAGCACCAGGTTGAAGCGGGTGGTGGCCAGTGCACGCTCGGAGATGTCCGTGGCGGTCACGTGGGCCGCGTGCGCGAGCAGGTGGAAGGTCTGGATGCCGCACCCCGTCCCGAGGTCCAGCGCCCGGTCCACGCTGCGCCGCGGGGTGGACTGCACCAGGGTGGTGGAGGCCCCGCCGATCCCCAGCACGTGGTCGCGGCGCAGCACGCCCGGTCGCTGGAAGGCCCCCAGGTCGCTCGCCACGTACAGCTCCGCGGAGGAGTCCGTGGCGTAGGGGCGCAGGTCCATCGCGGCGCGCAGCTCGGGATCACCGTCCGTGGTGTGCCCGGAACCGGTCTCCACCAGCCCCAGCCGGTCCAGGCCGTGGGCGCCCACGGCGGGCAGGGCGGCGTCGAGCGCGGAGCGGCGGACCGGGTCGCCCAGGAGGAAGAACGCGACGAGCGCGCTCAGTGCAGGGTCCCCGGCCCCGTGGCGCCGCAGCGCCCGGCGCGCGGGCACGGCCTGGTCCCGGGACCACGCGGCCATGGCCTCCGTGCCCAGCAGGTCCGTGACGCGGTCCACGGTGAACTGCGCGGCCGCGAGGTCCGCGTGCAGGCGGGCGACCAGGGCGGCGTCGTCCGAGCGCGGGGCGTCATCCACCGCGGCGAACGGGACGGACCCGGAAACGGGGGTGCCGGACGGGCCGGAGGGGGATGCTGCCGCACCGAGCGGCGCGTCACCGGACCCTGTGGAGCGCGACGGGGCGGGCACCGCTCAGTGACCCAGCCGGAACGCGCGGCCGGTGATGCGGGTGGGGGTGATCTCCACGACCTCGATCTTCTCGGTGTTCAGCCACGGCCGCAGCCCGAGCTCCTCCACACGCCTGATCTCGTCCGCGTCCGTGATCATGGCCGCGGTGCCGCGGACCACCACGGAGTGCGCCTGGGAACCGGACGTGCGGTCGATCTCCACGGCCACGTTCGGGTTCAGCTGCAGGTGCAGCACCTTGGTTCCCTTGGCGGAGCGGAAGTAGAGCTTCTCCCCGTCCGAGACGATGTTCAGGGGCGTGATGTCGATCTCGTCCCCGTCCCGGGTGGCCAGGCGGGCGAAGCGGGCCTGCTTGAGGAGCTCCCAGCTCTCCTCCTCGCTCAGCTCGGTCACCGGCGAGGTGGCGGGGGCGTCCTCGCGCAGGTCCTCGTGCTCGTGGGCGATGTTCATGGGGTGTGCGTGCTCGGCGTCGTTGCTCATGTCTCCATGATTCCACGCAGGTGCCCGCCGCGGGTGAGGACGGCGGGGCGTGCCACCGGCGGCCTGCTCGGGACGTGGGCCGGACGGGAGACCGGCGCGGCGCCGTTGAGGTGCGGTGCGGCCCCGGAGGCCGGGCGGGGGTCGGTGCGGCGACCGCCTGGCGCCCCGGGCGCGGTGCGGCAGGGGCGCGGAGCGCACTCCGTCCCAGGAACCCGGGGTCCGTTCGTGGTCCACCGGCGGGTGGGCGAGAATGACGGCATGAGGATGTCCCAGGACATGGTGGACCTGCTCGGGCGCGGACCGCGTCCCGAGCAGGTGCGCCACGTGCGCGAGATCCCGGAGCGCCGTCCCGAGCACGCCCCGTGGCCGCAGTGGGTGCACCCGGACGTGGCCGCGGCCTTCGAGCGCCTCGGCATCCACGAGCCCTACGCGCACCAGGTGGCCGCCCTGAACGCGCCGAAGCACGCGATCGTGGCCACGGGCACCGCGTCCGGCAAGTCGCTCGTCTACCAGTCCCTCGTGCTGGACGCCGTCCACCGGGGCAGGCTCGCCGTGGCCGAACGCCCCGGACTGCTGCACCACCCGGACGAGGCCACCGCGCTGTACCTCTCCCCCACCAAGGCGCTCGCCGCCGACCAGCTGAGCTCGCTGCGCGCCCTGGGCTTCGACGACGTCCGGGCCGCCACGTACGACGGGGACACGGACCCCGGCGAGCGCCGCTGGATCCGGGAGCACGCGGACGTGGTCCTCTGCAACCCGGACATGCTGCACCACGGGATCCTGCCGCACCACGCCGGCTGGTCCCGGTTCTTCCGGCGGCTGCGCTACGTGATCGTGGACGAGGCCCACTCCTACCGCGGGGTGTTCGGGTCCCACGTGGCGGTGGTGCTGCGCCGGCTCACGCGGATCGCCGCGCACTACGGGGCGTCCCCGCGGTTCATCGGGGCCTCCGCCACGAGCGCGGCGCCGCAGGACTCGTTCGCCAAACTGGTCGGCGCGGACCCCGAGGACGTCACGGCCATCACGCAGGACACCTCTCCCCACGGCTCGCGCACGGTGGTGCTGTGGGAGCCGGAGCAGTCCCCCGGCGGTTCGGACAACAGCGCTCCACGACGCCGCACGGTCACCGCGGAGGCCTCGGACATGCTCACGGACCTGGTGCTGCGCCAGATCCGCACGATCGCGTTCATCCGCTCCCGCCGCGGTGCGGAGACGATTGCCCAGGCCGCCCACCGGCAACTGGAAGAGGTTGATCCCTCGCTGGGCCACCGGGTGGCGGCCTACCGCTCGGGTTTCCTGCCGGAGGAGCGGCGCGAGCTGGAGCAGCAGCTGCGGGACGGCCGCCTGCTGGGGGTCGCGAGCACGTCCGCGCTGGAGCTGGGCATCGACATCGCCGGACTCGACGCCGTCCTGGTCGCCGGGTGGCCCGGGACCCGCGCCTCCTTCCTGCAGCAGATCGGGCGTGCCGGACGGGCGGGCCAGCACGCACTGGCCGCGCTGATCGCCGGGGACGACCCCCTGGACGGGTACCTGGTGAACCACCCGGAGGCGATCTTCGACGTCCCCGTGGAGGCCACGGTGTTCGAGGCCTCCAACCCCTACGTGCTGGCGCCGCACCTGTGCGCGGCCGCGGCCGAGCTGCCCCTGCGCCCCGATGAGCTGGCGGTCTTCGGACCCACCGCCCGGGAGGTGCTGGACTCCCTCACCGCGGCCGGTCACCTGCGGCGCCGCCCCACGGGGTGGTTCTGGACCCGGTCCGAGCAGCCCGCGGGCATGGTGTCCATCCGCTCCGGGGACGGCGGGCCGGTGCAGATCATCGACTCGGACACCGGCACCGTGCTGGGCACGATGGGTGCGCCGCAGTCCCACTACCAGGCGCACCCGGGAGCGGTGTACGTGCACCAGGGCAGGACCTACCTGGTGGACGAGCTGGACGAGGAGCTGCACGTGGCCGCGGTGCGCCGGGCGTTCCCGGACTTCTACACCGTGGCCCGGGACGTCACCGAGGTGCGGGTGGTCTCCGTGGCGGAGTCGGCGCAGTGGGGTCCGGTGAGCATCCACCGCGGTTCCGTGGACGTGACCACCCAGGTGGTCAGCTACCAGCGCAAGCTCGTGGCATCCAACGAGGTGGCCGGGGAGGAGCCGCTGGAGCTCCCGCCCCGGCAGCTGTCCACCGTGGCCACGTGGTTCACGGTCTCCGGTCCGCAGCTGGCCGCCATGGGCATCGAGGAGCCGGACATTCCGGGGGCCCTGCACGCCGCGGAGCACGCCATGATCGGGCTGCTCCCCCTGCTCGCCTCGTGCGACCGCTGGGACGTGGGCGGGCTGTCCACCGCCCTGCACGTGGACACCGAGCTGCCCACCATCTTCGTGCACGACGGCCACCCCGGCGGGGCCGGTTTCGCCGAGCGGGGCTACGAGATGTTCCGGCGCTGGATCACGGCCACCCGGGATGCCATCGCCCAGTGCGAGTGCGAGTCCGGGTGCCCCTCGTGCGTGCAGTCCCCCAAGTGCGGCAATCGCAACAACCCCCTGGACAAGGCCGGAGCCCTGAAGTTGCTCAACGGGGTGCTGCGCTTCGCCCCGTGAGCGGGTTCCGTTCGGGCGGCCGCGGGCGCCAGACGGCGGCGTTCTTCCTCACACGACACCGGCCTGTGCCATCCGGTTTCTGCCGGTGCCATCCGGCTCCGGCCGTCCCCGCCCGGGGCGCCTCAGGGGACGCAATCATCACGGCTCCCCCGGTGGCGGTCCGGCGCGGGACACCCCGCGAGCTGGACCGAGGGCGGTCAGCGGCGGGGGCAGCTCGATGGCCGCGGTGACGTCCACCGAGGTCCTCTCGGGTTCCAGCACCGCGCACGCGGCCACCTCCGCCCCGTTCTCGCCGGCCACCCGGGCGGCCTCCTCGCACGGGATGCCGGGCCGCAGGCCCCGGGCGACGTCCGCCGCCGCGAGCGCCGCCAGGTCCGCGGCCTTGGCGGCCCGGTGGGTGGCGATGCCCGCCTGCGCGACCAGCAGCAGGGCGAGCAGCAGCGTGCACAGCACAGCGGCCAGGGTGAGCCCGTGCACCGTGCCGGAGCCCTCGTCACGGTGCTCCACCACCGGCTCCCTTCTCTCCACCGACCGGGTCCGGACCGTCGGCCGCGCCACCCTCGCCCCCGGTACCGCGTCTGCCGGAGCCGCCCGAGCCGCCGTCCGACGGCGCGCCCGCGGGGCTCTCCACCGCGGCACTCGCGTGGGCGTCGAGCCGCCAGGTGCTCCACCGGCCCAGGATGCCGGGGGCCGGTCCGCTGATCGTCACGGTCACACGGTCCGCTGCGGCTCCGACCGCCACGGAGGCGGTGTCCCCGGCGATCTCCCGCGCGGTGCTCTCCACGACGGCGCTGCTCTCGCCGCGTGCCGCAGCACGCGCCGACGCCCGGGCCGCTTCCTCGAACCGCAGCGTGGTCATCCCCGCAGCCGCGGCTGCCAGGAGGACCGCGAGCAGCAGGACGAGGGCGGGCATGATCACGGCGGTCTCCACCGTCACCGCGCCCCGGTCAGGATCGGACCGGGACGAACGTGCCGGTCTGTGTTGTCTCATGTGGAGCCTCTCCTCTCCCGATCTGCGGTGGACCGGCTTGTAGTGGTGGCATTCCCGCAGCGGCGCCACCTCGGGCGGGGTGCGGAACCGGCGGCCCCGCACCCCGCCTGCCGGACCCGGCGCGTCAGAAGGACAGCGCCTTCTGGATGATCCCGAGCAGCATCCCGGACACGGAGTCCGAGGAGAGCACCGCGGCCATCACCCCGCCGAACGCGGCGGCGGCCAGCACGATGACCGCGTACTCGGCGGTGGACGCCCCGAGGTCGGGGTCGTTCCAGTTCAGCGGGGCGAGGGCCTGCCCCTCGCGGTGCGGATCGGCGCCCGGCGCGAAATCCCGGTCGGCGTCCCACTCCGGGGCGGACCGGGCCATCCGCTCCCCCGGGATCTCGGTGGCCCCGGCGCCCCCGCTCCACGGCGGCGGGCACTGCGTTGCGTGCGGGCGCGTCTCCTCGTGCTCGGGGCGGAATCCGGTGGGTGCTGCGGCAAGGGTGGTCGTGGACATGGTGGTTCTCCTCTTCGGTGGGTCGTGCAAGTGTTCGACGGGTCGTGCGGTGGATGGGCGGTGCGGGCGGTCTACCGGTATCTCCGGGGACGGCCACGACCGGTCCGGGCGGCCCCCTCGGCCGCATCAGCACCGAGTTCGGACGGCCGCTCATGACCCGAACACCCGGGGCAGCAGGCTCATGAGCACGGGCACCACTCCCCAGCACATGAAGGCGGGCAGGAAGCACAGGCCCAGGGGCAGGACGAGCTGCACGGCGAGCGCCTCGGCCGCCCGTTCCGCGCGCCGGTACTGGGCGCGTCGCACCAGTTCCGCCTGGCCGCGCAGCGCGGACGCGGACGCGGTCGCAGACGTGGCCGTGAACTCCAGCGCGTCGCGGACGTCCCGCATCTCGCGGCTGAGCTCCCGGTCACCGGGCCACGCGGTGTCCCACGGCAGTCCGAGGCGCAGTGCCCCGGCCACCTGTGCGAGCTCGGGGTGGGCCGTGCCGGCGCAGCTCTCGGCCAGCACTCCCAGAACTTCCGCGAGCGGCAGACCGGCATCCAGCTGGCAGGCGGTCAGCTCCACGAGCGCGGCCGCGGGCAGGGCCGGGAACTGCTCGGACGACGCCGCACGGTCACCACCGGCACGGCGGCGTCGTCGTGCGGTGGTGGGGATGCGTGAACCGGGAGTGAGCCAGAGCAGGAGACCGCCGCCAGCGAGCAGCCCGGCCAGGAGGGAGGCGATCATGGCCCGGTCACCGCCTCGGCGCGGTGCATGAGGGCGCGCGTCCAGAGCCGCCCGGCGATGCTCAGCGCGGCGCCCGCGGCGAGTGCCACGCGCCCCCACACGGTGGTGAGCAGCGTGGTCACGGGATCGGTGCCCATGAGCACGCCGAGGCCCAGTGCCAGAACGGGGAGCCACGAGAGCGTGCGGACGGTGACGCGCGGCCCGGCGAGCGCGCTCTCCCGGGCGGCCTGGGCGTCCAGCTGGGACTCGAGGGACTGGGCCACCCCCGAGAGCGTCTGGGCCAGGGAGGCCCCGGAGCGCTCCGAGATCTCCCAGCACGCCGCGAGCTGCGCGCACACCGAACGGGCGGTCGCGGAGAGCATCCGGTCCCCCACGGGCGCGGGGCGACGTGCGAACTGGGCGAGGGCCGTGGAGACCGGGACTCCCACCTGCGCGGCGGCAGCCACCTCCCGGCACACGCGGGCGATCCAACGTCGTGTGGGATCGGAGCCCGCGGCCGCCGGGGCGAGCTCCCCGAACACGGCCGCCGGGGCACGGCCCGCGTGGAGCAGTGCCGCGAGCCGCCGCACCGCGGTGACCCACTGCATGGCCTCCGCGGCCCGGTCCCGGCGCCAGCGCGCCAGCAGCCCGGGGGCGGAGGGGTCGTTGGCGGTGCCGGGGCGAGCCGGCAGGAGCGCGCGAGCGCGGGCGGCGGTCCCGGGCATGCCGCTCCACACCAGCAGGGCAAGCAGCACGAGGGCGCCGGAGAGGACAGGGATCAGCACGGGACATCACGCCCCCGGGACAGCAGGGCGGCCAGTCGCGGCCACCCGGGGCCCTTCCCCGGCTGCCCGGAGGTCACGGTGAGGGCGGGGCGGGTGGTGAGCACGCCGTCGTCGAGGTGCAGGGTGCACACCGAGTCCAGGCGCCGCCCGGCGGGGGTGCGGCTCACGTGGGCCACCACGTCCAGGGCGCTCGCGGCCTGCAGGTCCACGGCCTCCCGCCCGAGCCCGGCCAGCGACCCCAGCGCGGCGAGACGGGCGGGCACGGCACGGGCCGAGTTCGCGTGCACCGTCCCGGCACCGGAGTGCCCGGTGTTCAGCGCGGTGAGCAGCTCGCGCACCTCCGCACCGCGGCACTCCCCCACCACGAGCCAGTCGGGGCGCATCCGCAGGGCCTGGCGCACGAGGTCCGCGAGGTCCACGGACCCCGCTCCCTCCACGTTCTCCTGGCGGGACTGCAGCCCCACCACGTGCGGGTGCTCGGGGTCCAGCTCGGCGGCGTCCTCCACGAGCACGAGCCGCTGCTCCGGCGGGCACTGGGAGAGCAGCGCGGAGAGCACGGTGGTCTTGCCGGAGCCGGTGGCCCCGCTGATCATGAGGTTCACGCGGGCGGCCACCGCGTCCGTGAGGACGTCCGCGACGAACGGGTGGACGCTCCCCGAGGCCACCAGGTCCGCGAGCGACAGCCGTTGCGGTGCCCGGAAGCGGATCGAGAGCAGCGTCCCACCCGTGGACACCGGCGGGATGACCGCGTGCACCCGCAGGCCCGTCGCGGTCTGCACGTCCACGCACGGGTGGCCGTCGTCCAGCCGCCTTCCCGCCGCGGTGACCAGGCGGACCGCGAGGGCCCGCACCTGGGACTCCGCGGTGAACGGCGAGGCCACCCGCCGGATGCCCTCGATGGTCTCCACGAAGACGTTCTCGTGCCCGTTGACGTACACGTCGCTCAGGCCCTCCACGGGCAGCAGCGGCTCCAGGGGCCCGAGCCCGGTCAGCTGCGCCTTCACGTGCTGGGCGGCCCGGACCGAGCCCACGGCGCCGAGCACCCGCCCGGTCTCCCGCACGGCACGGGCGATCCGGGTGTCGGTGACGGCGCCGCCCTCCGCGAGCAGCCGTTCGCGCACCTGCGCCACGAACGCGTCGTCGAGCACGGCGGCCGGATCGTGGCCCTGCACACCGGGGGACGCGGGGTTCACGAGATCCCCTCCAGGGCGTCCGCAATGCGGGCCACGGCCTTGGTGTGCCGGGAGATCCGACCCCGGCGCAGGACGGAGCCGTCGTCCAGATGCTGCGGCACGCGGGGGTCGAACGCGAGGGTGGCCACGCACGGCGCACCGGTGGCCTCCGCGAGAACGCGGGGTTCGACGTCGGCCACGTTGAGGCCCGCGAGCACCGTGACCGCGGGCACCGCACCGCACGTGAGCACGGCGTGCTCGGCGGCCAGCACCCCGCGCACCGTGCGGGGTGCGAGGACCACCACGGCGTCGCACCAGGGCGCCTGCCGGGCGAGGTCCGCGCGGGAGAGGTCCACCACCTGCACCGCGGCGGCCCCGCGCAGGGCGGAGATCACGGTGGCCGAGGGAACGGTGTCCGCGTGCGTGGCGTGGCGGTCCCACGAGAGGTAGCGCAGCGCGTCCACCCGGGGCATCGCGGCCCACAGCTGGTCCGCGGCCACCGCGCCGGAGAACTGGTGCAGCTCGGGCCAGCGCAGCCCGTCCTCGGTCTCCTCCCCGAGCACCAGGTCCAGGCCGGTGCCCAGGGGGTCGCCGTCCACGAGCGCTGTGTCCGTCCCCCGCGCGGCGAAGTGACCCGCGAGCCAGCACGCCACAGTGGAGGCCCCCACTCCCCCGGTGGCGCCCACGACGCCGTACACCCGCCCGAGCGCGCTCTCCGCCGTCTGCTGGGTGGACCGGGACACCAGTTCCGCGAGCCAGGCCGCCGCGTGCGGGAGCACCACCACGGCGGTCGCCTGGAAGCGAGTGGCCACGTCCCACGCGTCCCCGTTGCCGGCGAGCGCCACCACCACGCATCCCGGCGGCACACCGTCCCCGCGCCAGTCGGCATCCACGAGCACCAGGTCCGACGACGCCGCTGCCGCCCCGCTCTCGCGCGTCACCGTGAGCTGCGCGCCGGCTCCGATGCACACGGCGTCCACCGCTTCCGCGAGGTCCGGGGAGTCGGTGAAGAGGCGAACACCGCGACCACCCGGCCGGCCGGGTGCCCCGGCGGACACGGCCTGACCGGTGTAGAGCCTCGGGGCGATGGGACCGTCCCAGGCGTGCGCACCGGGGACGTGGGCACCTCTTGGGAGACCTGCACTACCGGGATGGTGGGCGTCCAGGGACTGGTGCCCCTGGGGGTAGGACCCGGAGTACCCGACGGTGCAGGCCCCTGCCGCGGCAGGCAGGGCCCGGTCCGCGGCAGCCTCGGAAGCGGTTCGCCGGGCCCGACGGCGAGGATCCGTGGGCGGTGCCCCGGGGCCCAGGATGTGTGCGCTGGTCATGCCCCCACGGTGGCCGGGCGGCACCGGGGCGTGGGCCCGAGGGTGACGGTTTGTGGAGGCCCCGGCCCTCCACCACAGATGGAGGCAGGGTGTGCAGGGTGGACGCCGTGCAGGGATCGGGAGCCGGGGTGTTCCCCTGCCCTCCGGGCGTGCCCATCAGTTGTGGCTGGGGCTCGTCACGATCCGGTGACGATGCCCAGGTCTGGCCGGAGGGCCATTGTCCCCGCGGGGTGCACCTGCCAGCGTGGGTGGATGGACATCAAGCCCGTCACCCGCAAGTCACTCGTCGGCGCCCTCGCCCTCTGGTTCGTCTATGTGGGGCTCGTGGTGCTCCTCTTCCGTTGGGCAAGCGGCGAGTTCGCCCCGTTCATCGTGGCCGCCGCCGTGGTGGCGGGCGTGTCCGTGGCCATCTTCAGCGTTGTGGCCTGGCGCCCCGGCGTCCGCCGGGACGAGGGGTGGGAACTCACGGTCTACGGCGCCCGCTGCCAGGGCCGGGCCCATCTGGATGTCCCTGCCGAGGACGTGCCGGGAGTGGTGGATCGGGTGTGCCAGGGAAATGAAGAGCTGGGGCTGCGGACACTCGCGGTTCAAGGTGGCGCGGCAGCAACGGGGCCCTCGTTCCGGTCGTGGGGCGAACGGTTGCGCTTCGCCATCCGACCGTCCTCGGACGGGAGTTCAGAGGTGGAGGCCACGTGCCGGCCGCTGGTCCCGTTCGTGGTCTCGGACTGGGGACGCAGCGAAAGGATCCTCCGCCAGTTCCTGCGCGACCTGCACGAAGAATCCCTCCGGCCACAGGCCCCGTCCCACACCGCCGGGCCGTCACCCACCGCGTGAGGGGTCGCCCAGCACGGTCACGAAGCCCCTCCTCACCACCACGCCCGCGTGGTGTCCGTGGGGCCGTCCAGCTCCGTGAGCCCCGCGTCGGTCACGGTCACCGGCCGTTGCGCTCCCGCCCACTCGCTCGCCGAGGGAAACACCACCCGCACCCGGAACCCGTCCGCGCGCCAGCGCTCGCGCACGTGGTCGGGCATCTGCTCCCACGCCAGCTGCGCCGCGTGACCGCACTGCGCCGCGAGCTTCCCGCTGGAGATGCCCAGCCCCGGAGCCACCTCCACGGCCACCACCACGTCCTCCGTGCGCGAGCGGCCGTCCGCGGGGAACTGCGTCCCGGAGACCTGCAGCTTGTGCAGGGCCTTGGGCAGCGGCCGCACCGGCGCCGGCACGAACGCCCGCACGGCCGCCACTCCGCTGCCCTCCGGCCCCTCGCGGCTGACCGTCACCCCGGGCAGCTCCTGCACGTCGTCCCAGCGCTTCCCGTCCGCCCGCCGCACGAGCTTGCGGATCTGCGCGTCCCGCCACGTGCGCACCGCCTCGTGCCACGGTCCCCCGGGGGCGCTGCGCGGATCGTCCAGCAGCCGCACGACGGCGCTCGCCGCCACCTCCGCCACGTCCACCTCCCGCGCGGGGCGCTCACGGTCCCGGCGCACCACGAGCTGCATGGCCCAGGGAACGTCCTGCTCGGTGTTGTCCTCGCTCGTCATGGCTCCGAGTCTCCCACTCTCCCCGGCACGCCCCACACGCCCCTGTCCGCGCAACGCAGGCCGCGTTCCCGCGCAACCTGACGGCGCGGGCGGCGGATGGCGGCCGCGCGGAGCACTGCCCCCAGCCGTCCCCGACGCCGTCCCGGTCGCTTATGCGTGTCACCGCCCCTCGGTAGAAGTGGACGTACGCACGGAGCCCGGCGGCCACGGACCAGCCGCGCGGACGGTTCCCCGTCCGCACGTCCGGGATCGCCGCTCCGCCACCGTCGAGGAGAACCCATGAGCACGCTCACGGACCGCGCCCGGGACATCGCCACCCGCGCCCACCACGGTCAGACGGACAAGACCGGCGCCGACTACATCGACCACCCCCGCCGCGTTGCGGAACGGGTGCGCCACCACGCCGCGGCGGAGCAGCTGGAGGCCGCCCAGGTGGTGGCGTGGCTGCACGACGTCGTGGAGGACACCCCCGTGACCCTCGACGACCTCCGGGCGGAGTTCCCGGCGGACGTCGTCGCCGGTGTGGACGCCATGACCCGACGCCCCGACGAGGAGCACGACGACTACTACCGCCGAGTGGCCGCCGATCCCCTGGCGCGCGTGGTCAAGCAGGCGGACCTGGACGACAACACCGATCCCGCCCGCACGGCCCTCCTGGACTCGGAGACCCGCGCCCGGCTCGAGCAGAAGTACGCCCACGCCCGCGAGGTGCTCGCCGCCGGGTGAGTCCGCCGGTGCGTCGTGGCACGCAGGCGGGAACCGCCGTGCTGATCCGCACCCCGGACGGTGTGGTGGAGGTCTCGTCGCGCGCCCCCGGGAACCACATGTTCCGTGTCACCTCCGGTTCGACGCGGACGGCCTCGTCGCGCCCACGGGAACCACCGCTGTCGGAACCCCGCCCCATAATGAAGCCCATGCACATCGTGGTGGCCGCCGCCGAGCCCGGGACCTGGGTCCTGCAGGTGGTCTCCGCCAACGGCGAGCGCGCGGGGCAGGAACTGGCCGTCTCGGACGAGGAGCTGCCGGGCGTCGTCGTCCAGCGGGAGGAGGCCGCCGCGCGCGCCGGGGTGCAGCCTCCGGTGTGGACCTGGCAGGACACCTCCGTGCCCGCCGCACTGCTGTGCGCCGCAGGAGTGTGGGTCACGCGCTGCCGGGACCTGGGGCTGTGCGCGACCATCCTGGCCACCGCCTCCACCGCACCCGGCTCGGGCGCGCTCGACGACGCCGGGGAACCCCGCCCGCTCGACTACCGCCCCGTGCTCGAACCAGCGGACCCGCGGCACGTTCCCGGGCCCCGGCCCCTCGCCGCGGCGAGCAACCAGGGCTCCTTGTTCGCGGTTGCGGAGGAACGCGGCCCGGGCGTCACGGAGCTGATCGCCGAGCTCGCCGCCCAGACCAGCGCGTGTGCCACCTCCCGGAACCCACAACGTCTCGAACGGCTGCTCAGCCTGGAGTCCCAGGGAGCCCTCGTAGCGGCGGGCATGCGCCACCGTGGCATTCCCTGGGATCCCGCGGTGCACGAGCAGATCCTGGAGGACATGCTCGGCCCCCGCCCGACCGGCGAGGAGCGCCCGCAGCGCATGCAGGAGCTGGCGGAGCAGGTCCGCGCGGCGCTGGCCGCGCCCACGTTGAACCCGGACTCGCCCGTGGAGCTGCTCAAGGCCCTGCGCAACGCTGGGGTGGACGTGGACACCACCCGCGCGTTCAAGCTGCAGGAGTGGACCCTGGTCAACGGCCAGCCGCAGGAGCAGCGCGTGGCCACCGTCGCTCCGGTGCTGGAGTACAAGAAGCTCTCCCGCGTGTTCTCGAGCACCGGCTGGCACTGGCTGGACACATGGGTGCAGGACGGCCGCTTCCACCCCGAGTACGTGGTGGGCGGCGTCGTCACCGGCCGGTGGGCGGCACGCGGCGGGGGCGCCCTGCAGATCCCCAAGTACATCCGGGACGCCGTGCGCGCGGACCCCGGCCACGCGCTCGTCGTGGCGGACGCCGCCCAGCTGGAACCGCGGGTGCTGGCCATCCTGGCGCGCGACGACGCCCTGGCCGAGGCCTCGCGCGGCCGCGACCTTTACGAGTCCATTGCCCAGCAGGGTCAGGCCCGCGGCTCGGAGCTCACGGAGCGCTCCCACGCGAAGCTGGCGCTGCTCGGGGCCATGTACGGCGCCACGTCCGGAGCCGGCGGGCGGTTCATGCCGCAGCTCACCCGCATGTTCCCGCGCGCCGTGGGGTACGTGGAGCACGCCGCGCGGGTGGGCGAGCTCGGCCAGCAAGTGTGCACGTACCTGGGCCGCTGGTCCCCCGCGCCGGATCCGGAGTGGTTCGAGGTGCAGCGCGCCACGGACACGCAGGCCGGCGAGCGCCGCGCGGCGCAGGCGTCCCGCAGCCATGGCCGGTTCTCCCGGAACTTCGTGGTGCAGGGCTCCGCCGCGGAGTGGGCGCTCGCGTGGCTCGGACACATCCGCCAGGGCCTGCACACCGCCGGGATGGACGCGGAACTCGTGTTCTTCCTGCACGACGAGGTCATGGTGCACTGCGCGCAGGAGCACGCGGAGCGGGTGCAGCAGATCGTGGAGCATGCCGCGGAGCAGGCGGTGCACACGGTGTTCGGGGCGGTGCCTGTGGAGGTCCCGGTGGCCGCGAGCGTGGTCACGTCCTACGCGGACGCGAAGTGAGCGGGACGCCACGGCGCACGTGGTGCCGCACCTCCCCTGCTGAACCCGAGCCCCTACGCCGTGCCTCCCATCCCCGGCGCCGGCCGCTTCACCGAGCGGTCCCACTCCACGGACCACCCGAGCCACTCAAGCACGCGGTCCAGCACCACCCCCGTGAACCCCCACACGGTCACGGTCTCGGGCACCCCGGCCACCCGCACGTCGAACGCGGGGGACTTGTAGGTCTGGTTCCCCCGGGTCACGGTGGCGTAGTAGCGGTGGGCGGGGTTGATGAGGTCCAGCACCGGCACGCGGAACACCAGGGAGGACTCGGCGTGGTCCACCACGTCCACGGGCGACTGGCTGCGCCACCACCCGATCACGGGGGTCACCAGGTGGTTGCTCACGGGCAGCGGCACCTCGTGCAGTGCACCGAGCACCTCAACGCCGTCCGGGTCCACGCCGGTCTCCTCGCGGGCCTCGCGCAGTGCGGCGCGCACGTGCGGGGCGCTCACGGTCCCGCCGGGGGTCTCCAGGGTGGTGCCGGGCTCGCCGTCCGGCGGGTCGAGGCGCCCGCCCGGAAACGCCACCTGCCCGGGGTGCGCCCGCAAGGTGGAGGCGCGCTGCACCAGCAGCACGTCCAGGTCCCGCCCGGGACCCTCAGCGTGCTCGGCGTACGCGGAGGGCACGCGGTCCAGCGCGCCGAAGAGGATGAGCACGGCGGAGTGCCGGAAGTTCTCGTCCAGCTGCCCGATCCGCCAGGGCTCGCGGTCCTGCATCAGCACGGAGTCACCGTGGCGGGCGAGCTCCACGAGCTGCTCGCGCGGGCCGCCCGGGTGGGGCTGGGAAATGGTCATCGTCCGTCCTCTCACGCGCTGAGCGCGTGTCCCTCGGCGCGCAGCTGCCGCCGGGTGCGTCCCGCCAGGAAGCCGGCGAGCAGCTCCTCGCGGCCGGGTTTCAGTTCGTAGCCCAGCAGGGCCCGCGCGGCCTCCGGGTCCGTGGGGCCCGCTCCGTAGGAGGGGCACAGGTCCGCCACGGGGCACACCCCGCACGCGGGTTTGCGGGCGTGGCAGATCCGGCGCCCGTGGTAGATCAGCTCGTGGGACAGCTCGGTCCACAGAGCGGGCGGGAACAGCGCGGCCACGTCCGCCTCCACCTTCACCGGGTCCTCCTGCGCGGTCCACCCGAGCCGCCGGGCGAGCCTGCCGAAGTGCGTGTCCACGGTGATCCCGGGCACCCCGAACGCGTTGCCGAGCACCACGTTCGCCGTCTTGCGCCCCACCCCGGGCAGGGTCGCGAGCTCCGCGAGCGAGCCGGGCACGGCGCCGTCGTACTCGTCCACCACGCGCGTGGCCAGGGCCTGGATGGAGCGCGCCTTGGAGCGGTAGAACCCCAGGGAGCGCACCATCTCCTGGACGTCCTCGGCGGGAGCCTCGGCGAGCTCGCGCGGGCCGGGGTACGCGGCGAAGAGCCCGGGGGTCACGGCGTTGACGCGGACGTCCGTGGTCTGCGCGGACAGGACGGTGGCGACGAGCAGCTGCCAGGCGTCGTCGAAGTCCAGCTCCGCCACGGCGTAGGGGTACGTCTGAGCGAGGATGCGCTGGATCCGCCGCGCACGTCGCGTACGCCCCAGGGCCGTCTCCGCCCCGGCACGACGACGCCGCGCGGCCGCCTGCTCCGCCTGCCGCGCCGGGACGAATCGCACGTGGGCAGCGGCGGCGGGGGTCTCCATGCCCTCGATCATGCTGTGCGCCGTGACGGGGGTCAAACCCGCCGGGCACCGCGGAACCGGGCCGACATGCACCCGCGCACGATGGAGCGCTCCCACGCCGTTCCACTAGGCTGAACCGGAGAATGTGAACTGCACCACGCGCCCGTGCGAGCGGCGCGCACCGGCCCCAGCGAAGGAGCACCATGACCCCGGATCCCGCAGCAGCCCAGCCCCAGACCTTCGCCCCCAGCGAGGAGTTCGCGGCGCAGGCCAACGCCACCGCGGACCTCTACCGGCAGGCGGAGGAAAAGGGGGAGGAGGTCTGGGCGAGCCAGGCCCGCGACCTGCTCACGTGGTCCACGCCCTTCACCGAGGTGCTGGACTGGTCCAACCCGCCGTTCGCCAAGTGGTTCCAGGACGGCACCCTGAACGCCGCGTACAACGCCGTGGACCGCCACGTGGCGGCCGGCAACGGTGACCGCGTGGCCCTGTACTTCGAGGGCGAGCCCGGGGACAGCGCCGTCTACACGTACGCGCAGCTCAAGGACGAGGTCTCCAAGGCCGCCAACGCGTTCGAGTCGCTGGGCGTCACCAAGGGCGACCGCGTGGCCGTGTACCTGCCCATGATCGCGGAGGCCGTGATCACCATGCTCGCGTGCGCGCGCATCGGGGCGATCCACTCGGTGGTCTTCGGCGGCTTCTCCGCGGACGCCCTGCGCTCGCGCATCGAGGACGGCGAGGCGAAGCTCGTGGTCACCGCGGACGGCTCCTACCGCCGCGGCAAGCCCACCACGCTGAAGCCCGCGGTGGACGCCGCACTGGAGAAGGGCGGCGAGTCCGTCCAGCACGTGGTCGTGGTCCAGCGCAACGGCGAGGACGTCGCCTTCCAGGACGGCCGGGACGTGTGGTGGCACGAGGCCGTGGAGAACGCCTCCACCGAGCACACCCCCGCGGAGCAGAACGCCGAGGACCCGCTGTTCATCCTCTACACCTCCGGCACCACAGGAAAGCCCAAGGGCATCCTGCACACCACCGGCGGCTACCTCACCCAGGCCGCGTTCACGCACAAGAACGTGTTCGACCTCAAGCCGGAGACGGACGTCTACTGGTGCACCGCGGACGTCGGGTGGGTCACGGGCCACACCTACATCACCTACGCACCGCTCGTGAACGGCGCCACCCAGGTGATCTACGAGGGCACCCCGGACTCCCCGCACCGCGGCCGGTTCTGGGAGATCGTGCAGAAGTACGGTGTGAGCATCCTCTACACGTCCCCCACTGCCATCCGCACCATGATGAAGTGGGGCGAGGAGATCCCGGGCGAGTGGGACCTCAGCTCCCTGCGCCTGCTGGGCACCGTGGGCGAGGCCATCAACCCGGAGGCCTGGACCTGGTTCCACCGCGTGATCGGCGGCGGGCGCTGCCCCATCGTGGACACCTGGTGGCAGACCGAGACCGGCGCCATGATGATCTCCCCGCTGCCCGGGGTCACCACCGCCAAGCCGGGTTCCGCGCAGGTCCCGCTGCCGGGCATCGCCGTGGACGTGGTGGACGACGCCGGGAACTCCCTCCCCAACGAGACGGACGGCTTCCTCGTGGTCCGCAAGCCGTGGCCGTCCATGCTGCGCACCATCTGGGGCGACGACGAGCGCTTCGTGAACACCTACTGGGGCCAGTTCGGGGACAAGTACTTCGCCGGTGACGGCGCCAAGCGGGACAAGGACGGCGACGTCTGGATCCTGGGCCGCGTGGACGACGTCATGAACGTCTCCGGTCACCGCCTCTCCACCCCGGAGATCGAGTCCGCCCTGGTCTCCCACCCCTCCGTGGCGGAGGCCGCCGTGGTGGGCGCCAAGGACGAGACCACGGGCCAGGCCGTCTTCGCGTTCGTGATCCTCTCGGACCAGGCCACCGCCGAGGGCCGGGACGCCACCGAGCTCGCCGAGGAGATCCGCGCGCACGTGGGCCGGGAGATCTCCCCGATCGCCAAGCCCAAGAAGGTGCTGATCGTCCCCGAGCTGCCCAAGACGCGCTCCGGGAAGATCATGCGCCGCCTGCTCAAGGACGTCGCGGAGGACCGCCCCGTGGGAGACGTCTCCACCCTCGCGGACCAGACGGTCATGCAGCAGATCGTGGACTCGCTCGGTACCAAGTAGCCCGTCCGCACACCGCCGTCAGTGCGGGCGCGCAGCCGCCTGCCGCTGCCCCGCACGGCTCGGCCCGGCTCGGACCACGACGCCGCCGCGGCGCCTTCTCCCCGGAAGGCACCGCGGCGGCGTCGCCCGTCCCGGGGGCCGTGCGCGGGGTCGATGCGCTTGAATGGGGGCATGAGCGAGCTGCCGATCCACGTCCTCAACGGGCCCAACCTCAACACCCTGGGCACGCGCAGGCCCGAGGTCTACGGGCACACCACGCTCGCGGACGTCGAGACGAACGTGCGCGCCCGGGCACAGACGTACGGGCTGGAGGTCGTGTTCGAGCAGACCAACTGGGAGGGCCAGCTCGTGGACTGGATCCAGCGGGCGCGCACGGAGGCGTGCGGGGTCGTGATCAACCCCGCGGCACTGACCCACTACTCCGTGGCCGTCCACGACGCCCTGGAGATGTGCGAGATGCCGGTGGTGGAGGTGCACATCTCCAACGTGCACCGCCGCGAGTCCTTCCGTCACACCTCGTTCGTGTCCCCGCAGGCCACCGCGGTGATCGCCGGTGCCGGGGTGCTCGGCTACGAACTGGCCGTGGACGTGGTGGCCCGCAACCTCGGGCTGGGCTGAGGCTCAGCCCGCCACGCACTGCCCCGTGGCCACGGTCCGGGTGGAGTCCCCGGCCGCGGTGAGGGCCTGCTGCACCCGGTCCACGGGGATCACGTACCCCGCCTCCCCCTGCACGGCCTTGGCGAACACCACGCCCACCACGTGCCCGGAGCCGTTGAGCAGCGGCCCGCCGGAGTTGCCCTGCTCCACCTTGCCGGCAATCTGGATGATGCTGCGGGTCTGGGTCTCGCCCGTGGTCACGTTCTGCACGGGTGCGACGGCCTCGCCCTGGACCGTGGCGGGGCGCAGCGTGTAGGGCCCGCCCAGGGGGTAGCCCGCGAAGGACACGGCCTCGCCCGGGGTCACGGAGCTCTCCAGGGGCAGCGGTGACTCCGGCAGGTCCGGGACGCGCAGCACCGCGAGGTCCGAGGCGGCGTCGTAGTGCACCGTCTGCGCCTGGTAGACCCGGCCGTCTCGGGTCTCCACCACCGGCTGGTCCACGCCGGCCACCACGTGGGCGTTGGTGACCACGGTGCCCGGCTGGGCCACGAACCCGGAGCCGGTCTGGTTCTGCGCGCACTGGGCGGCCGTCCCGTAGACCTGCACCACGGACTGGCCCGCGTCCGCCACGGTCTGCGAGTCCGGGGTGTCCTTCGGGTCCGGAGCCGCCTCCGTGGGGAACAGCAGCTCGTCCAGCTGCCGGATGCCCTGCGCGCCGCTGATCGCGTTGCGGGTCTGGGTCATGGCGTGGCGCACGGGGTCCGGGGTGAGCCGTTCGATGCCCCGCAGCACCTGGGAGGACGCCACCTGCTGGGACAGTGCGGGAATGCCCATCTGCCCCACCAGGGAGCCCAGGAGGGACATGAGCAGCGCCGCAACCACCACGTTCAGCACCGCACCGCCCAGGCGGTCCAGGATGCCCACCCCGGACTTCTCCAGCGCCCGGGAGAGCGCACCCCCCAGCAGGGAGCCCAGGAACTCGCCCAGCGCGAGCGAGACCAGGACCGTGAGCAGCACGGTGGGCACCTGCCACTGCCCGGAGGCATAGGCCGCCACCACGGGACCCGCCCAGAACGCCAGCACCGCGCCCAGCACCAGGCCCAGCAGGGCCGCGAACGAGCGGAAGAAACCGCGCCGGAACCCCGCGACCAGATAGGCCACGAGCACCAGGATGAGCAGCACGTCGAGCAGGTTCGGGGCAAGGGTCATGACGGTCCTCACGGGTGGGGGTAACGCGGGGATCGGGCGCGTGTCGGATCGAGCATACGGGGGTGGACCGGGTGGCCGGGCAATCCGGAGAACACGTGCTGTTCACCCGGGTGCGCGCGGCGCGTTCACTGGACGTTCACACTGGGCACAACCCCACAGGTGGACCCGAACGGTGTGAAACTCGTTACGATGGACCGTAGTCATGCACGAGGCCCGCGCATCATATGGGCTCACCCCTTCTTCGTGAGGAGTTTTACCTTGGATACAGACGTCCTACGCCGCGCTCCGCTGTTCGCTTCCCTGGACGACGAGGCGTTCGCCGCTCTGACCGAGGAGATCACCGAGGTGGATCTCTCCCGCGGAGCCACCCTGTTCCACGAGGGAGACCCGGGAGACCAGCTCTACTTCATCGTCTCCGGCAAGATGAAGCTCGGCCGCACCGCGAGCGACGGCCGCGAGAACCTGGTGGCCGTCATGGGCCCGGGTGAGATCTTCGGCGAGATGGCGCTGTTCGACCCCAGCCCCCGCTCCACCTCGGCCACCGCCGTCTCCGAGACCCGCCTGGCCGGGCTCAAGCATGAGAACCTGCGCAAGGTCATCCAGCGCTCCCCCGAGGTCTCCGCCCAGCTGCTCCAGGCGCTCGCGCGCCGGCTGCGCCGCACCAACGAGAACCTCGCGGACCTCGTGTTCTCGGACGTCCCCGGCCGTGTGGCCAAGGCCCTGCTGGACCTCGCGGACCGCTTCGGGCGCCCCGCCACGGACGGCATCCTGGTGGCCCACGAGCTCACCCAGGAGGAGCTCGCCCAGCTGGTGGGCGCCTCCCGCGAGACCGTCAACAAGGCTCTCGCCGAGTTCGTGCAGCGCGGCTGGATCCGCCTCGAGGCCCGCGCCGTGGTCATCCTGGACCTGCAGCGACTCAAGCAGCGCTCGCGCTGACCCGTTCCACCCCACTGACGACGACGCCCGCGGCACGTGCCGCGGGCGTCGTCGTCAGTGGGGGCTCACCCGTCGAGGACGAGGACGGGCTCGCCGTCGCGCAGGTCCAGCCGTGGACTCCTGACCCGCAGGTCCCGCCGCGCCGCGAGGAACGCCACCGCGGAGCCCGCCTCGGCCACCGCCTCCACGGCACCCTGCACCCCCGGGGTGGTGAGTTCCATGAGGTCGAAGTGCCCCGGGTCCCCGGTCTGGGCGGAGTCCTCGGACTCGCTGCGGAACAGCTTGGGCACGGGGGTGGACCAGGGGTCCTGCAGCAGCATCCGCGCGTCCACCCACCCGAGCCAGGCACGGCCCTGCTGGGTGGCCAGCGGTGCCGGGCGCTGGCCCACGGGCACGGCGGCGGCGAAGAAGTAGAGGTCCACGCGCTGGTGCACGAAGTCCGAGGTGACCCAGTGGGACAGCGGACGGAGGCACTCGCTGTGGAAGGCCATGCTGCGCTTGGCCAGCAGGTCCGCGAAGGAGATCTCCTCCGCGGCCAGCTGCTCGCGTGAACGCATCCAGTCCACGCCCTCCACGTTCTCGGCCACCCCGTGCGTGGGTGCGCCGGCGAACAGGATGCCCGTCTCCACGAAGGTCTTGCGGGCCGCCGTGACCACGCTGCGCCGCGCCAGGCCAATGTCGTCCGAGAGCAGGCGGTGCGCCCAGTCCGCGGACGAGTGCCCGCGCCAGTCCAGGGGTTCGTCGTCGCTGGACTCGGTGATGCCCCCGGGGAAGGACAGGGTGCCCATGGACTGCCGCCCGGGGCGGTGCAGCATGAGCGTCTCCACCCCGTTCTCGCCGTCCCGCACGAACACCGTGGCGGCGCCGTGGCGCGGGGCGGAACCGTGCAGGCCCAGCCCGCGCTCGAGCCACGCCCGCGCCGCCTTGGAGTAGGCACGGGGCACCGTGAAGATGCGCTCGTTCCCGGGGGGAGCGGCCATGCTCAGGCGAACTCGACGATCAGCTCGACCTCCACGGGCGAGTTCAGCGGCAGCACGCTCACACCCACGGCGGAGCGGGCATGCACCCCGGCCGCGCCGAAGACCCGGCCCAGCAGCGTGGACGCGCCGTCCACCACGGCGGGCTGGCCGTGGAAGTCCGGGGCGGACGCCACGAACCCGGTGACCTTGACCACGCGGCGGACCCGTTCCAGGTCCTCGATCTGGGACTTCACGGCCGCAATGGCGTTCAGCGCGCACCGCTCGGCCAGCTCCGCCGCGCGCTCCGGG
Source organism: Kocuria tytonicola (assembly GCF_003687455.1). Taxonomy (GTDB): domain Bacteria; phylum Actinomycetota; class Actinomycetes; order Actinomycetales; family Micrococcaceae; genus Kocuria; species Kocuria tytonicola. The sequence goes on along the minus strand of NZ_PHOA01000016.1, from coordinate 3,565 downwards.
GACACGGTCCCCTCGGCGCCGGACTCGCTGACCACGCCCGTGGCCGGCAGCGACCCGGAGACCAGGGGCAGCTGCCCCGCGGTGTAGACGTAAGAGCCGGTCACGACCGCCGGGGCGTAGGCCGCCAGCGGACGGGCCACCTCCGGCAGCTCGAGACCGAGCTGCGCGAGACGCTGCTCACAGGTGCCGCTCATGGCGTCCGGCCTCTCCACGTCAGTTCTTGGGGCGCTTGAAGTAGGCGATCGGGTTGGTCTGCGCCGGCGCGTTCATGTTCCCGGCCGGGGTGTCCGCGGCCTGGGTTCCGGGCAGGACGGTGACGAGCTCCCAGCCGTCGTCCCCCCAGTTGTCCAGAATCTGCTTGGTGGCGTGGATCATGAGCGGCACGGTGGCGTATTCCCAAGTGGTCATGGCCCCACACTACTGGTCCCGGCCCCTGACCGGGCGAGACCCGCCCCGGGAAAATCACAGTGGGCCGCCCCGCGCTGTGGCCCGTCCGTGCGGGCCCGGCTTGTAGACTGGCGCAATGGCATCACGCAAAAACTCGGGCTCCGAGCCCACCTCGGTTCTGGGCAACGTCGTCGCGTTCATCGCCGTCGCCGTCGTGGCCGGAGTGGTGGCGGCCGGGCTTCTCATCCCCCCCGCCGCGGCCGCAGGAGCGGCCGCGAACGCCTCCATCGGATGGTTCAAGTCCCTGCCCTCGGACATGGAGTCGGGGCCGGTGTCCCAGAGTTCCACCGTGGTGGCCAAGGACGGCACGGAGATCGCCAAGTTCTTCGCGCAGAACCGCGAGCCGGTGCCGCTGAAGGAGATCTCCCCCAACATGCAGAAGGCGCTGCTCTCCATCGAGGACCGTGACTTCTACGACCACGGCGGTGTGGACCCGTGGGGCATCGTGCGCGCGATCGGCAACAATCTGCTGCGTCCGAGCAACCGCCAGGGCGCCTCCACCATCACGCAGCAGTACGTGAACAACCTCATCATCGACCAGCAGGTCCGCAATGGTGAGCAGGCCAGCACCATCGGCGCGGACAAGGGCGTGGTGGACAAGATCAAGGAGATGAAGCTCGCCATCTCCATGGAGCAGGAGAAGTCCAAGGACGAGATCCTGGAGGGCTACCTCAACGTCGTCCTCTTCGGCGGCTCCAACTACGGGGTGGAGGCAGCGTCCCAGTACTTCTGGGGAATCCACGCCTCCGAGCTGAGCATCGCCCAGTCCGCCACCCTGGCGGGCATGGTGCAGTCCCCCAACTACTACAACCCCGAGGTCAATCCGGAGGCCTCCACGCAGCGGCGCAGCATCGTCCTGGACACCATGGTGCAGACCGGTGCCATCACCCGGCAGCAGGCGGAGCAGGCCGCCAAGGAGCCCATGAACCTGGACATCCACCACACCAGCTCCGGGTGCACCGCGGCCAAGTCCGCTCCGTACTTCTGCGACTACGTGGAGAACCAGGTCATGCAGTCGGACACCTACGGCGCCACGCCGGAGGAGCGCCTGGCCACGCTGCAGCGCGGCGGTCTGACCATCAGGACCACGCTGGACCCCAAGGCCCAGAAGGCGGCCGAGACCCAGGTCAACGCCACGCAGCCCAAGGACAACAACCCGGACAACGTGTCCACGGCGCTGATCTCCCTGGAGCCCGGCAACGGCCACGTGGTCTCCATGGCGCAGAACACCAACTACTCGGGTGCCGAGGGCGACTCCAACACCACGTACAACTTCAACGTGGACTCCAACGTGGGCGGCGCGGGCGGCTTCCAGGTGGGCTCCACGTTCAAGCCGTTCACCCTGGCCGAGTGGATCAACTCGGGCAAGGGCGTGAAGGCGAGCATCGACGCCCGGAGGCTGAACTACCCGGCGGACTACCAGTGGAAGGCCTCGTGCCTTCCCAACGGGTACAAGATCGAGCCCGGCACGGACGGCAACGGCCTGTCCTTCCAGAACGCCACCGAGGGCTACAACAAGGTGATGGACGTGGACTACGGCATCTACAACTCCATCAACTCGGCCCTCTACGCCATGGCCGCGGACCTGGACCTGTGCGCCATCGGGAACATCACCAAGGCGCTGGGCATCCACGACGGCAAGACCGGGGACCCGGTGGACACCACCGTGCTCTCCGCCCTGCTGGGTGGCTCGGCGGACATCTCCCCCATGACCATGGCCCGGGCGTTCTCCGCGTTCGCGAACGACGGCGTGATGTGCGAACCCCGCGCCATCACCGACGTGCGCGACGCCCGCGGCAAGACCTACGAGGTCCCCGCGGACAAGTGCCAGCAGGTCATCAAGAAGGAAGTGGCCCAGGGCGTGAACCACGTCCTGGAACAGGTGCTCGTGAAGGGGTCCGCGTACCAGCGCGGGATCGGACTGCCGAACGCCTCGGCCGCCAAGACCGGCACCACGGACAACTCCACGCAGACCTGGATGCTCGGCTACACCAAGGGGCTCGCCACCGCCTCGTGGGTGGGCAACTACCAGTACGGTTCCCGCTCCCTCAACGGGCTGAACATCGGCGGCAAGAGCGGCGGATCGGGCACGGACTGGGTGGACGGTGCCACCTATGCCGGTGGGCAGTGGCAGAAGTACATGCAGGAGGTGGCTCCGAGCTACAGCACCAAGCCGTTCTCCGAGCCCCCCGCCAGCGTGCTGTCCACGAAGAAGTGATGAGCCGCAGCTCCGGTTCGCCCGCCCCGGTCACCCGCATCCTCGCGGGGGCCGGGGCGGGCCTCGTCGCCACGGGTGCGGGAACGCTCGGCTGGGCGGTGTTCGGCGAACGCCGACGCTTCCAGCTGCGGGAGGAGACCGTGCGGGTGCTGCCCGCGGGCTCGCGGCCGCTGCGGATCCTGCATATCTCCGACCTCCACACCGTGCCGGGCCAGGAGGCCAAGAAGCGCTTCGTGCACTCCCTCGCGGCGCTGGAGCCGGACCTGGTGGTGGACACGGGCGACAACCTCTCCCACATGGCCGCGCTGCCGTACCTGCTGGAGATCCTGGGGCCGCTCTTCGCCTTCCCGGGCGTGTACGTGCCCGGGTCCAACTGCTACTTCGCGCCGCGCCCCAAGAACCCGGCCCGCTACCTGTGGCGCACCACCGCGAGCGAGAAGAAGGACGAGGCCCCGCGGCTGCCCACCGAGGACATGCACCGGGCCTTCGACGAGCGCGGCTGGACGGGCCTCGTCAACCGCTCCGACCGGCTGCGCATTGCGGGCACGCTCATCGACTTCTCGGGCGTGGACGATCCCCACCTGCACTACGACCGCCACCCCGGCTTCCCTGCGCCCGGCACCGAGGCCCCGGGCGTCCGCATCGGTGTGGCCCACGCACCGTACCTGCGCACCCTGGACCGCTTCGCGCGGGACGGGGCTGACATTGTCTTCGCGGGCCACACCCACGGCGGCCAGGTGTGCCTGCCCGGTGGGCGCGCACTGGTCAGCAACTGCGACCTGGACCCGGCCCTCTGCAAGGGCCTGATCACCCACCGCGGCGTGCCCGTGAACATCTCCCAGGGACTGGGGGAATCGCGCTTCGCCCCCGTCCGCCTCTTCTGCCCGCCCCAGGCCGTCC
>NZ_PHOA01000169.1 GCF_003687455.1 Kocuria tytonicola | reverse complement strand
GTCCCGCGCCGTGAGCCCCAGCACCAGTCCCTCCCCGGGTGACGACGCCGCACCCCGCCGCTCCGGGGCACCCGCAGCGGCCCCGCCGGCCCAGTAGTCCCGCAGCCCGCTCACGAGCACCCCGCGCTCCCGCGCTCCCGCCACCGCGGCGGCCTCGTCCGCAACCTCGACCACGGCGTGCGCGCCCCCGGCCATCGGGGCCACGACCACCCCGGGGAGGGGGTCCAGCGCGTCCGAGACGAGCGAGCGGCGTCGGCGGAAGGAGCGGCGCATGCGGGCGGTGTGGCGCTGGAACTCGCCCGCGTCCATGAACCGGGCGATGGCGTCCTGGGCCACTCGGGACACGGGCGAGCCCAGGTCCGCCCGGGCCCGCAGGAGCTCCGGGAGCAGGGGCGCGGGGGCCACGAGGTGCCCCACTCCCACCGCACTGCCCAGCACCTTGGCGAAGCTGCCGAGCGTCACCACGGTGTCGCGGGCGGTGTCCAGTGCCCCGAGGGCGGGCAGGGGCTGGCCGGTGTGGCGCAGCTCGGAGTCGTAGTCGTCCTCGATGACCACCGCACCGTGCTCGCGCGCCCAGGACAGCAGCTCCGCGCGGCGGCTCACCGGCATGGTGCCGCCCAGCGGGTACTGGTGGCCGGGGGTGAGCACCAGGACGTCCGGCGGCGCGGCCACGTCCCAGCGGCCCGCCCCGGACCAGCTCCCGGCGGGCAGCACCGCGGGGTCCAGCCCGTGCGCGTCCACGGGGATGGGCTGCGCGGTGTGCCCGGTGGCCGCCACCACCCGGCGCAGCGCGGGGTAGCCCGGGTTCTCCACCGCCACCCGCAGGGTCCGACGCCGCGCCAGGCCCAGGACCCGCAGCACCAGCTGCAGCCCGTCCCGGACCCCGGCGGTGACGAGGATCTCCTCCGGAGCGCGCACGATCCCGCGACTGAGCCGCAGGTAGGCGGAAAGATGCCCCTGGAGGGATGTCTCCGCGGTCTCCCCGGTGGCCGCGGCGCCCGCGGCGTTCCGCCACGCCCCGCGCCACGCGGGGGTGTCCAGCGAGGTGACGGGACCCGCACCCGGGCGCAGGTCGAGGAGGCCCTCCTCGTGGGGGGTGGCCGCGCCTCGCGCGTCCGGCGGGGTCCGGTGCGGTACCACCGGGGCCGCGAGGGACGGCGCGGCACCCGGGCGGCCGGGCGACGTCGTGCAGGGCGTGGTCGTGCGGGCAGGCCTTGGGCGGGCCGGGTGCGGGGCAAGCGGCGCAGCGGACGGTGGCGTGGGACGCGCGGGCTCCCGGTCCAGGTGCAGGGACGGTGTGATCCGTGTGGCACCGCGGTCCGCCACGAGGTATCCCTCCCCCGCGAGGACGTCCCACGCCGCGGTCACGGTGCCGCGGGAGATGCCCAGGCGGGCGGCGAGCGCCCGGGAGGACGGCAGCGGGTCACCGGGGCGCAGGACGCCGCGCGCCACGAGGTCGCGGACCCGGCGCACGAGCTGCTCACCCAGGGCCACCCCGGAGGTGCGGTCCACGGTGAGGGGCAGGTCGATGTCCCGGGGGTGGCGCACCAGATCCTCCTGACGTGGGGCCGCTCCTGCGTGGACCAGCCATTTCCCCCAATTATGGCTCTGTTCCTGGGCCACTCAGGGCGTCAGGATGAACCGCATGACTGACACCACGCAGACCTCCGTCCAGAACCCCGCTCCCGTGACCGGTTCGCGCCTCGTGAAGCGCGGGCTCGCGGACATGCTCAAGGGCGGCGTGATCATGGACGTGGTCACCGCCGAGCAGGCACGGATCGCCGAGGATGCCGGCGCGGTGGCCGTGATGGCCCTGGAGCGCGTGCCCGCAGACATCCGCTCGCAGGGCGGCGTGGCCCGCATGAGCGATCCGGACCTCATCGAGTCCATCATCGACACCGTCTCCATCCCGGTGATGGCCAAGGCGCGGATCGGGCACTTCGTGGAGGCGCAGGTGCTGCAGCACCTCAAGGTGGACTACATCGACGAGTCCGAGGTGCTCTCCCCCGCGGACTACGCCAACCACATCGACAAGCACCGCTTCGACGTCCCCTTCGTGTGCGGCGCCACCAACCTCGGTGAGGCGCTGCGCCGGATCACCGAGGGCGCGGCCATGATCCGCTCCAAGGGCGAGGCCGGCACGGGTGACGTCTCCGAGGCCACCAAGCACATCCGCACCATCCGCGCGCAGATCGCGGAGTTGCAGGCCCTCCACACCGCCGCCCCGGACGCCCTGTACGTCAAGGCCAAGGAGCTGCAGGCGCCCTACGAGCTCGTGGCCGAGGTGGCGCGCACGGGCTCGCTGCCGGTCGTGATGTTCACCGCCGGTGGCGTTGCCACCCCCGCGGACGCCGCCATGATGATGCAGCTGGGCGCGGACGGCGTGTTCGTGGGCTCGGGCATCTTCAAGTCCGGCAACCCGGCCGAGCGTGCCCGCGCCATCGTGGCCGCCACCGCGTACTACGACGACCCCGCCCGCATCGCGGACGCCTCCCGCGGGCTGGGCGAGGCCATGGTGGGCATCAACGTGGCGGACCTCCCCGCCCCGCACCGCCTCGCGGAGCGCGGTTGGTG
>NZ_PHOA01000168.1 GCF_003687455.1 Kocuria tytonicola | reverse complement strand
CGGCCCCCCACCCGCCCCTGGGAGACGGCGTAGGGGACGGAGAAGTCGAACGCCTCCTTGCGCTTGGCGGTGGGGGCGATGTTGTTCATGACCAGGTCGTAGCGGCCCGCGTCCACCCCCGCGATCAGCGAGTCCCACTGGGTCTCCACGAAGGTGGCGCGCACCCCGAGGTCACGGGCCACGAGGTCCCCGATCTCCTTCTCGAAGCCCACCAGCGCACCGGAGCCGTCGTGGTAGCCGTAGGGGCGGAACGTGCCCTCCATGCCGATGCGCACCTCGCCCGCGTCCTGGATCCGCTGCAGGGCGTCCCCGGCGGGCATGGCTGCGGAACCCTCCGGTGCGCCGTCGTCCGGGGAGCAGGCCGCCAGGACGGCGCTGAGCCCCACCAGCCCTGTGGCGCCCAGGAGAGCTCGTCGGCTCGGCAGCTGCGGTGTCATGGGGAATTCGGGGCTCACGCGGCGTCGAGGGCCTGGGCGAGGTCCGCGAGCAGGTCCTCGACGTCCTCGATGCCCACGGCCACGCGCAGCAGGTTCTCGGTCAGGTGGGCGGTCTCCCGGTCCTCGGGGGAGTACGCCCCGTGGGTCATGGAGGTGGGGAGGCAGATCAGGGACTCGATCCCGCCCAGGCTCACGGCAAAGCCGAAGATCTCCAGGGCACCCAGGAACGCGCGGACGTCCTTGCCCGGCACGAGCTCGAAGGAGAACAGGCCGCCGGGTCCGTCCGCCTGGGACTCCTGGATCCGGGCCTCCGTCTCGTCGTACGAGCCGGGGACCAGGACGCGAGCGACCTCCTCGCGCCCGCGCAGGAACTCCACGATCTTCCGGGCGTTCTCCTGCTGCCGGTCCAGCCGGATGCCGAGGGTCTTCACGGACTGGATCAGGCGGTAGGAGTCGATGGGGGAGAGCACCCCGCCGGAGACCATCTGTGCCAGGTGCACCTGCTCGGCCAGAGCGTCGTCGTTCGTGCTCACCACGCCGCCCAGCAGGTCCCCGTGCCCGCCCAGGTACTTGGTGGCGGACTGGACGGTGACGTCCGCGCCCAGCCCCAGGGGCCGCTGCAGGTAGGGGGTCAGGAACGTGTTGTCCACCACCACCAGGGCGCCGTGGCGGTGCGCCAGCTCCACCACGCGGCGGATGTCGGTCACGCGCAGAGTGGGGTTGCTCGGGGTCTCCAGGAACACGATGCGGGTGCTCTCGTCGAAGTCCTCGTCCGTGAGCTGGTTGAGGTCGTCGTGGAAGTGCGTGGTGACACCGCGCTTGGGCAGCTCGATGGTGGCCCAGCGGTAGTTGCCGCCGTACACGGGCAGGCCCATGATCACGGAGTCCCCGGAGTGCAGGGTGCCCAGCACGGCACCGGTGGCGGCCATGCCGGTGGAGAACGCGAACGAGTGCCGGGCGCCCTCCAGGGCCGCGAGGGTGGTCTCGGCGTCGGTGCGGGTGGGGTTGGACCCGCGCTGGTACTCGAACGGGCCCTCCCCGCCCTCGGTGGGCTGCAGGAAGGTGGAGGCCGTGTGGATCGGGGGCACCACGGCGCCCAGGGCGACGTCGTGCAGTGCGTGGATGGTGCGAGTGGTGAAGCCGGCCAAGAGGTCCTCCGTCGAAGTGGTCAAGGGAGTCAGGTCTACACCGTTTCAGCACCGGAAGGCGAGATGTGTTGCGTCAGAAGACGTGGTGCGGCGTCGTGCTCGGGTGCCGCCCGCACCGCCGGCGCCGCGGTATTCGAGCCAGCGTGGGCGAGGACCAGGTGAGAGGTGGGCGCGCGGTGTCTCCGCAGGGGCGGTGTGTTGAAGTCTCCGCGGGCGGAGGCGGCGCCTCGGGACGTTCTCGACGCCGCCGCCCGGTCACCTCGCACTGTCCAGCAGCAGCCGGTGCAGCGTGGTGTCCCCCATGAGCTCGGGGTGGAAGCTGATGCCCAGCACGTTGTCCTGCCGCACGGCCACCACGGCCCCGCGGTGGCGGGCCAGGACCTCCACGCCGTCCCCCGCCCGGGTGACCTCGGGCGCGCGGATGAACGCGGCCTTCAGGTGGTCGCCGGGGCCCACGACGCCGCTCGCCGGGCCCAGCCACGCCAGGTCCACCTCCGCGGACGCCACCTGCGAGCCGAACGCGTTGCGGTTCACGCTCACGTCCAGCACACCCAGTGACTGCTGGCCGGGTGCCGGGTCCTCGATCTGCGTGGCCAGCATGATGAGCCCCGCGCAGGTCCCGAGCGTGGGGAGACCGCCGCGGATCGCGCCCCGCAGCGGCTCGAACAGCCCGAACGTGCGGCACAGCCGGTCCACCGTGGAGGACTCTCCGCCGGGCAGGATCAGGGCGTCGAGGCCCGCCAGGTCCTCCGGGGCGCGCACCTTCACGGCGCGGGCGCCCAGGGACTCCACGGCGCGCACGTGCTCCACCACGCCGCCCTGCAGCGCGAGCACGCCGACCACCGGGGTTGTCGGCTCGCCCGCTTCGTGCGATGTCGGGGCCTGCGAGGACGGGCCACGGTCCAGGGGGGCATCCTGCGCGGACCGCTCACCGGCGTCCCGGCCGGGGGCGGACGGCGGCGACGCCGCGCCCCCGCCCTGCGCGCCCGCGGTGGGGCGGGCGGCGGTGTCCGGGCG
>NZ_PHOA01000167.1 GCF_003687455.1 Kocuria tytonicola | reverse complement strand
CTCCGCCCCCGCTCGCGTGGAGAGGCAGTCCCACCCGGAGCACCCGGGGGAGATCACCACGCGGCAGCCCCCGACCACGACCGCGGGCCCCGTCGACTCCCCGCATCCGCACCGTTCCTCCGACGAGGCGATCCCACCGGGGGAGCGGACCGTGCGCATCTCGGCCACCGGTGACGGTGGAACGGACGGCTCCGTTGCGGGGGGCACCACCGATGGGGCGACGCCCGGGAACGGGACAACGCGCCGTCGGGAGCCGGGGCGTCGTGGGCGCGCGCGGTGGCCGTGGTGGCTGGCGGCCCTGGCGCTCGCGGCACTGGCCCTCGTGGCGGGCTACGTGTGGCTGGGGCCCGTGCTGGCGAACTGGTCCGGCGGTGTGGCCCCGGGTGGCCCGGAGTCTGCTGCGCCGAGTGGGCCGGCACCACGGGCAACGCCCTCCGAGGACGCCACCACGCCCGCCCCGGAGGGCACACCCGTGTGCACGCAGCTGGAGGACGGAACCGTCTCGTGCGTCGTCACCCCGTGATCCTGCGACCCCTCCGGCCGGAGGTCATGCAGTGACCCACGAGGTGCGGGGTGTGCTCAGGGCGGCGCGGTGGAGGACAATGGCGCCATGACTTACTCAGCACCCGATGGTTCCCGGCTGATCCAGGACATCGAAAAGGCCGGGTTCTACCCCCAGCTCGTCTCGGACGTGGTCAAGGACTCCCTGGACGGCAGGCGTCCCGTGTCCCACCTCGTGCAGCTGGAGACCCACTTCACCAACACGGAGCTGCACCGCCACATCACCGCGCTGGTGCTCGCCGAGGACGTCCTGCACATCACGCACGTGGACGACCAGAGCTTCGACGAGACCGGCGCGGACGCCGTGGCGCGCGTGTCCACCGAGACGGTCCCCATCTCCCAGATCCGCTCGGTGACCCTCAGCTATGCCTACCACCAGCCGCAGAACTACGAACCGGGTACTGCCATCATGGAGCTGAACCTCGCGGTGAGCTGGACCGGGACCCAGCAGCTCGAGCTGTACCCGGCCATGTGCGAGGACCCCGAGTGCCAGGCGGACCACGGCTACACGGGCACCGCCGCGAGCGAGGACGTGGTCATGCGCATCAGCTCGGAGGCGGACGGCCGGGACGCCGTGGAGGGCGCCCGCGAGTTCGCCCGGACCCTGCGGCGGGCCAACGTGGCGCCGCTCACGGACGCGGGGGCGCAGATCGCCCCGACGCCCGTCCACCAGGCCCCGGCGCGCAAGGACGCCGCGGCACCCCGCACACGCTTCGGGCACCGGCACAACGGCCGGGACGCGGGGCGCACCTCGTGAGTTCCGACGACGCGGCGGCCGCCCCCGCGCTGCCCGCGCCCCCGCGCTACGGCACGCGCAGCATCGCGGAGGTGCTCTCCTCGGCGGCCGCCGCGGTGGGGGTTCCGGGCGAGTGCAACGCGCTGAGCCTGCCCTCCGCCCAGCGCTACGTGGTGGTGCTCGTGGACGGGCTCGGCTCCCGGCTGCTACGCGAGGTCGGCGGCTACGCCCCCACGCTGCGCGGCGCCGAGTCCCTCGGGGAGCTCGACGCCGCGTTCCCCTCCACCACGTCCGTCTCCCTCTCGTGCCTCGGCACCGGTGAACCGCCTGGGCGGCACGGGATGCTGGGCTACGAGGTCCTGGACCCGGAGCGGGACCGCGTGGTCAACATGCTCGGGCAGTGGCCCGCGGACCTGGACCCGCTCGCGTGGCAGCAGCGGCCCACGGTGCTGGAGCGCTCGGCGCCGCACGTGGCCGCCGCCACGGTGAGCGCACCCCGGTTCGAGTCCTCGGCGCTGACCCGAGCGGCCCTGCGCGGAGGCCGCTTCGTGGGGGCTCAGGGGGTGCACGCGCGCACGGCGCGAACCCTGGAGCAGCTCACGGAGGGCCGCAGGGGGCTCGTCTACTTCTACTGGGACGAGCTCGACAAGACCGGGCACCGTGAGGGCTGGCGCTCGGACGCGTGGCTGCACGCCCTGGAGGAGCTGGACTCCGCCGTCAGGCGGCTCGTGTCACGGCTTCCCACCAACACCAGGGTGCTGCTCACCGCGGACCACGGCATGGTGGATGTGGCGCAGGAGCACAGGGTGGACGTGAGCGCCGATCCCGCGCTGCTGTCGGGCGTGCGGCACACCGCGGGCGAACCCCGGGCGGTGCAGCTGCACGTGTCCCCGGGCGTCGATCCCGAGGGTGTGGCCGCCGCGTGGCGTGCCCGCTTCGGGGACGCCGTGTGGGTGCTCACCCGCGCGGACCTCGCGCAGGACGGGTACTTCGGTGCGGCACCCGATCCGCAACTGCTCCACCGTGCGGGGGACGTCTGGGTGCTCGCGCGTGAGGAGCTCGCTCTCTACGACGTCTCACGGCAGGGCACGCGACCCCTGGCCATGGTGGGTCAGCACGGGTCCCTCACGGATCAGGAACGGCTGGTGCCCGCACTGCTCTGGTGACACCCCGGCCGGTCGAGGAGCACCGGGGCGTGGCACCGAGGGTGCGGCTCCGGGGCCTGGCACGTGCTCGGGTTGCCCGGGAACGGGCGGGCCGCTAGCCGCCGCTGCCGACCCCGGCACCGGTGGCCGTGCCCTTGCCCGGCTTGGTCGGGGC
>NZ_PHOA01000166.1 GCF_003687455.1 Kocuria tytonicola | reverse complement strand
AGGGTGGGCAGGGCGGACGGGCTGCGGGCGGGCAACCACGTCTGGCTATCCTGAGCCCATGCCCCGAACTCTGGACGACCTCACCTGGCCCCGCCGTACCGAGCGGCTCACCGTGGCCCGGCTGAGCCCGGAGGACGCGGACGTGGTGTGGGAGCTGAAGAGCGATCCTGCGCTGAACCGCTGGACCACCAGGGTCTACGCGACGCGGGAGGAGTTCCGGGCGGACTGGGACGCCCTCGTCACCACCCACCTGATGGCCCGCTGGGACGGGCGGCTCGCGGGCTATCTCATGGTCAAGCAGCAGGATGCCTGGTCCCAGGCGGACGTGGCGGAACGTGCCAGGGGGCAGCAGGTGGAGCTCGGCTGGGTGGTGGCGCCCTGGGCCCAGGGGCAAGGCATCGCCACGGAACTCGTGCGCGAGGGTCTGTCCATCGCGTTCGACATGGGCGTCCACCGGGTGGAGGCCAGCTGCTTCGCGGAGAACACCGGGTCCTGGAAGGTCATGGAAAAGGTGGGGATGCGGCGGGAGATCCACACCGTGAAGGAGTCCCTGCACCGGGACGGCCAGTGGCACGACGGCCTGGGGTACGCGATGCTCGCCGAGGAGCACCGCGAGCGGTGACCGACGAACGAACCGCCGGGCACGACTCCTCGTCCCCGGCGGTCTCGCGTTCGCCACAGGGAGGAACTACCGCCCCGCGTGCCCTCCCAGGGACAGCGGCGCGTGCCGGTTCACGTCCTTGTACAGCAGGTACCGGAACGGCTTGGGGCCGCCGGCGTAGCAGGCCTGCGGGCAGAAGGCGCGCAGCCACATGAAGTCGCCCTCCTGGACCTCCACCCAGTCCTCGTTGAGCCGGTACACGGCCTGGCCCTCCAGGACGTAGAGCCCGTGCTCCATCACGTGGGTCTCCGCGAACGGGATGATCCCGCCGGGCAGGAACGTCACGATGGTCACGTGCATGTCGTGGCGCAGGTCCCTCTGGTCCACGAAGCGGGTGGTGGCCCAGCGGCCCTCGGTCCCCGGCATGGGGGTGGGTTCGATCTCCTGCTCGTTGGTCACGAAGGACTCGGGCTTCTCCACGCCGGCGACCTTCTGGTACCGCTTGCGGATCCACATGAACCGGGTGTCCTGCGTGCCGGTGTTGTGCGCGGTCCACGTCTCCCCGGGGGCGATGAACGCGTACCCGCCGGGCTCCAGGGTATGGGTGTCGCCGTCCCCGGGTTCGTCGCCGAGGGTCAGCTCCAGGGAGCCCTCCATCACGAACAGCACGGCCTCCGCGTCCGGATCGTCCTCGGGCCGGTCGGAGCCGCCACCGGGAGCGACCTCCACGAGGTACTGCGAGAACGTCTCCGCGAAACCGGTCATGGGCCGCGCGAGCACCCACAGCCGTGTGTCCTCCCAGAACGGCAGGTAGGACGTCACGATGTCCCGCTGCGTGCCCCGCGGGATCACCGCGTACGCCTCCCGGAACATCGCCCGGTCGGTGAGCAGGTCCGTCTGCGGCGGGTGCCCGCCGTGGGTGGCCCAGTACGTGCGCTCGGTCATGCGATCTCTCCTGTCTCGGGGCTCATGCGGTCTGAGGCGCGGACGACGACGCCGCTGCGCCCGGGTTCGCCACAGCCCGCACCTTCGCGGGGTTCAGGCCGGCGGTGCGCAGCTCGTCCTCGCCCACCGCACCGCACAGCAATCCTCGCACCACATAGCGGGCCAGGGCACGGGCGGTCGCGGGCTCGTCCGCCACGTCTGCCGTCTCGATGCCGGGCACGGACCGCCCGGCGTACGCGACGAGGCGGCGTGCGGCGTCGTCGAACGCGCCCCGGTAGAACGCGTAGTTGGTGAGGTAGCGCGTGGGCAGCTGGTGGGCGTGCAGGTCCCAGCCCTGGTAGATGCCGCGCTCCAGGGACCGGCGCACCAGGCGTGCGTGCAGCGCCCAGGTCTCGCGGCGCTGCACGGGATCACCCACGGGCAGCCGGTTGGTGGAGCCGTCCGAGAGCCGCACCCCCGTGCCGGCCACGGCCACCTGCATCACGTTCTTGGCGTGGTCCGCGGCGGGGTGCTCCAAGGACTGGAACTGCCCCGAGATCCCCAGGGACGCCGAGTAGTCGTACGTGCCGTAGTGCAGCGCGGACACCCGGCCCTCCGCGGCGCGCAGCATGGCCGGGATGGGGCACGTGCCGTCAAGGCCCAGGATCATGGGCGCGGTCTCCATCTGGATCTCCAAGCGCAGCCGCCCGGCGGGCAGGCCGAGCGTCTCCTCGAACGAGGCACACGCCTCGACCATCACATGCACCTGCGCCACCGCAGAGACCTTCGGCAGCGTGAGCACCAGACCGGCGGGCAGACCGTCCTCGCTGATCCCCGCCTCCCGCAGACCGCCCTCGCGCACCAGCGTGCTCAGGAACAGGTCCAGGGTGCGCAGCCCGCGCGCCCGGGTGGGCGCCTCGAGGCACTTGAAGCGGATGCCCGCGAATGCCGGGGCGGCGGCCGCGCCCGAGGCGCGGTTCCGGGCGAACGCCGCCACCGTGCGGGCGGCGGCCACGGCATCCGCGTCCTCCTCGGCGTCCGGGCGCTCGCCGTAGCCGTCCTCCAGGTCCAGGCGCAGGTCCTCGACGGGCTCGGTGCGCAGCTTCTCCCGGACGCGCGCCACGAGATCGGGCG
>NZ_PHOA01000165.1 GCF_003687455.1 Kocuria tytonicola | reverse complement strand
CCACCCGGACGAGCTCGCGCGGGCGATCAACGAGGGACAGCGGCGCGCCGTCAGCTCCGCACCGCGCTGAGACACCCCGCAGCGCCTCCCCCGCGCCCTCCCGGGCCTGCCGGGCGCGCCGTGCAGTGCCGCAGGGCGAAGGGGCGGGACAGCGGGGCCGCAGACGACGACGGGCGGTCACCCCACCAGGGTGACCGCCCGTCGTCGTGGTGCCTGCGGGATCAGCCCAGGCACTCGTGGCAGTACTTCACACCGTTGCGCTCCTCGGCGAGCTGCGAACGGTGGCGCACGAGGAAGCACGAGCCGCACGTGAACTCGTCGTCCTGCGCGGGGAGCACCACCACGGAGAGCTCCTCGTTGGAGAGGTCCGCGCCGGGCAGCTCGAAGCTCTCGGCCGCGGTGGCCTCGTCCTCGTCAACGCTTCCGGACTGGTGGTCCGACCGCCGGGACTGGAGCTCCTCGATGGAGTCTTCCTTGAGGTCCTCGTCCTGCTTGCGCGGCGCGTCGTAGTCTGTGGCCATGTGTCTATCCGCTCCAACCGGTCTTCACGAGATCGCTGTGAGAAACGGTTCCCGGGCGATCTCCCCCGGGGCCGTGTCGCGTAGATTGTTCACCATGGGGGCGGAAAAAGCCAGTACCCCCAGGGGAGTTCTCTCACAGGGCACACGGCCGTGTGCTGCACACCTCGCGGCACGCACTTCGTTCCCGGTCTCCTGCGGTTTCCGGCGGTGGTCCTCGGCCCCGCGCGCGGCGAATCCCGGCCGGCCTGCTGCTCCTCCTGCGATGCCGCGGCACGCCCCCGTCCCCACTCCTGCGGTCCCTGCCGGGGCCTGCCAGTAGACTGGCGCCACGTACGCGCGGTCGCGCCCCACGGGACACGTGGGCGGCGCGCCGGTGAGGGAAGGACAGCATGGAGCAGTTGCGCCTGGTGGCAGTGCACGACGACGGTGAGCACCTCATCGTGGAGACCCCCGATTCCACTCGGTACCGGCTGAAGATCGACCAGCAGCTGCGGCAGACGATCCAGCACACGCGCCGCAAGCCTCCGGCCCGTGGCCGCGGCGCATCCTCCTTCGGTCCGCGCGACATCCAGGCCCGGTTCCGCGCCGGTGCCAGCGTGGACGACGTCGTCGCCGAGTCCGGGTGGGAGCCCGAGCGCGTGAAGCGCTACGAGTGGCCCATCCTCGCCGAGCGTTCCCACATGGTGACGGAGGCGTGCCGGGTCACGGTGTCCGGCACGAACCCCTCGCACGACGGCTACCGCTCCGTCTTCGAGGGCGAGCCCAAGACCCTGGAGGAGACGGTCTCCGAGCGCGCCCCGCGCCTCGGGGTGGACCGCGCCTCGTTCGACTGGGATGCCTGGCTGCGCGAGGACCACCTGTGGACCGTCCAGCTGAGCTTCACCGTGACGGACCACGACGCCGCCGGACCCGGCTCCGAGGGCCCGGCGCAGTGGAGCTACAACCCGGTCACCCGCTCCGTGCGGCCCGAGAACGAGTGGGCCCACGCGCTCGGCGAGGAACCCCGGGAGACGGGCCCCCTCGGCGCCGCGGCCCCGGCGGCGCCGGTGAGCGCACCGAGCCCGCAGCTGCGGCAGCTGCAGCACGAGGCGAGCCAGGCGGACGAGCTGCTGGACGTGCTGCAGTCGCGCCGCGGCCGGCGTCTCGGGACCGACGAGGACGGCGACGACCGTCTCGCGGAGATCCTCGGACGCGGAATGGGCCAGGTGGAGCAGCGTCCCCGCCCCATCGACGCACCGGTGGATTCCCCCGTCTTCGACCGCCCGATCCAGCCCGCCGCCTCGCAGGTGGCCGAGGCACAGGCGCTGCAGCAGGACGGGATCGAGATCGTGGACGATTCCACGCCGGTGGCCGGTCAGGGTTCCGGAACCGGCACCCCCGCCGCCCAGCACGACGACGCCCCGGAGGGCACCGTCCACACCGACGCCCCGCAGCCCTGGGTGGACGTCACGGAGACGGAGCATGACACCGAGGACGACTCCCGGGGCGGCCAGAGCGAGCCGCACTCGTCCGTGACCCCGTTGCGTGGGCGCGCCGAGCAGGCGCGGCAGGACCCGGCGGGTGCGGACGGCGAGGCCGACCGCGCGGACCCTGCAGAGACTTCGGCAACGGCCGGATCGGGCGGGGAGACGACCCCTGAGCACACGGGCGCAGCAGGGAGTGACGGTCAGGATGGCGAGGGCGACTCCGCAGCCACGCCTGCCGGGCCCCGCGGCCGCACCCCCAAGGCCAAGCGGTCCTCGGTCCCCAGCTGGGACGACATCGTTTTCGGCGCGAACCGTTCGTGAGGCCCGCTCCACGGAGCCACGTGCTGCAGTGGGAGATTCCCACGGCACGCGGTACAGTCTCGTGAGCAGGCCGGGATCAGGGGAGAGCATTGCCCGGCCGCGCGCGTTCACGGGCGATCTTTAGGGAACAGTGCATGGGCAACTCCATTCAGGACGATCTATTCGGCGACGACTCGCAACCCACCGGGGCCACGACCTCCGAGCCGGGGACAGGTGCACGCCGCTACCTCGCGCCCGCGGCGCTGGGCGGTGCCGCGCTGCTCGTGCTCGCCGGTGTGGGTGCCGTGGCGTTCACCGGTCTGTCGGGCGGTTCCGACGAGCCCGCCCCGGCGGACTTCGCCACCGCGACGCCGTCGGCCACGCCCAGCC